>CAZWBF010000013.1:0-14185 GCA_964632185.1 uncultured archaeon
TAACATTTTTATTCTTTATTTAACAAAAAGGTTTTATGAAAATTAAAGAATTGAGAAGTGGAATGAGTAATGTTTCAGTAGAAGGAGAAGTAGTTGATAAGAGCGAGAAAAGAGAAGTTATGACAAAATATGGAGTTAGAGAAGTTGCAAGAGTTTTATTAGAAGATGATAGCGGAAGAATAAATCTAACTCTTTGGGGCAAAAATATTGATCAAGTTTCTGTTGGAGATAGAGTTAGATTAGAAGGAGCTTTTGTCACAGAATTCAGAAATGAATTGCAATTAAATGTTCCACGTTCAGGAAAAATAGAAGTTATAAAATAAAAATTAAAATAAAAAAGCAATTTTTAAATTTTTGTAACAAAATTTATCAATTAAGAAAATATTTAATATTGGTTTCAAGCTCTGATTTGATGATGAATCCGATGCCGGGGTGGCGGAACTAGGCGAACGCGCACATAATCAAAAGTTAGCGTAAGGCTTGAGACCGTGTGGGGCTTTGCCCCGTGTGGGTTCGAATCCCACCCCCGGCGTTTACTCTAACCATTTAATTTTTTTCGATTTTCTAGAACTTTTAACAAAAACTCTTTTTTATTCTTTATAACATTTTCTATTTCTTCAATCCAGCTTTTGAATTTTTTGAACTATTGTTTACTATTTTTCATCCAAGGAAATATTACTAAGATACATTAAAAGTTGCAAATTGTGAAATTATAGTAAGTTATGGTTACTTAACTTTAACAGATTTTTTATATTTAAAATTCTCAAGTTAGTAGTATGAGATTGAATTTGAGTTTATACAATGAAAAAGAAAAGCAATTGATTCAGAAGACTTATACCTTCTTGAAAGAAGAATTAAATAAAAAACTCTTATCACCCGCACATATGCTTGACCATTATGAAAGAGTACATAACCTGGCAATGAAGATAATAAAAGAAGAAGATCTTAAAGTTGACGTATTGGTTGTCGGTGTTGCAGCATTAATGCATGATATCGGAGAAATGAGAAGTTATGAAAGTAAATTAAGACATGTAGAAGAAAGCGTTAATATAGCAGAAAAAGTTTTAAAAAATTTTGGACTTTCAGCTAACAAAATCAAGGATATTATATATGCTATTAGTGTCCATAGCTTTACAAAAGGTCATATCAAACCAGAAACATTAGAAGCACAAGTTTTACAAGATGCCGATAGACTTGATGCTTTAGGTGCAATTGGCATTGCAAGATGTTTGATGCCTTCAGGTGCCTGGGGAAAACAACTTTACCATTATGACGATCCATTTGCTAATAACAGAAAACTAAACGATAAAGAGTATGCTATCGATCATTTTTATGTAAAACTTCTAAAGTTGCCATCATTAATGAACACAAATACTGCAAAAAAGATGGCCCAAGAAAGAGTAAAGATATTGAAAGAATTCTTGAAAGAATTGGAAAGAGAATTAGTGGAATCTTATTAATGCAAAGATGAAGAAATGCTATTAGATCATTAATAAAACAATAATTCAAAAGAGTTAATGCTTCAATAGCATGTTACAGAAAAATGTGATGTAAGTAAGTTTTGCTATATTCTCATTTAGAAAAAGCTTTCAAAATTATACTATGCTCAAACTCTTGTCCCTTCTTTTAATAATGCTAAGATACACAAAGTATAGTAGTAACCTTAATTTTTTGTTTTATATGGAATAAATAAAGGATACGCGTAATCAAAAAGCCCTTTATCTATATTTGAAAATGTCATAAAATGAACATTTATCGGGATTTTATTTTTCAATGAAAATTCATATGCTTCTTTTCTTGCATAATTAAAAATATCATTATTAAAATCGCAAATAACAACTTCTATATCAATATCTGAAACAAAAATTCTCTCTTGATTTTTCTCATAGTACCAAAATATTTTTCTTGATTTTGGAGAAGCACTACCTCTTAAGAATATCATTGGCTCAAGCATATAGAGTTCTTTTCCTAACTTAACTGCAAATTCTTTAGCATTATTTACTAAAGTTGGCAATATTTTTTCTTTCTTTTTTTCCTCTATTTCAATTCTTTTTACAATTTCTTTTGGATTACCTAAAAATGAAAATATTTTCTTTTCAAAGTCATAATAATTCTTTCTAGTAAGATGGTTTATTTCTGTTGCCATAAAAGTTAAGAAATTATATATAATATCTTCCTCCAAACCTTTAAGCCCGCTTAACTCAAGCCTTACATCATAAGTTCTATTCTCCCAATTATAAGATGCTAAAACTTGCATAACTCTTTGCCAGTCTAAATTTCTTTCTTTTGCATAATCTTTTGCAAATAGCTCTCCAACTAATGACATAAAATTAAAAATAACAAAAAAACTTTTTATAACTTATTTTATGTTAATTTGTATCTTCCTCTTAGTTGCCTATTAGGATAAACAACAAAACCTTTTTTATTGAGTATTTCTGCTTTAACTATCCTTCTATCTATTTCTTCCCCTCTCATTTTCAAAACTTCTATTGCTCTTCCTCTTTTCCCATTCGGATATATTACATTGTAAAGAACTATTATGCCATCCGATAGAAAACTTACAGCTTCTCCTCTCTCTACATAAACTACTCCTATATGCGTTGGATTTGCAGTTTCTCTTATTAAGAAAGAAGTTATGTGGTGCTCTTCTAAATATCTGAAAAGTTGTTCCATATAAATTCTAAACCTAGATTCTTCTCCTGAAAAAGCTGAAGCTATTGAGCTTAGAGAATCTATACAAACTATATCTGGGTTAAACTCCTTTGGTATTAAAACAGGTTGAACCTCTATAAGCAATTCTCTTTTTGCCTCAGAAAGTAAAGCCTCAACACTTCTTGCTATATCTAAAGCATTAAACCTTTTTATTAAAAGTAAACCTTTCTTTTCATATTTTTCTGGGTTCCAACCAAAATTTTTCATATGACTTCTTAGTCTATCTTCTGGTTCTTCAAAACTCATATATAAAACTCTTTTACCATTCTTACAAGCATTGTAAGCAATTTGTAAACAAAAAATTGTTTTTCCAGAGCCAGGACCTCCTTCTACCAGAACAGAAGCTCCATGTGGAATACCTTCTTTAAAAAGTTTGTCAAAACCAGGAATATTAGTCTTAATTTTTTTTATGATTTTGCGCTTCTTTCTTTTCATCTTCTTCTATATTTTATTTGTTTTCTATTAAATTTTTCTTTTTCTCCTTATACTAAGTTCTTCTTTCAATAAAGGAATTTGCCTGTTTATATCCCTTATCATTTCACTATATTTTTTTATCCTTATATGATAAGCAGTTTCACTGATCTTTCCTTTTTCAAAATACTCTTTCTGAGTTTTTGCAATAAGCTTCTCTATAGATTCTCTTCTTCTTTTCAAACTTTCAATCTTTTTATTTATCCTCCAACACATTACTCTATTATAGCTTAAAACAGTAGTTGTAAAAATTACAATTAATGTAATTGATATTTCTTTCCAATTCTCTTTTAGAAATGTCAATATACTTCGAGAAGTTGCTTCATAAAAAACTTTTACCTTCGTTTGCCACGCTTCCAATTCTGAAATTTTATTATATGCTTTATCTGTTAATTCTAAACATCTTTCATATCTTTCTGCTCTAAATTCATCTTTTGCCTCTTGATAAACTTCTAGTACAGGAGATAAATCAATTCCTTTCGTTTGATTTATTGTAAGTTCTAAAGCTCTTAATTCATCCAATGCTTTGTAAGCATTTTTCTTTATGTTTTTAAGCTCATCTAGTTTTTCATAAACTAAAGAATAATCAGGCTTTCCACCAGCTCTTTCAAGAGCAAGTTGTGCTTCATAAATTTTTTTAGCTGAAATTAAAGTATCGTTATATCTTGTAACAGCTATACCATCATTTATCATTTCTTCCATATCTTTTTCTGCGATTTTTAGTATATTTTGAATTTCAATAGTTTCATTTGAAATGGCTAAACTATATGGGATGAAAATAATAAAAAGTAATAAAATAAACACAAATTCGATTAATAATTTATTTTTCACACCATCACCAAAACTTAAATCTTGGTTTAATTGCTTTTTTTGCTTCAATACCAGCAAGTCTTTCTTCAATTTCAGCTAATCTAGTAACATAACTTTTTACTCTATTCTCATATATCCTTGTATCAAGTTTTTTAGTTTGTAAATAGAGATGTTGGGCTTCTTTAATAAGGTTAATTAACTTTTTCCTTTCATTAATTAACCTTTTCTCCTCCCCTATGAAAATTTTAAACAAATGGGCTTTCTTCGTTTCCAATTCTACCATTTTCTGAACAACTTTAGTTAATCTTTTTTCATACTGCATTAAACTTTCTATATATTCTTTCATACTAAGTTTCTTTCTTTCAAAACAATCTCTCTGTGCTTCCTTTATTAATCCTAGTAATACTTCTTCCTCTTCCTTAAGGGTATTAAGCTTTTTGGTAATAAGATGGAATTTTATCACTAGATATGAAAACCAACTAAACAAACTTAAGCTAATTGTAATTAAAGTTAATTTTGGCCAGTTATTCTTTGCAAATACTACAACATTAAATTTACCAACAGTTTCTAGTGCATAAGTTAGCTTTGCATCTTCAATTCTTTTTAAAGCTGTATCGTAATCTCCTCTTTCTAAAGCAGCTTTAGAGAGTAAAACCAATCTCATTGTTTTAGGAACATCTATTCCATTATGCAACGCTTCTTCTATCTTTTCTTCAACTTCTTTCGTTAAAGATAGAACAGAAAATATTTTTTCTCTATTTTCTTTTATCCTTTCATAAACAGATTTTACTTTTTCATAATCTTTATTTTCCAAACTTTTCATTGCTTGAGAAAGAAGAAGATTTATACCTTCTGCACTTATTCCAGATTCATTTATTTCTTTTGCTAGCTCAATACTTTTATTCAAATATTCTAAAGCTTCTTCTTTTGGTATTTCATGGATAATTAAAGTAACTAATCTACTTTCTTTCATATGGGTCAAAGATGTTGCTATATAATTTTCTCCAATTCTTGTTTTATTTACTATTCCTGTTATTGTAAAGTTTAAATTATAAATTCCTTTTGTGAAGTATTTTGGGGCCTCTATTCTTATGGTAAAATTAAAGCTTCCGTTAACAGGAATTCTTTTAACACGAGGGGGATCTACCTTCAAGTATTGACTTAAAAATCCTGTTATATCAACTGAAACATTTTCCAAAACCCAATCAAAAGGATTTTCAACTTTTAAAATAAAGTTTTGTTCTCTTCCTCTAACTAATTCATAAGTTTCTTCTGTCTGGAAAAGTTTTTCTTTTTCTTCTGTTGTTAAAGTTGGTGCAGCTGAAGTCGTGGGAGTAGCTCCTCCTCCAACATATACTTCTTCCTCTACAACTCTTTCTACTTCCTTAGGCATTACAACAACAGAAACAGAATCAATACCACTTTTATTTTCTGAGCATCCTGCTAACGCTCTTACAACTTGGGTTCCTGTCGGAGCATTATTCGAAATATTTACTAATATTTGATGATAAATAATTTCATCCACGCTTAAATTTCCTATTCCTGTATTGTTTAAATAACCTGCAGTAACAATCCAGCCACTAGGTAAATCAAAAGCAAACCAAGTGTTAGTCGCTGTCTCATTTCCTTTATTTTGTAATTTAGCTTTTAGTAAAATATTCGAATCTCCTTGTGTTACGGTTGAGTTATAATCCGTTATGGTTATAAGTAAGAAAGGTCCAGAAGTATAGCTTACTATAGTCGCTACAGTTGTGTTCGAGCTAGGAGAAGCAGAAGAATTTAAAGCATAAATAGTAATAGTTAAATCATCACTTCTTTCTGTTGTTTTTGCCATCACTTTTACTTCTATTGAAGTAGAATTTTTTGGATCTAAATTAAAAATAAAACCTGCAGAAGTTTCTGGGGTATCATTGAAAAATATCTGATTTTTATCATCCCAATTTGAAACTAATTTGAATCCTAATGGTTTATCTCCAGTATTGTTTATGGTTAAATTGCCAACAGTTATGTTTGAAGCTAATGTACCGGAAACTGCACCGAAATCCTTTGGTGAATGAATCCATGTCCAATCCCAATAGACTGTCAAATTCCTTATTTGACTTAAATTAGAATTTCCTAAAGTATCGTTAACATAAATACGGTATTGCCATATTCCCTCAGAACTTGGAGTAAAGTTTGCTTTATATGTATAAATATAAGTGTCGTTCCATGTTTTATTCATACTTACATTCTGCCATTCTCCAGAAAAATTCCTGTATTGTAAAATCACAGAAGATATATTAGAATATTCTGTTAGATTAACCGTTACATTTATTTGGATGTTTGGGTCCAAACTTTCATTTGTATTTGGTTCATTAATAATAGAAGTGAAATATGGTGGAGTAGCGTCAGAAACATTAAAGCTTATTTGAGTGGAATTACTTAATCCAGCAATATCATAAACTGTAATATTGCAAATTACTTGCCCTGCCTCTAATTTATTTGCTGGAATAGTATAATTAACCCAAGATTCATTAGCACTTATTTGCAAAATTGTTTGATTATTAAAGGCAGATGAATTAATAGTTATTACAGCATAATCTATTTCTAAGTTATCTTGCCAATAAGAATAGCATGTAACATTCTGGGTATCATTAGGAGATAAAGGAGTATAGTTTGCAGATATATAAACTGGATTTTGAGAATCTGAAGTTATGGAAGGACCAATACTTATATTTACAGGATTTTTGAGCCTGTAATAAGTTTCATTTAATTTTTCATAATTATCTAAAGCATTCCAAATAACTAACGCAACTTTAGAATAGAAGTAATCACTAGGTGAAACAGAACCTGAGTAAAGAGTTCTTTTGAAATATTCATAATTTGCTTCATCATAGAAAGCATTATTTGGGGTATAGGATCTAGTTTGATTTCTTTCTAAATAGATTATTCCAAATGAATCTGCGCTAACATTCTCATAAACAGCTATCCAATCTAAATCTCCGAGATTTATCATGTCATTTCCATTAGCAGGGCCTATTGGATCTTCGTAAATTCCACTTGAGTTTTTCCAGTTTATTTTTGAAAAATAACCATCTTGCAAGACAAATTTCTGATCTTCGTAATAATTCCAAGTTCCTGAACCTTTTGGTGTTATATTTGATTCAAGAATAAAATAAGGTGTATGAGAATAAAATTTATATGTCAAGATGTAATGAGAAGCGATACCCATATCTCCTTCTATTTGGAAGATGGTTAAAAGTGACATATTGTTCAAGCTGATATTCGGGTTTGAAACACTAGATGCTCTATATGTATTTATCCCATCTGAAACTTCTGGAGAGCATTGCATAGGATTAAACCCCCCAAGATTTCTATTGCTCCCTACTTTATCATAAGTTTCTTGAATTACACTTCCGCTTGTTTTATTTAAAATAATCTTATAATTTGAATTTTGAACTTCGTAAAAACTTGAAGTATTTATTACGCTTAGGTCAGTAGAATAATTTGATGGGCCAAGATCTGAACGAGAATAATATACATAATAAGTTCTATTTTCTCCTTTACCCAAAGAAGCTAAGAAAACAATATTAGCAGCTTTAACATAACTATCTTGAAAAGTTATATTGTAAAGTTGGGATGGAATCTCTATTAGGTTAGTACCATTGAATAAAGTTACTCTTATTGAATTTTCATTAGCTTTGTAAGAAAAGTTTAAATGCAATTCTATTGGTTCAAAAAATCTATCAGTTATATTAGGTTCACTTACATTAATTTGGATCCTAAAAGGAAAGGAATTTCCAAAAGCGTCTGTCCAATTATCTTGCCAAACTTTGTTAGCAAAGAATGATTTGTTAAAGTTATCATCGTTTATTTTGATATCATACCAACCAGAAGAACTATTAATTGTGTAATTGTAAGAAAATGTTTGCATACCTGAAGTTGTTATATTAATCATATTTTGCTGATTTATTTGAATTATTCCATTTGGATCTATTATAGATATTTTTGGAGTTGTTTTGAAATTTCCTTCTACTCTTATTTCGACAGTTTCATTCAAAGCAAAGAATGACCTTGGTTTATTATTTTTATAAGTTTTAACAGAAGATATTACTTTTCTCGTTTCTTCATTTCCTATACTATAAGTTGGTTCTGGAAAGGAATATTTATACACAATCAAATCATCTACCCTGTGCTCACCATAAGCAGCACCAGTTCTCGCTCCCCAACCAAACAGATTTCCAGTAGGTGTATATGTCGAACTAGAGTCAATTTTCTTTGTACCATTATACCAAAATTGAAAATAGTATTTTCCATTATTTTCATAAAACACTATTTTTACATCATACCAAGTAGAACTATCTATACCAGATTGTGGTACATCAGCAACATTTCCTTCACTTCCATTAAAATTAACTTGTAATTCATCTTGAAATTCATCTGCAGCAAAGATATAACCACTTACACTATCATCTTCTGTATGAGGTGTTGTAACAGCTTGTTCATATAAATAAACAGAATCTGCTCCTTCACTTGTCCAATGTCTCCACTTTGCTACGAAACCAGGAGTTGGTGAAGAAGGATATTCTAATTGTCCATTAACATTCCATGCGTCTGGTGTAAGTATAAGATATTTGCCTGTTGAATTATAAGTAGCAACACCCTTTAATGTTCCATTAGGTGCTGTTTCCATATCTTCATAAATAAACATAGCTTGCTTAGGATTACTTGCAGATACTGCTTCGAAATTACCATAATATACATGAATTTCTGCTGTAGAGTTTGCAGGAATTTCAGGGACTTTTACCCAAACCTTGGCCCACGAGCTATTAACTTTTTCTTCAATCCAATAAGGAATTTCGATTTCTTCTTCACTCGTAGAGTTATACCACGTAAATCTCAAATCATCAAAATCACTTTGCATATCAGGATCATAAGTCAAATTAATAGCAACTTGATAATCAGTTAAATTATGAGTATTATTTGTGTTGTTTATTATTATTGGCCTTCTATATTGCCATGCTGAGGAATACCATGCATAACTAAGAGGTAAAGATAATATTAGAAAGAAAAGACTAAAAAAAACCGTGATATAAATTTCAAAACCTTTAACTTCACTAAAAAATTCTTTTCTCATATATTTTCAACAATTTCTCTTAAATAAAATTAGAATTTTTGGACTTTATTTTTTTGTCGATATTTAATTCATATTTTTGGCAATATTCCATTCTTTCTAGCGGAAACCAAATAGCAATTATAAGTAAATGATAATGTCTATTAAAATGTTTGTGATCAGATAATTTCCAGTTAGATAACCACGAATTACTTCATAGCTCAGATAAAAAGAGATTAAATCTCTACCAAAACCACACACTCATATTTAAAATTTTTATCATCAAAAAAATAAAAACAATTAAATTTCAGAGGAGAACATTTTCTTCATTAATTCAGATGTGGATTCGTTCATCATCCAGTAATTATTTTATCACTCATTAAATAAATAGATTGTTCAATTTCTTCAAAAGCATCTTCTATCTCTTTCTTATTGAGTATTTCACTTTTTTCCCTCTCTTTAATCATAAACCTTATTCTTTCTCTGCATCTTTCACAATAATATTTTGATTTATCTAATACTGGATAAAATTTTTCAAAATTCTGAAGTGTAAAAAGATATGAAACTGAAGGAGCATACATAAAGCAAGATTCATCATTGCAGTGGGAATCAATTAGAATAAACAATTCACCAAGTTCATGTAAAAGAATTCCTGCACTTCTTCCTATATATTCATTTCCTAAACCAGCAGTAGAAACTATAGCCACTCCACCAGCTTCAATTTTTTTATTACCCATTCTATGAGGTCCTGCATATCCCCAACAAAGTTGTGGAAATATGTATCCTTCTAAATCTATTGTTTCATGCAATAAAGGTTTTCCAGTTAAAATACTAATAATTTCTTTTTCATTTCGTATTTTTTCAAAATATTCAGTGAGATAATACTTTTCATTTCCAGGATGAATAGCTTTAGTTAGACCCTGATAGGGACCAAGAAACTCTTTAGGAAATTCAAATTGTTTGAAATTATAGTCAGAAAATCTTATAAAATCCTTTTCTATCGAAATGATCTTTCTAACATCGTCTTCATTTATATCTTCATCAAACAATACTCTTAATTTATAGCTAGTAGTAAGAGCTCTCATAAAAGTTTTAAAATAGTTAACTTTAAATTTATTTAGTGGGGGTCCGTAGTCTAGCGGTTAGGAACTAATAATAAACGCTGCCTTGACGTGGCAGAAACCCCGGTTCAAATCCGGGCGGACCCATTTTTTAAAAATTATTCTAAAGAATAAACAAGTTTTTAAGAAAGAATGGAAAAAATTTTTTATGATAAGCATAATAATTCCTGTCTATAAAGAGTCAAAATTTTTAGTTAAAATTCTAAATAAATTGCTTAATGAAAAAGTTAAAAAAGAAATAATTGTTGTAATTGATGAGCCAACAAAAAATTCTTTAAAAATTGCTAAAAAATTTAAAAGAAAAGTTAAGTTTTTGATTAATGGTAAAAGAATTGGAAAAGTTGAAGCGTTGAATAAAGCTGTAAAAATTGCTAAGGGCAATATCTTTCTTTTTTTGGATTCTGATATTGAAATTCCTTCAAGAAATTTTCTCAAAAAGATTTTAAACAAAATGGATGAATACGATTTACTTGATATCAAAAAAGTTACTATTCAAAACAGTTTTTTTGCCAAACTTTCCTACTTCGAATATATAAGCTATAACTTTGTTAATCTTCTAATTTCAAGATATGCTAAAAAAAGTTTTGGTATTAATGGAGCAGCATTTGCAATTAGAAAGAAAGCTTTTGAAAAAATAAAGAACTTTTCAAAGGTAATTTCTGAAGATGCGGATTTTGGAACAAAAAGTTTGAAAAATAATTTGAGATTTGGCTTTGCTAACGATATTTATGTAAAAGTTTCTGCTCCTTCAAAACTAAATCAATTTATTGAGCAAAGAAAAAGATGGGGTGTCGGAATAGGGGAATGGATTAAAAAGGATTGGAGGATATTGAAAAAAGGTGTAAAGAAATATCCATTTGTTCTTATTTCTTTGCCAATTTTCTTCCCAACATTTTTCTTTATATTAGCTTCTTATTTTCTCTTGAAAAATTTTCTCCTTCCAAAAGCTTCCTATTGGATTTTACTCCCATTTTTATACAGATTTAATTTCATTTTACCCATTTCTTATATCTTCTTCATTACACCATTTTTCCAAAGTATTATTTTTACTCTAGGATTTTTTGCACTTTACTCAATTTTCTTTTTTATAATTTCAAAAATATTGAAAGTGAAATTTAATTTATTTTGGTTTTTTCTCTATCTCTTCTTCTATCAGCCATTTACATTCACTCTAATGCTTGGTGGAATTTTTGCTTATCTAATAAAGAAAGATGTGAAATTAGACTGGAAAGTTTAAATGGAGGAAATGATTTTAGCAACTTTATCCATCCCTATAACTCTAACCAATGGAATTAATCGCGGACCAAATTCTTTTCCTAAAATTACTAAATAAATTGCCTTGAAAAATTCGCTTCTTTCTATTCCTTCTCCCTCAATTATCTTATTAATTTCTTCTATTAATTCTTCATCACTTTTTTTCTCATCCAAAATTTTAGCAAATTTTTTCAAAGCATTTTTCTGCTTTTCACTTAACTTTCTTTTTATTTCTTCATTTACTTCTTCAGAAATTTTCAACTTTACTCTCTCAGGTGCGTAAAGTTTTACCCAATTTAAGCTTCTAATCAAAAGATTTTTTACCAATTCTCTTTCTTCCTCAGAAATTTTTTCTGGCAAATGATTTGTTCTCTTCAAAATTTCAACTGCTCTATCGAAATTTTTGTTGACATCTACAACTTGAGCTATCAAAGCAGCAAAGTCATATGGAATTTCTGGGAGTATTTTTGGTTTTCCTATTTGAGTTAATTCAAAAGCTCTTATCAAATTATTTCTTTCTCTTTCATTTCTTTCTTCTCTTCTTCCTAAAAAAACATCTTGTGCTTTATAATAATGGTTGTAATAAACTGGAAGATTGTCCAAATCCAAATTTATTGAAGTATGCGGCCTTGTAAATATAAATAAAAATCTTAGAATTTCAGCATCAGCAATTTGCAACCATTCTTTTGGAGTTATCCCAACAAAACCACTTGCTGTCATTTCACCTAAATCTTTTCCACGCATTCTTAAACTTACCCATCCAAACCATTCCCATAACGGGGCTTCAAAACCAAAAATTTCTTTTGCAAAATAGCTACAAGTCTCTCTTGAGCCACCAGCGCTTGCATGGTCTTTTCCACACGGCTCAAACTCTATATGCAAAACTTTCCATAAAGCCGGCCATTCTAATCTCCAATTCAATTTTGCATTTTCCAAACTTGTTTCTCCTTCAAACCCACATTTTTGACATTTGTAGCTTATTGTATATTTTTCTAGATCAAAAGATTTTGCAACAGTATGGTTTATACTTAAACAATTTTCACAAATAGGATTTATTGGAATATGGTCTTCTGGCCAAGGATTTCTTTTTCTAAATTTATTAACAACCTCGACAACTTTTTTTCTATTTTGCAAAATCCATTTTATCAGTTCTTTTGTCCCCCTCATTTTGTAAAACTCGCTTGTTTTTACAATTTCAACATCAAAACCAAAGTCATCTAAATAATTTCCAAAATCAGCCCAAAAATGTTCAACCCAATTTTTATGACAACCAAAAGGATCTTCAAGATTAATTAAGCTAACTCCAGAATATTTTTTCTGTTTTTCTTTGTCTTTAAAAGCAATTTTTAAAGCCTTGTCTTTTATTGGGTCCAAATCGTAAAGAACTATATAATGAATTGCTTTTCTTCCAAATTTTTCTTCCAAAATTCTTTTTATCGAGCTTGGTATGCAAAGTTCTCCTCTTATTCTTCCTATATGTTGAGGACCTCTTATGCTTAATCCACAGTTTAAGTGCAAAACTTCTTCATCAGGAAATTTTTCATTTACTTGCTCAGCAAGCTTATCCAACCAAAATTTAACCATATTACTTTATTTGTTAAAAACAATTTAAATTTTAAATGTTAAAATAAATTACATTTAATTACATTAAGGGCCCGTAGCTCAGCCTGGTAGAGCAACGGACGTTGCGGTTGAAGCTTTTAAGCTGGCTGAGCTTAAAAGCATTGAATTAATGATAGCAAAGAAACCCGGAGGTCGCGGGTTCGAATCCCGCCGGGCCCATTCTTGTTTGGTTTGGAATATCTCAAAGAGAAATATGAAGGGGTTAGCAGAGATAAGAAAAATACTTCAGAAACATGCAGACAAAAGTAAGACCGCTTGTAAATTTTTGCAAAATTTAAATTTGAGAATAATAATTTAAAATAATGGTTTTGAAAAAAGTAAAAAGAGATGCTATTAAATTTGCGAAAAAATCTGGAAATTTTTTGCTGAAAGAGTTTAAAAAAGTTAGAGATTATAGTAAGAGAAAGCATACAAAAGAATTAAAAACTATTTATGACAAAGCTTCTGAAAATCTGATAAAAAATTTGATAGAAAAAAATTATCCGGAACATAGTATTTTGGCAGAAGAGTCTGGCTATTTGAGAAAAGATTCTCAATATATTTGGATTGTTGATCCTTTAGACGGAACTTCAAACTTTGTTTCCGGTAATCCTTTCTTTTCAGTTTCGATAGCTTTCATGATAAATAAAAAACTTGAGTTTGGAGTTGTTTATGCTCCAACTTTAAAAGAAATTTTTACAGCAGAAAAAAATAAAGGAGCTTTTTTGAATGGAAGAAAAATTAAAGTTTCTAAAGTTAGCGATATAAGAAAAAGTTATTTTGTTACTTGTGAAGGTGGAGAAAAGAGTAGAAAGAGAAAAGCTAAACTTCTCTCTACATTTGCAGAAAAAGCAATAGATATAAGAAAACTTGGCTCTGCAGCTTTAGAATGTGCGTGGGTTGCTTGTTCAAGAGCTGATGCTTACATAACTTTTAAAATTCGGCCTTGGGATGTAGCAGCCGGGATTTTACTTGTAGAAGAGGCTGGAGGAAAAGTTAGTGATTTTAAAGGAAAAGAATGGAAATTGAAAGTTTTGGATTTAATAGTTTCAAATGGATTGTTGCATAAAAAAATTTTGGAAATTGTAAAAGAAAAGAAAATTTAAATCTTATTCTCAAGACA
>CAZWBF010000014.1:0-13593 GCA_964632185.1 uncultured archaeon
AAATCTAAATAAATTATATTTTTGTGAAACCCAGTTTTTGGTTCTAGAACCAAAGCCCCTTTCAACGCTTTCACTTCTCTTTCCGCTTCTCTCTTTTTATATTCTTCATTCGTAGGCTTATTTGGTATTACAAAATCTCTTTTATTAAATTCTCTTAACAATAAATTTTCGATTCTTGCTGCTTCTCCCATATCCAAAATATCTTGCAATAATAAGCCGGAAACCCTACTTAATTCGAAAAATTTGTCAAGCAAATTTTTCTCTAACAAAATTTTCAAAACTAGTTCAGCGTCTTTTCTAGTATATTCAACTAATCTTTCTAAATCTTTCTCGCTTCCATTCCACAACTTATAAATTTCGCTATGAGAAACATCAACCTTTGTTTCCCCAATCAAAACTTTTGCAACATCTCCTAAACCATATCTTTTTAATCTTAGACTTCCTTTCGAAGCAAATTCCTTTAAGATTTCATAAACATCTACAACTATTCTTCCCGGAATCTTATTTTTCTTTTTAGCTCCAAATTGCCTTGAGTTAGCTCCTTTGTCTTTTGCTCTTCCAAAAGCCGGAAATATTTTGTTAATCCTCATTCTATCGATTATATAAGGTAAATCAAAGTTGTTTATGTTATAGCCAGTTATAAAATCTGGGTCAAATTCGTTTATTATTTTGATAAGATTTTCAAGCATTTCCTTTTCGTTTCTAAAGCAAATTATTTCCTTATTTCTCCTTATCGGTTTTGTAAGTAAAACTAAATTTTTTCTACCCTTATATTTTGGACTAAAAGAAAGACCGATCATAATAATTTCATGTTTTTTAGAATCTGGCACGCCTTCTTTGCTTGCAATTTCTATATCAATCGATAAATATTTTAAAGGGACTTCAACATCAACTTCTTTAAACTTTTCTGCTTCAATTATAAGGTTTGTATTTACAGAATTTGTGGTGGTAAAATGGCCAAATGCTTCATAGGTATGCAAAGCTAAAAGATTTAAATCTGCCATAAATCGGTATTTAAATAATATATCAGCTTCAAATGTTTCCTCAACAAATCTATTTTTCCTCAATTCCTCTCTCAAACTTGCAACTTTTGAAGGAATATATAACGTTACTTTTATCAATCTTCTTTTCTTTTCTTCATAACCAATCGGCAAATATTTTTCAACATATTCAATATTTTTAATCAAATTCTTGTAATTGTTTTTTAGAAATTCAATTACTTTTTCATCTTTATTATCTTTCGGTAAAATGTAGAAATATGGGTAAAAATCTGAATAATAAACGCAAACCGTTTTACCATTATCTGCTCTTCCAAAAATTCTAACTTTTGGCTTATTATCAACAATTATATAATCGCAATCGAGAAGTTGGAATTTTACACCCATGTAAAAAATAATAGAATTTTGTTTTATATTGATTTTTACTTTTCAAAATCAATTTTAGAAACTTCACGTGTTTTTAAATTTACCATTACTCCTTTATCTTTTCCACAGCAAATTAGGGTTATTCCCTTATAATTCATAAATTCTGTTTTCTCATTTTTAACAGCTATTATATCTAAAAGTTTATCTAAAAGAAAAATATCGTCATTTAAATTCTCTTTTGAGATTTTTGGATTTAAATGCCTTTTTTTAAGAAGTTCTAGCAATGTTTTTAAGCGAGATAGACCAAATTGCTTTTCATATTTTTCTAAAAATTTTCCGTCTGAGATAAAAATTTTTATCCCATTTATCTCTATTAAAGATGGATTCGTTATTTTATCATTAAAACAAATTACTTTCTCTCCATCTTTCTTTTCCTCAAGAATTATTAAACAATCATAAGCATCTTTTACCTTCTTGATAAAGGAAAATGATGGGAGAAACATAACCTTTATCTCTTCCTCACATTTCCCAATATCTCTATAAATAGGGATATCGGGATGTAAAATTCTTTTGGCAAAAATTTCATCTCCCTTTCTTTCACAAACAATCCCTATAACTTCATCTTCTACCAAATTAGAAATTTTAGTTTTAAGGGTTAGCTCACCAGTTAAATCCTCTACTGTTATTGAATTTGTATCTGGATCAATCTCTCTTATTATTCCTATTATTGAAAATTTTTTTGAACGAGGTGAAATTTTGTTTATTGACAATAGATTCGTTAATTCCATTCTTGCCAACAAAAACTTTTGTATTTTTTTGTAGCGTGTTGAAAGAATTTTTAGCAGATCTGAAGTTGATATTTTTTCTCTTTTTTCTATTCGCTTAAGAATTTTAAACCGAACTTTTTTCTTTTCAACTTTCAAAAATTTACTTTTCAACAAATCTAAGGATAAAACTTTTCTTTTTGGTTTTATTTTTTCAGCAATTTCTATAACTTTATCTATTTCATCTGGATTTTCAACCAGAAAATTTAAGAGATTTGGATGAAGTAAAAAACCGATTTTAGAAAACTTTTTTATTATCTCATCTCTTTTCATAACTTAATAATTGTTAGAAAGAAAATTATTTCTTAGTATAAACAACTAATCCATGCTTTTCCTTTTTCTTAGAATGAGGTAACTTAATAGCTTCTATTTGCCCTAGCTCAACTAGTTCATTTAAATATTTTTGAACAGTATTCCAGCTATATCTTTTCCCAGTTCTTTCTTCAATTTTTTTGGTTATAGTATTTATGTTTAAAGGAAGTTTTGATTCTTCCAGAATTTCGTTTATTATTGGTTGTAACTCAGATCTTATAATCGGTCTTCCTCTTTTCATAATAATTATTTTTTCTTTAATTTTATGAATTTTCAAAGTTAAGTTTGGGTAATCTATTATTAATCTCTTTATAATAAAATAATGAAATATGCTAATATTTTTTATGAACTTTCTAATATTTATTATAAATTTTCTAACATTTTTTGAAAACTGACAAACATTTAATGAAAATTTTCAGAAAAATATTATAAACTGGTAACTCAAATTTGGCTTCGAAAATTTAGAAAAATTTTGTAATTCCATGAATTAAAAAGAACTTTGTTATTATTAAACGAACAAATTTCTCCTTTCCCTCAACAGGCATATAATTAACAGGATTAGAATGTTTAATTTTCACCAAAAGTTTCAATTTGACAAGATTATCCAATCTTTTTCTAAATCCTTCCAAACCAAGCTTCATTTTATGTTTTGTTTTCATTTCATGGTAAAGAATTGGGAAGCACCATGGTTTAGTATCATTAGGAAATGGTTTGTTTGTAACATAAAACTTTCTTAAGATTTGTATATCAAGAAAATCTAGTCTTTCAGCAAAGGAAGAAATTTCTTGAAGCAGAGTATCTTGCTCTAACTGTTTTTCTATTTGGTTTAGAACTTCCATAAAATCTATTTCTTAATTTATTTTAAAATTTTTTATATTTTCCAACATTTAGATTAAGCTTAATATTTTAGCCTTTACATTTCCATTTTCTATTTCAACCAAACCACAATATCCTTCGGAGAATTTACCGGAATTTATTAAAACTGTATTATTTATTTTATCGATCCCTCTCGCTTCATGAATATGAGAAGAAATTGCAAGTATAGGCTTGTTTTCTTCAATAAATTTTCTAATAGCTTCGGAACCAACATGAGCGCCAGAAAACAAAATATCAACTTTTGTTCTAGCAGGAGGCATATGAGTTACTTGTATTTTATATTTTGCATCTTCAACCTTCGCAAATCCTTTTCTTAAACCATTTTCTATTTCTATTTCACTTGGTTCTAACATAGTTCCAAAAGGAGTTCTTGCTCCGCCAAAACCATATATACCATAATCTCCAAATTTTACTCCATTTCCATGTAAGCTAATTTTTTCTTCTTCCAACAAATCTAAAATTTCACTATCCATATTTCCTGGAGCAATTAATAAAGGTTTCTTAAGAGTTCTTAACTCTTCAATTATTATTTTACCAATATCTTTTGGTGTAAAACCTTTTGGTAAGTTTATATCTATTAGATCGCCAGGACAAATAACTAAGTCAAATTCATATTCTTTAACCTTATCCAAAAGATTTAAAATATTTTCAATATCAGCATGAATATCGCTTATTATTAAAATTTTAAACATGAATATTTATTAGAAAAATTAAATTAATATAAAGTGATGGAAAATGCCGATATATGTTAAAGACATAATGAGTTCGCCAGCATTGACAATAGATTGGAATAAATCAGTAAAAGAAGCAGCTAGACTAATGACAACAAAGAGAAGGGGGTATTTAGTAGTAACGAGGAAAAATAAAGCAATAGGAGTTATTTCAGATAGTGATATTTTAAAACATGTAGTTGCGAAAAACAAAAAAGGAACTGAAGTAAAAGTTAGACAAATAATGACATCTCCGGTAATAACAGCTTCTCCTAGCGAAACAATTGTAGATGCTGTAAGAAAGATGAAAAGAAATAATATCCATAGATTGCCAGTTGTAGAAGGAGAAAAGGTTTTAGGGGTAATTACCCTAGGAGATATTGCAAGAACTTCTCCAGAATTGTTAGATTTACTAGAATATAGACTTAAAATGAAAGAAATGCCAATTGAAATGAAGGAAGAAGTAACAGTAGGGTTTTGCGAGGAATGTGGCAATTATTCAGAAAATTTAAGAATGAAAAATGGAGTTTGGGTTTGCGAAAAATGTTTTGAAGAAGAAGAGTAAAATGATTATTCCGTTTGAAAAGGTTGGAATAAACAGAAATACAAAAATTATAGAGTTTGCGGCGAAAAAACTAGTTTATTCGTATGAAGATGAAAGTATATTTGAAGTCTGGGAAAAAATTGTCAAAAGAGGGTTTAGGAGGATTCCTATTGTTGATAAGAAAGAAAGATTAGTTGGCATTATAACCTATACTGATTTGCTTGATGCTTTTTTAAGAAATGAAGATTTGAAACAAGAAATAGCTTTAATTATGGTTAGAGAAGTAATTACTTGCGATGTTAATGATACAGTTGAATTCGTTTTGCAGAAAATGAAATTATCAAGAAAAGGAGGATTGCCAGTTATTAAAAAAGAAAAGATTTTTGGTATTGTTACAGAAAGGGATATTTTGAACAGATTTGTTTTTGATAAGTTTGGTATTGAAATAAAAAAGATAATGACACCAAACCCATTTTATATTTCTCAATCTCTTTCTATTCAAGATGTTGCCAGAACTATGGTTAGTACAAAATATAGAAGATTTCCAATTGTTGAAAATGGTAAAGTTATTGGGATAATTACTGGTATGGACATATTTAATTACATTTTTGAGAATGGCTTTAATATCGAAACTCTTGATGAAGATATGAAAAAAATTATGAAAGAAGATGTTTTTAAAGTTGGAGAAGAAGATGATTTAAGTGTAGCTATAAATTTGATGAAGGAAAAGAATGTTGGTGGATTAGTGGTTGTTGATGATGAAAATAATTTAAAAGGAATAATTACTGAGAGGGATATAATAAATAATATCATATGAAACCAAATTTAGAAAATTTTAAAAGATTCTTGAAGTTATCTAGCTTAAACATAACTTTTATAGTAGAAGGTAAGAAAGATAAAAAAGTTTTAAATTCTCTCGGATTTAAAAATGTAATTTCAATTTCAAATCAATCTCCAAGAAAAGTAAAAAACAAAATTAAAACGAAAGAAATAGTAATTTTAACAGACTTTGATAAAGAAGGAGAAAATTTAAGGAAAAAATTTGAAACTTATTTTCATTCATACAATTTCAAGGTAAATTATTTCATACCAAAAATAGTTAGATCTTTGGGTATAAAGAAAATTGAAGAGCTAAATTTTTACAAAAGATTAACTGAATATAAAGCAGAGTAAATTGGCCCTTTTGGGGTTAATTTACTTTTTATAATTTGAATTGACTTAATCTCAATTGCTTTATTGAATTTAATTTCTTTTAAATATTTAACAACTTTTTCTTTATCATCAACTCTCTTTACTCTGCATAAAGTTAGATGCGGTGGCTTTACATCCCCACCAATATTTTCCTTTATTTCCTTTTGCAAAATTTTTAATTCATTGCTCTCAACTTCGAAGGCAATAACTCTTATATATTTCTCATTCGGAATTGGAATCAAATCTTTAATTTCAACTTTAAAACTTTTTTTATTTTTGCAGATCTCACTTAACCTTTCTTTTATTTTTTCAATCTCAAACTCATTCTTTTCTCCTAAGAAAGAAAATGTTAAATGAAAATTGTAGGGTTCAACAAACTTTGCTTTCAAAGGTAATCTTTCAATTTCTTTTTGAATTTTTATTAGATCATCTTTCATTTCGCTTAACAAGCTACCAATGAAAACCCTTACCATAATCCTTATTTATCAAAAAGTTAAAATATTAACATTACTTAATTAAATTAGGTGAAGAAATGGAAAGAGTAAGAGCAGCTGACGTTATAGGAAAAGTTGTAATAAGTAAAGAAACTGGAAGAAGGTTTGGTGTTGTAGAAAACATAGAATTTGTTGCAGAAAGCGGTGAACTATTAAATCTAGTAGTTGGACAAGCAACAAAGCATTTGTCCGACTTAAGTTTAAAGACTGATGAAAAAGGCAATATATTAATTCCCTTTAGCGCGGTTGAAAGTGTAGGGGATTATGTAATTGTTAGCGAAAACGAACTAGTTTAAACTTAAATCCAAGTAATTTCAACCTCATCAGTTCTCCACCTACTTTTTATTTTATCTTTGAAATTTGGTTTCCATTTAGATTTATAGGCTAAAATTCCAGTCAAGGCAATCATTACACCATTATCACTTGCATATTCTCTTGGAACAACATACATTTTTGCATTTCTTTCTTCACACATTATTTTCATCATACCTTGCAATCTTCGGTTTGCAGCTACCCCACCAACCAACAAAACTTCCTTTTTATTCGTATGAGCTAAAGCCCTTTCTGTAACTTCTGTTAACATTGCAAAGCAAGTTTCTTGCAAAGAATAAGCTATATCTTTTTTCTTAAAGCCTTTTTTAAGCAGGTTTATTGCAGCAGTTTGTATTCCGCTAAATGAAACATCCATCCCTTTTACAACATAGGGCAATTCAACATATTTTCCATTCTTTGCAATTTTTTCTATTTGTGGCCCACCAGGCATTGGTAAATTCATTTCCCTCGCAACAACATCTAAACAATTTCCTATTGAAATATCCAAAGTTTCGCCAAAGATTCTATATTTTCCTTCAGAATAAGCAATTATTTGCGTATTACCTCCAGATAAATAAACAAAAACTGGATCCTTAGCTTTTGTCATTAACTTTCCAATTTCCAAATGAGCAATACAATGGTTAACAGGTATGATTTTTTTCTTAATTTTTTTCCTTAATTCAAATGCAAAGTTTGAGCAGATAAGCAAGCATGGAGGCAATCCAGGACCAGCAGAATAAGAAATCAAATCTATATCTTCTAAAGACAAATTAGCTTTTTCTAATGCTTTTTCCAAAACCTTTTCCTTATTTTTATCATGATGTTTTGCTGCTTCATGCGGTATAATTCCTTTACCTAATGGAGGCTTATAAACAGCTCTTTCATCAGCTAAAATTTTACCTTCATCATCAATAATTCCAATTCCCAATGTATGGGCAGTTCCTTCTATACCCAAGCATATCATAATAAAATATTCTCTTTCCAAACCTATTTTAGATGAAGGTAGAAGAACTTAAGAATTTTGGAATAGATGAAAAGTATATTCAAAAGTTTAAAGATGAAAAAATTTTTGAGTTATATCCTTATCAAGCTCAAGTTTTAAAGAAAAATTTGTTAGAGAAAAACTATGTTTTAGCTATTCCAACAGCAGCAGGAAAAACTTTTGTAGCAGCTTTATCAATTATAAAAAAACTTGATAAAAGAAAAAAAGTTGTTTATATCGTTCCATTAGTTTCTTTAGCTTATGAAAAATATAATTACTTTAAAAATTTGTTTGATGATTATAAAGTTACAATTTCAGTCGGAGAGTTTGATTCTTCTGACCCATGGCTTGCAAGATATGATTTAATTGTTTGTACGAGTGAAAAATTTGATTCTTTGATAAGGCATGGAATAAATTGGATTGGACAAGTTGGTTTAGTTATAATAGATGAAATTCATTTATTAAATGATCCTTCAAGAGGTCCAACTCTAGAAATTTTAATTGCCAGATTGAAGAAATTAATTCCAAAATCTCAAATAATCGCTCTTTCTGCAACTATAAAAAACTGTAAAGAGTTAGCTGATTGGCTAAAGGCAAAG
The DNA here is from genome assembly GCA_964632185.1 of uncultured archaeon. Lineage (GTDB taxonomy): Archaea > Aenigmatarchaeota > Aenigmatarchaeia > CG10238-14 > CAZWBF01 > CAZWBF01. Next base: position 8,209 of record CAZWBF010000014.1, read on the forward strand.
TTGATTGAAAGTGATTTTAGGCCAGTAAAACTTTATGAAGGTATAGCTTATCCTTATAAAGTAAAATTTTTTGATAAGAAAGGTTATGAGTTATCATCATCTTTAGAATTGGAAGCTGGAATAGTTGAGCATATTTTACGATTGAGAAAACAGGCTTTGTTCTTTGTTTCTACAAGAAAAAGAGCAGAAGCTCTAGCTAAAAATTTAGCAAAGTTTGTAAGGAATTGGTTGACAAAAAGCGAGGAAAAAATTTTAAACAAAATTTCGAATGAAATAGAAAATGTTTTAGAAGTTCCAACTAAGCAATGCAAAGATTTAGCAGCTTGCGTAAAAAAAGGAACAGCTTTTCATCATGCAGGTTTACTTGGAAGACAGAGAAGATTAATTGAAGAAAATTTTAAAAATGGTTTGATTAAAGTTATAGTTGCAACTCCTACTTTAGCTTATGGGATTAATTTGCCAGCTTTTTGTGTTATAATAAGAGATGTAAAAAGATATTATTCTGGTATTGGTTCAATTTTTATACCAGTCTTAGAATATAAACAATTTGTTGGTAGAGCTGGGAGGCCAAGTTTTGATAAGTATGGTGAGTCAATTTTAATAGCAAAAAGTGAAAATGAAGCTGAAGATTTGGCAGAAAGATTTATTTTTGGCGAACTAGAAGAAATAAGGTCAAAATTGGGTCATGAACCTATGCTAAGAATGCATATCTTAGCTTTAATCGCTAGCGAATTTACTAAAAGTAGAAAAGAATTGCACGATTTTTTCGAAAAGACATTTTTCTTCTTCCAATATGGCGATTTAAGTTACATCGAAGATAAAATAGAATCTATTCTCGAGCAACTAGAAGAATGGAATTTTATTAAAACTAAAAATGATAAGCTAGATGCAACCCGCTTAGGTAAAAGAGTTTCGGAGCTATATTTAGATCCTCTAACAGCAAGTCATTTTGTAGAATGCATTAACAATATCGAAAAAGTAAAGGTAAAAGATATTTCATTTTTACAAGCAATTTGTAATTCAACTGAAATGCATCCTTTATTAAATGTTTCGCTAAGCGAAACTAGTGAAATTGTTGATTATATAATAAAAAATGAAAACTACTTTTTACAAAAAATTCCTGATGAATGGGAGCTAGATTATGATAAATTTTTAAAAAGTGTAAAAACTGCAATGTGTTTAGAAGCTTGGATTAACGAAGCTAGTGAAGATGAAATTCTAACAAAGTTTAGAGTTGCTCCAGGTGAATTAAGAAGTAAAATTGAAATTGCTAATTGGCTTCTTTATTCTTTTTATGAACTTGCATTACTTTTAGGTAAAAAGAAGATTTTAAGAAATCTTAGAAAGTTGAGAATAAGAGTTATAAATGGAATAAAGGAAGAGTTAATTCCTTTGGTTAGACTCGAAGGAATTGGAAGAGTAAGGGCTAGAAAATTGTTTAATGCAAATTTGAAAAGTTTGAAAAATGTGAAAGAAATACCTTTTGAAAGTTTGGCAAAATTAATTGGAGAAAAAACTGCAATAAAAGTGAAAAAGCAATTAGGTGAAATAATAGAGAATAAAGAAGAGATTCAAAAGACCTTAAAATAAAAAATTTTTTATATTTTTAAGTCTCCCTATAATTGGTGATAGGGTGAAATGGATTATATTTAAAGAATTTGCTCATATTCATGAAATTGAAGAGCCAGAAATAAGCAATGGTTTAGAAGAAATTTATAGAGAAGGGTTAAACAAAATAAATCCAAATATGCGTTATGTTTTCGATGGATATGAAAATATTTTGAATGAGTATTTTAAAGGGCATAATCCAGGACTTGCAGAACTTTTTATAAGTTGCGCATTGGAAGAAGAACCATATTATTTTAAGCAAGATAGAAGTGTAAAAGAAATGTTATTAAGTAAATTTCATGGTAATCCAAATTACAGAATTTTTGATGTCGATAGAGGATTTATTAAATTAAGAAGAATGACAAATAAAGATGCGGTTGGGGTTATGAGAAACATAATTTCTGATATAGTAAAAATTTATGGATATGAAAAAATCGAAGATTTGATTGGAAGATTTGAAGAAGTTGAAAAGAATTTGCAGGAAGCTAGAAAAGAATATGGTATATCGCAAAATATTCCAACAAATCCTCTTTCAACAAACTTAACTGATTTTGCTGCAATACGAAAAAAGGAGAAATTGAAAGAAAAAGTATATGGAGTAGCCCCACTTTATTAATTTTTTGAAATGGGGAGACTGGGATTTGAACCCAGGTTACAGCCTTTTCCTTCTTCCCGAAGGCTGCGTCCTAACCAAACTAGACGATCTCCCCATTATTTTTTATAATTAATTTTATTCATTTTTTCTTTCGTTTTTTATGCCAAATTCTTTTTAAAAATTCTTCACGCTCGAAAGATATATCTGAAGCTGTTTTAATTAGAATTTGATTTAATATGTGAAATGTTGAATTTAATTTCACATCTATACCAAACTGTTTTTTAACCCTTCCTTTTATTTTTTCTATTTCTTTTCTTTTTTCTTCTTCATTTCTTGGTATTATAGATAATGGATTAATGTAAAGGTCGAATATAGTATTTATAAGAAACAAATCAAAATCAGATATTTCATGGCCAATTTCCCTTTCAAGAAATCTTTTCATTGATTCTTCACATAGATGTTCTAAAAACCAAGGTCTGGAGAATTTTTCTAATATTTTTAATTCATATTCTGTTAAACTTCTTATATTTCCACAGCATATATCTCTTACTTTATCTAAAGTCTCAAGTTTTAATTGATACTCTTCACCTTCTGAAGTAACTAAGAGATAATCATTACCCTTTCTATAAAATAACATTATTTTGTCTCGATCTAAATCATCATATCTTCCGAAAAGCTGGTAGTCAGAGCCATATTTTTCAACCAATTCTGAATATGAATATTTTTTCATAATTAAGTTTAATCTCGTTAAAAATTTAAAACATGGAAAAGTTCATATAACTTCAATTATTATTTTAACAACCGAATTAGTATTTTTCAACGCTTTTTTCATTTCTTTACCTAAATCATTAGCTGCTTTGTTTGCAAGAATAGAAATAGTTGCATCATCTATTTTATCATTTTTCCTTATTACTATACTTTTATCATCAATAATTTTTAAAGCAGGAGAACTATAACCAACTATCTTTTCTTCATATTCATCAACTTTTATTGTTATATTAACAATTGAGGATGTTTTAAGAGCTTCTTTCAATTCTTTATTTAATTCACTTGCACCTTTATTAGCTTTTACACAAATAACTGAACCGTTAACCTTTTCATCTTTCACAATCTTTATTTCAGTTTTGCTTTTCGCAACTATATCTTTAGATCCATATCCAACTATTTCATCTCTTATTGGCCCTCTCCCCAAAATTGGTTTTAAACCTGTTTCTGTTGGGGCATAAATACCGGTTTTTGTGTAGTAAAGCATACCTTTAGCTTCTAAAATTTTCATAACATTTTTTATTTCTTCTTGTGGAATTGAAGGTTTAGGTTTCATTTTACCCTCCTCGCAAAAGTTAAAAAGCCAGTATGCATTAACCCAACGTTTTTAGGTCTTAACGTCAATTTCATTTGCCACTCCCTAACTATATTTTCAACTGTTTTAATATATGAAAATTCGAATTTTCCAATTTCTTTTCTAACTTCAATAACCTGCTCAACATAGGGAGAATAAACAACTAGCCAGCCACCAATTTTTAAAGAATGGTAAGCATGCTTTATAACTTTTGTTGCATCTTTAATATCAATAGTTACCATATCAACTTCTTTTTCATCCAAACCTTTTCTTGCATCCTTTTCTTTTAAGACAATATTTTTCAAACCAGAATTTTTAATATTTTCTTTAGCAACTTTTAATGCTCTTTTATCTATTTCATATGCATAAACTTTCCCTGGCTTAACATAATAAGCTAGAAAAATTGTTAGCCATGCGGAGCCACAACCAACATCAATTACATTGCAATTAGGTCCTATTCCAGTATAAGATAAAATTAAAGCAGCATCTTTTGGTAAAATTACTTGCTGCAATCTTTTTGCATAATTTAAGAAATCGATTATATAAGGTTTTACAACAAAAAATTCTTTTCCTAAATGAGTTTTTACCTTTTTTCCAATTCTAGCCTTTTTAAGGTCTTTTTCTTTAATTATCCCATCTTTCGTATGAAATTCTTTTATATCTACAAAATATGAATTGTTTTTTCCCAAAAGAAACTTCTTTTTCATAAAATTATATTGAAGTGAATAAATTTCATTATATAGATTTTGCAAATTTTTCTATAACCCTAACAATTTCTTCAGAAGGTTCTTTAACTTTTTCTTCAATCCAACTCTCTAATTTTTCTAGTTTACCACCAGCATGAATATTAACAACTGGTTTAGAAGAAACCCTTTTATAACCACCACAATATTTTCCATTGACAACCAAAGTTCTAACATCCCAAAACTTTCCATTTATTTTATTAACATTTATTCTTTCTTGAAGAACATATTCTCCCACAGGAATTTTTGTATTTTCAAAATCATTGATATTATCAAAAATCATTACTTTTTTTCCAAAAAGTCCAAATCTTGGTTTTATTACAAACTCTTTTAATTTTTCTCTTTTTAACAAAATTCTAGCATCTCTTTTTCTTCTAACCAAAAAGGTTTTCGGAACTTTTATGTTAGTATATTTTTCTACAATTTTCGTTGAAAGAAATTTGTCTATTGAAATAAAACTTATTTCAAAAGGGTTTATTATCCATGCATCTTTTATAGATTGTTTTAAGCTTAAAAAATGAGTAATTATAACATTTGGTTTTACATTTTCCCCATCTTTATCAACAAAAAAATTTTTGCTTTTTTGTTCTTCTAAAAAACAAAGATGAGTTTCAAATTCTTTATTCATTTCTTCAACTTTTCTATCAAACTTCTCTTTATCGTTTTCATAATTTTTTCTAATATCAACTATACAAACAACTGGATTTTCTATTCTATATTTTATAATTTTTATTAATTCGTCAAAAGGTTTTGAAATGCCGTGTTGCTTCGCTATAAATAGACCAGGAGAAGAATTTATTTCGATAAAGAAAACATCATTATTTTTATCTATTATAAAATCTATACCAGCATATACAAATTCCATAATATTTTAAATTGATTTTTGATTTTTATAACTTCTTTAAATTTTTATTCAATACAATATTTTTTTGCAGTTTCTGCAATAACAGTTGCGAGTATCTGATATTTTATTGATGGAAATGGAATTCTCCCCTTTTTTGCAAATTCAACTAGAACACCTTTCTTATTTCCCTTGACATGAGTATTAAGAATATATTCACTCCTTCCAACATAAATTTTCTTAGCAATTCCCACTTTAA
>CAZWBF010000015.1:0-12685 GCA_964632185.1 uncultured archaeon
TAGAGCTAAACCATGATGAAGGTTTAGCAATTGTAGACGCAGTAAGTGTCAACTTAACAGGATTAAGTGGACATAATTTGACTTTACCAACAGGAGAAGTATCAATGGCTTATGTTAATGGTACATGGCACACATGGAACTTGACATATGACACCACTACAGTTCAATTAAATGTTACAGCAGGAAATAGCACATCTCTACAAGTTGGACAAGTTACCTATTGGTTTAATGCAACTGCAGCAAACATAACACAAGTATCAATTGCTGGAAAAGATGATATAGCAGCAATGCTTATTGAAGAAGAAGATGATGCAGATACAACAAATGTTGTAATAGTTGAGACAGAAGTAAGTGGAGACTTAGGTTATGAAGAACCTTCATTTACTGCTAGTGTATCATGGGAAGAAGGAACAAGTGACGATGATGTAACAGCATATCTAGATTACTATGGAACATATGCAGAAAGAGATACAAGTACATCTGACCAAGCAATTGTAACAATCTGGTATCCAGATGAACAAGTTTATGCATTAGTTGCAGTTGGAGAAAGTCCAGAGTGGACAACAACAGCAGCTGGAACAACAACTTATAAAGAATTTGTACCTATAACAACACCAATTTCATATCTAGATACAGAAGTATTGGATGCAGATGGAAACTTGAAAGCAGAATATGCAAATAAGAATATAATTACAGTAGGTGGACCTGCTGTTAACAGATTAACTGCAAAAGCTTTGAATCTAAGCTATCCATCATATGGAGCAGCAAGCGGAATTCCAGAAGGTAAAGCTATATTGCAAGTGGTTGAATCACCTTGGGCAGACGGTAAGTACATAGTAGTTGTTGCAGGTTGGGAAGCTGCAAACACAAGAGCAGCTGCTGCAGCTCTATTGCAGCATGCTACTCAATTAGCTGACATAGATTCAGCAAAGGCTATAGTAGAAGGTTCAGGAGCTACAATTACTAGCGTAACAGCGGCTTAAAATAAAAACTTAGGCCATTAAGGCAGGCCAACTTTTTTTCTTTTTGTTTTTGTAAAAATTTGAAAGAGAAATCTCTAAATTTGTATTTTAAACATTCTGTAATATTATATTTTCAATTTCATTCTTTGGAACAAAGCCTAGATAAGTTTTATCGTTAATAACTAGAGAAGGAACTTGAGTTATATTGTAAACATTTTCTAAAGTGTCAATTGCTTTACAATCTAAATCGTAGTCTAAAGCATAAATTACAACATTTTTTGGATACTTAAGATATAAAGAATCTAGGATAAAACCTTGCATCTCACTTTCAGTTTTATTATTAATGTTTGAATAAAAAAACAAAATTATAGTTAAATTTTTATTACATTCTTTAGAGAATTTTTTCACTAGTAAAAATTGTCTAATCGAAATTAAAGAATATTCTTTTTTTAATTCAATAATTCTTTCATTATCTTTTCCAAACTTATCTTCTAAATAGGTTAAAGTTCTTCCTAAATTACTCTTTTCTTCAGTTAGTTTGAAAATATTTACATCACATAAATATTCGCTTGCAATTTTTTCTTGAGTATTGATTGTTAATAAAGAAGTTCTTAATTTAGTTGCAAAAGAAGAAAATTCACCCATCTTATATTCAGCAATCAATTGGCCAATGATAATTCCAATTATGAATGTTAGAGTTGTTGTTGAAAGAATTGCTATGTATTTGACTTTCAAATTTTTTTTCATATTCTTTAATTATTTATTTTGATTATTTACCATTTTGGTTTCTTTCCTAAAATGAAATATAGGGTTGCTATGAAATTAAAAATAATTAAAAACCAGCCATACATTAAAATGTAAAAGAAATAATGTAAACTAAATTTTTCTTTAAGATTTTTTTGTGTAATTAAATAAAATGTTAAACCTAAAATGAAAAGTATAAGACTAAAATAAGTTATTTCACTCAAGAAAGTGTTAGATAAATTTGATAATTGAAAATCAATCATTGCAGGAGTTACTTCGTAACCTATTAAAGAAGAATAGTAAAGAGATTTCGCAAAAGAATATATGGCTGAAGAAAATGTATATATCAGAAGAAAGCAAGAGATGGCAATTCCAGCTAAAACGATTGGTAGAACGAAAACAGATAAATCTCCATGTCTTAAACCAAATAAATATCCATATTTTTTTGAATTATAAAGCATTCCATAACTCCACCTTATTCTTTGACTCATTAATTTTTTGAATGAGTTTGGAACTCTTGTGTATACTATAGCTTCGGTTGCATGGGCTATTTCATATCCTTTGCTCAAAATTTTAAATCCCATCTCCAAATCTTCTGTTAAATTTCCTTCATCGAACTTGTTCTTTTTCAAAAAATCTGCTTTGATTAAAGGAGCACCAGGAACTATGTACATTGAAGATGTGGTCCAAATAATTTTTCTTGAGAAATTTCCAATTGCATATTCAATTTCTTGCATTTTTTCCCAGAAATTTTTCTTATTCAAAACTTTAATGCTTGGAATAACTGCAATTACTTTTTCATTTAAATATTTTACCATTTTTTTCAAAGCATCTTTTTCGACTACACAATCAGCATCTAAAATAAAAATATATTCTCCTTTACATTTACTAATCCCAAAATTTATTGCAGAAGCTTTTCCTCCTTGTTTTTTTCTATAAATTTTAACTTTTTTACCGTATTTTTTTACAACTTTATAAGTATTATCAGTTGAACCATCATCAACTACAATTACTTCTAATTTTTTTGGATAATCAATTTTCCCGATAGAATCCAAGGTTTGTATAATATTTTCTTCTTCATTATGTGCAGGAATTAAAACAGAAATTTTAGGATATTTTTTAATTTTTTTGTTTATTCTCCTTTCTTCCAACAGACTAATTAAAAAAAATGTCGAGGTAAGTATGCTAAAGTAAGAAAGAAAGTAAATTACTAGTAAATGGAAATTGAAATTCATATTTTTATTTTTGAATTAAAATAATTTCAACTTTTTAGTTATCTTATCTACTTTCTTTTCATTTGCCGGACCAATTGCTAAAGCAGTTATAGTTCCTTTTTTTAATTGAGTTTTTCCTGCATCTTTTATTAAGGAACAAGGTAATTTAGCTTTTTTAGCCTTTTCATAAATTTTTTTCATCTTTCTCAAATTTTCAACTTTTAAAACAACCTTTTTGCTCCCTTCCCTTTCCCAATTTCTCAAAATTTTTTTATTTGCTTTTTTCACAGCTTCTAAACTTGCATGACAAGCTTGGGCTATTAATTTTCCCTTTCCCATTTTTAAATCTTTTCTTAAAATTATAGCTTGTTTATAACTCATAGAGGCTCAACCTCTTCTACAATTCTTAACCAAACAAATAGAGGAGTACCTATGAAAGCGCCAGAATAAGCTATAAGCAAGTTTTTAATTGTCTTTCCAATAAGAGTTGCAATAAAAAACTTTTTTATATCGTATTCCGATGCTCCTGCTAAAATTCCTATTACATCAAACGGAAATGGTAAAAGGGCTGCAATTAAAATTACTATAAATCCGCTTTTATCAAAGAATTTGGTAAATTTTAATAAAAATTTAGATTTTATTTTTTTAGTTTCAGCTATGCTCCTTCCACCTAAACCTGCTAAATAACCAGTCATTTCACCAATTGTTGAGCCTAAGCCAGCGAAAATTCCAACCAAAATTGGATTTAGACCTAAGCCACTAACAACAAATTCTATCGCATATAATGGTAAAGGTAAAAAAATCGTTGATGTTGAAATTAAGCTTAGCAAAAAAATTCCAAAATAAGAGTATTGATATATCAAATTTGCTAAAGAAGGTATAATCTCTAACACAAATTTAAATACTGTTTTTTGATATAATAATTTTTATTGATGAAGATGAATTTGGATGAAGAAATATTAAAAGAATTTTCAAGAAGATTTGTTTTAAATTTTGATGAATTGGTAAGTTTCTTAGAGCAAAAACTTGATAGAAAGAAAGCAATTTTAATTGCGAAAAGAGAAATTGGTAACTTAAAAGCCAATGGACTTATCAAAGAACTTGATTTTATTGGAAAATGTTATGCTATAACTCAAAAAGGGATAAAAGCTGTTAATGGAAAAATTTAAATTGACTATTTTACCGGAAGCTTACTCCTTAATTTCTTTTTAAGAAGAACAAAAAGAAATAAAAGTTATGAAAATTAAAAAAGATGAAAAATTAGCTGAGGCAGTAGGAATTATTTTAGGCGACGGAAATTTCTATATATCTTCAAGATGTGCACAACTTGATATTGCTTTAAACAGTAAAGAAAATTATTATATTAGCTATGTGCAAGAATTGTTTTTTCAAATTACAAAGATTAAACCATCAGTCAAATTTGATTCAAAGAGAAACTGTATTCATTTACGAATTTCGAAAAAGGATGTGGTTCTTGCCTTATTAAATTCTACTGGATTAAAGGCTGGGAATAAAATAAAAAATAAGGTAACAATTCCAAAATGGATATGGAAGAAAAAGAGTTATCTTAGATTGTGTATAAGAGGATTAATGGATACTGATGGCTCACTTTACTATTTAAAACCTCATTGGCCTAATCTTCTTCAACTATCTTTTAAATCTAATAATAAAAAATTGCTTAAAGATACGTGGAAGGCTTTTATTGAATTGGGATTTACACCATCCAAAATTTTTGGAAATAGATTTGTTATAACAAGACAAAAGGAAATAGAAAAATTTTTAAAAGAAATAAATCCAATTAGATTAATGAGAAAGCCCCGTGGTGTAGCGGTCAAAAATAGACTAAGCACGCCGGCCTTTGGAGCTCACTCCAAAGGTGTGAATAAAGGATGAGCAAGAAGCCGGAAACGGCGGTTCGAATCCGCCCGGGGCTATTTTAAAGATAAACTTCAAATAATAGATTTTTTGCAAGTTCTCTATATCTATTTCTTACAGTAACCTCAGTAACATCTAATAGATTAGCTATTTTCCGTTGTGTCATTCTTTCGCCATTTAATATAGATGCTATATAAGAAGAAGCAGCTACTATACTTATTGGTGATTTTCCAGAAGCTATTTTATATTTTTCTGCGGCCTCTATTATCTTTATTGCAATTTCTTCTGGCTTACCTTTAATAGAGAATTCAAAAACCTTATTAACCAATTTTTCTTTTTTGAATGGATGATAGGGGTATCCACAATTTTTACAAATAAACCTATAATATTTAGCAAACAATTTTCTATTTGTTTTCAATTTTTTTACAAATTCGTTAAACGACTTTGGTAATTCGTGGTTTCTGCATGCAAAATATAATATTGAATCTATCATTATATCTAAATTCCTCCCTCTTAATAAACCATCATTATAAAGTTTTCTAAGAACTATTGAAGCTGTCTCTTTTATACTTCTCGACAAATCTAAAACACTACTTCTTTTTTCTATTTCAGATAAACCATAAATAAGAGATTTGTTTTCAGTAGATATGCTACGTGCTTGAGTTTTTCTGAGACGATAAGCTTGAGCCCTTTGTTGTGAAGATAACTTCCTTTTTTTACCATCTCTATTACTGTAGTCAATCTGAGTTGATAAACCTTTATCATGAATTAAAGGGGTTGAGGGAGAACCAACTCTTGGTAATCTCTTTCTTTCTTCTTCATCGAAAATTCTCCATTCAGGACCTCTATCTACTATATTTCCAACAACTTCTCCACATTCTGAACAAATTATTTCTCCAGTACTATAATCGTAAATAAATTTTGTGTGAGCATGTTTTGAGAACTCAATTGTTTCACTCTCCATAAAAATAAAAAATAGTTTAAGTTTAAAAGTTTAAGTTCAATTAATGATAGAATATCTGATAATAATAATTTTGATTTTTCTTGTTACTTACTTTTATTTGCAGAAAAAAAGAATGGAAAAAAGAATTAAATTAAGTGCAAGAATAATCTCTGGAAAAACGATTGAAAAGCTTCTACCATTTTTTAAAGATTTTAAATATGATTCGCATGATATGCGCTTTATGGGAGAGCCAATTGATTATATAGTTTTTGATGGATATTCAAAGAAAAAATTAAAACAAATTGTATTTTTAGAAGTTAAAAGTGGTAAGAGCAAATTAACAAAGGAACAAAATGAGTTGAAAAAAATTGTAAAGAAAAAGAAAATAAAATGGGAAGAGGTCAAAGTTTAAATTAAAACAGTTTAGCGTCTCCTTTTCTTCCTTCTACTACTCTTTCTTTTACTCTTCTTCCTTCTACTACTCTTTTTTCTTTTTGCCACTTTTTACACCTCTAATTTTATTTTTCCTTAACTTCCATAAATACTTTTCTAATTTTTAGTCCAATAATTTGATTAAAAAAATTAATAACAAAAAATGTATTTTAGATTTTCTTTTTCGCAAATCAATTTTATTTTTTCCTTAATCTTGTCATAATAATTACTTTTATAAAACAAAACTTCTTTCCATTTACCAATTAATTCAGGATAATTTTTTTCCAACACCTTTTCAATCTTTTCCCAAATTCCAGGTTTTAAATTTAATTTATCAATCCATAAGCCATCGATTTCTAATTCAGAAAAAGTTTTTATATATTCTTCCAAATTTTCATCTGAAAGAAAAGGTAAGACTGGACCAAAAAATACAAAAGTTTTTATTTTATTTTCTTTCAAAATTTTTATTGCTTCTATTTTTTCTTTTACCGAAGAAGAAAAAGGTTCAAAAATTTTTCTTACATTTTCATTTAAAGTTGTTATTGTAAATACAATTTCACATTTTTCTCTAAATTTTTTGAACAGATCAACGTCTCTAGTTACTAAAAAAGATTTTGTTTGAACCCAGATTGAAAAATTATTTCTCAACAAAATTTCCAAGCATTTTCTTGTTAATTCATATTTTTTCTCTAAGGGCTGATAAGGATCTGTTAGAGAAGAAACAAATACACTTCCCTTTTTCTTTCTATTAACTTCTCTTATTAAAATTTGTGGAGCATTAATTTTTACATCAACAAACTCTCCCCAAGCTTCTTTATGCCCACTAAATTTTTTTGTTATATAATCTGCATAACAATAAACACATGCATGTTGACAACCAATATAGCAATTTATGCAATAGTCAGCCAGAAAACTTTTATTAAGCAAAGATTTACACTTAACTTCTTTTATTATCATAAAAATCATTTTTAATTTTGATTTTAAGTTAATTGAAATATTTTAAATAAGATAAAAAAAAGGTTTAAATAGTTTTGCCCCATTCTAATTTATAGAATGGGAAGAGTGTTATTACCAGAACTAGAAAAATTTTTGATGACATTTGCAGTAGGGATCACTGGGCTTGAAATTTATAAGGATTTTGGTTATATACCTCCTGAGTTGAAGAGTTTTCTCGGATATTGTCACGAAGCGGAACTTAATAGTGTAGATTCTCTATTTTCTGAATTGAAAGAGAAAGAGTTTAATAAAATGAAAGAATTATATGAAGATGTAGTATCTTCATTTAGAGACATTAATACAAATGAAATTAAAATTGATGAGAGAAAGTTGAAAAATCTCCTATCAAAAATGAAGGAGATTTATGATATAGCACACGACTTTTATGATGAATATAGATGAAAATTACCGGAACTCTACTTACAAAAAATTAGTATTTTTTATTTAGTGAAATAAATTATGAAAGGAAAAAGAAAATTAAAGAATATATGGCTTAATTTTCTTGAGGATAAAAATATTTCTGAGTTAAGTGGTGTAAAAACTATTACAAAAGATTTTCGTTGTATTTTATGTAAAGGAGGGAAATTGTTGTGCGGAAAATCAAGATGCCCGATTCTAGTTAGATTAAATGCACAAGTGAAAGTGAAGAATTTGGTAAATAAATTAAACATGCAAGGTTCTTCACCTCCAGATATTTTTATTGGAAGAATAGGATGGCCCTATGTATCGATTGGTCCTTTAATACCTCCAATTATTGGAAATACTAAACTCCTTGGAACTCCAGAATTATGGCATGGGAAAAGTATAGAAGAAATTGTAGAGTTTAGGTCTCAATTAGTAAGAGGAAAATATAGAACACATGTTAAAAATGTTGAAAAAGGAAAAATTGTTGAGTTGGTGCAAGAATTAGCTCTATCTAAAACTTCGATAGAAACAGAAGCAGAATTTAAGAAAAAACCAGTTGGCAGATTAGTGTTGGATGATGAAATTCAACCTTTTGGCCCTTCAGCTCCTCTAAAAAATTTGAGAATTAATTCTACAAAAACTGATCAAAAGATTGAAAAAGCTTTTAGTGATACTGATTTAAAGGCTAGTGAAGCTGTGATTTGGCTTTATAAAAAAAGAGTATTAATTTCAAAAATTCAAAGAGCGTTTTCAGCTGGCTTATTTGGAATAGGAAAAAATAGAAGATTTGTTCCAACTAGATGGAGTATCACTGCAGTTGATTCAATAATTTCAAAAAATCTAATGGAAAAAGTAAAAACATTCCCAACAATTAATGAATTTAGAGTTTATGAGCATGTTGCTCTAGACAATAGATGGATTGTTTTAATGATTCCTGACTATTGGAGCTATGAACAAATGGAAGGTTGGTATCCAGGAACTACTTGGAATCCTGATGGAAAAGATGTTTGGATAATTTCTGATTGGGAAGGGTTTGATGGGAGAACAACTTACGCTTTAACAGGAGGATGTTATTACTCAACAAGGCTTGGTATATGTGAAAGTTTAATGAGAGAAAGAAGGCAAGCTACAGTAATAACTTTTAGAGAAATCCATCCAGGTTATATAATGCCAGTTGGTGTTTGGCATACAAGAGAAAGTATAAGAACTGCTCTTAGGAAAAAGCCGATGAAATTTAATAAATTGGAAGAAGCTTTGAATTATATTTCAACAAAGTTAAACATTCCTTTAGAAAAGTGGATAAAAAATGCAAATTTACTAAAAAACATTCTTTATCAAAAAAAGTTGGTAGATTTTACAGAAAATTTATCCACCCTTATATCCAGGAAGTTTTAGAGATAATAAATTTGCTATTCCTTCAATTAACTTTGGTTCAACTACTATTATATCGCTTGCTGTAACAATACCAACTAATTTTCCCTCTTCAACAACTGGCAATCTTTTTATCTTGTTCTCTATCATTATTTCTACAGCCTTTTCTAAGCTTGTGTCTGGATCTATTGATATAATTTTTGTACTCATTATTTCCCCAACTGTTGTTGTATTTACATCTCTTCCACTAGCAATTGCCTTTAAAACATCTGTGCTTGTAATTATTCCAAGAATTCTATGATCTTCACAAACAATTAAGCTCCCTATATGTAACTTTGCCATAACCTCGCAAGCTTCTTTTAGACTAACATCTCTCTTTGCAGTTACAACATTCTTTTGCATTATATGTCTTACAATCACATTTGAATTTTGTTTTTCTTTATTTTAAACTTTTCGCAAAAATTTTAAAAAGAAATTGCCATTATTTTAATTATAATGAGAAAAATTAAGAGAAGAAAAAATAGAAGGAAAGTAAGGGATGAAATCGAAGAGTATAATAAAATTTTAATAAAAAGATGGTTTAAGATCATAAAGAAAAATGAAAAGAAAATTTGGTATATAGGTTAACCTATATAACCTACTTCTTTCTCTCTTTCAGTTTCAACTTTTTTATGTCTCTCAACAAACTTTTCATAAAATTCTATAGTCTCTTTTGTTATACTTGCCTTAATCTTTTTCAAAGCTTCTTCAAAATGTTTTTTGCTTACATTTTTCGCTTTCAAACTTTCTCTCAAAGCAGACATAGCAGCCTCTTTACACAAAGCCTCTAAATCCGCTCCTGAAAAACCTTCAGTTTTTCTAGCAATTTCCTGAAGATTAACATCTTTAGCTAAAGGCATATTCTTTGTATGAACTTTTAATATTTCTAATCTACCTTTTTCATTTGGTGGAGGAACTAATACTAATTTATCAAATCTTCCTGGTCTTAGCAAAGCTGGATCAACTATATCTGGTCTATTAGTAGCTGCCATCACAACAATTCCCTTTAATTCCTCAATTCCAGACATTTCAGTTAATAGCTGGCTTACAATACTTTCAGTAACTCTTTCACCAAAATACAAACCTCTTCTTGGTGCTAAAGCATCTATTTCATCAAAGAAAATTATACATGGAGCAACTTGCTTTGCCCTTCTAAACAATTCTCTTATTCTTCTTTCGCTTTCACCAACCCACATGCTTTTTAGTTCTGGTCCTTTAACTGCAATAAAATTAGCTCCACTCTCTGTAGCAACAGCTCTTGCTAGCAAAGTTTTCCCACACCCAGGAGGACCATATAATAATATTCCGCGAGGAGGCTGAATTCCTAACTTTTTAAAGTTTTCAGGATGTTTTAATGGCCATTCAACAATTTCTTTTAAAGTTTGTTTAACTTCTTCCAAATCTCCCACATCTTCCCATTTAACATTTGGAACTTCGACTAAAACTTCTCTCATTGCACTTGGCTCAACTAAATGTAGAGCATTTATAAAGTCTTGCTTTGTAACAATAAGCTTTTCTATAATTTCTTTTGGAAGTTCTTTTTCTTCTTTCCATTTTATTTCAGGTAAAACTCTTCTTAAAGCAGACATAGCAGCCTCTTTACACAAAGCCTCTAAATCCGCACCTACATAACCATGAGTTATTTCAGCTAAATATTTTAAATCAACATCTTTAGCTAGCGGCATATTTCTTGTATGGATTTTTAATATCTCCAATCTACCTTCCTTATCTGGAACAGGAATTTCAATTTCTCTATCAAACCTTCCAGGCCTTCTCAATGCAGGGTCTAAACTATGTGGCCTATTAGTTGCAGCTATCACAATAACCTTTCCTCTTCTTTTTAATCCATCCATACAAGTTAATAGCTGAGAGACCATCCTTCTTTCAACTTCTCCAGTAACTTCTTCTCTTTTTGGGGCAATAGCATCTATTTCATCTATAAAAATAATGCTAGGTGCATTTTTTTCTGCATCTTCAAAAATATCTCTAATTCTCTTTTCTGATTCACCGTACCATTTGCTTGTGACTTCCGGACCAGAAATGGAAATGAAATGAGCACCACTTTCATTTGCAACAGCTCTTGCTAGCAAAGTTTTCCCACACCCAGGAGGACCATAAAGTAAAACTCCTTTTGGTGGTTCAATTCCTAATCTTTCAAAAAGCTCTGGATGTCTTAATGGCAATTCTATCATTTCTCTAACTTTTTTAACTACATCTCTCATTCCGCCAATATCTTCATAAGTTACAGTAGGAATAGCCTTTTCTTCTAATTTTAGAGATGAAGGTAATTGTGGTAAAATTTCTAATTCAGTTAAGTCTGTAATTTGAACTATTCCATCTGGTTCAGTTTTAACAACTATAAATCTAGTATCCCCAGGAAAAGTTGGAATAAAGAATTCCTCAAAATCCAAACCAAAAAAATCTTCTAATAAAGAGTTTCCTCTTCTTCTCATAGCTGGAGAAGGGACAATTATATCTCCTTTTACAACAGGTCTCATGAAAAGATTTTGCTTCATTAAATTTGAAGAATAATGAACTATTACCCCTTTTTCTGCTGGGGCAATAACTACCTTTTTTGCTTCCTTAACTTCAGCTTTTCTAACTTTTACATATTCACCTAAAGCTGTTCCTGCATTTCTTCTCGTTATTCCATCAATTCTAATTATGTTTAAACCAACGTCAGCAGGATAAGCTCTTACAGCAATACAAGCAGTCTTCTTTTTTCCTTCTATTTCTATAATATCTCCTTCTTTTATACCAATTTTACTCATTGACTTAGTATCTAATCTAGCTATTCCCCTGCCAGCTTCTTCTCTTGCTGTTAGCTCACCAACTTTTAATCTTATTTCATTTTCCATTTCTATCCCTCAAACTCTTTTTCAAACTCCTCTAATAATTTTTCAAACTCCTTATTAATTAATACTTCAAAATGCTTCCAAATAATTTTATCTTCCCACTTTCTTAGAAAATCATTAATTTCATCAAAAAATGATTTTGGAATTATAAATGAAGATTGATCAACTTTTACATGCGGTATTTTATCTAGCAAGCCATTTCTTTCATAAACATAAGTCTTTTTCTTTTTTGGAATTATTTGCTTCCAACCATAGAGAGCTTTGAAAAATTTACATTTCTCATAATTGCTCTTAAATTTTCTGCTTTTGATACTGAAGCAAATTAATACAGCTCTCATGTTTAGTGTATAAATATTCTAAAATATTTAAATATTTCGGTTTAGACTTTTAATTAAAAGTTTGAGATTTAAATAAAATTACGATCATATCATCATTAGAAAGAATGGAAGAAGATAAAACAAAAATAATTCATAAAATTTTAGAATGTTATCAACAAGGAGAAAGTATTGAAAAAATTAAAAAGAGGTTTAATCTTTCTTATTCCCAATTAATGGATATAATAATTTCTGCGATTGAAAATGAGGAAATAAAAAATATTTTTATTCATTTAAAAAACGGTATAAAAGAGCAAAAAAGAGAATTAGAAAAATATAAACGTTTAGAAAAGTTAAAAGAACAAAAACAATTAGAATTGAAAATTCTTAAATCTTATCAAAAAATTTTATCCTCAAAACCAGAATATATTGCATAATTATTGAAACTTTTTAGCATCCGCTAAATAATCTGCAATATCCTCTTTTACTATTCCTTTATAATAAGGCTTTGTTTTTTTAGTTGTTATTACTCTTA
>CAZWBF010000016.1:0-12285 GCA_964632185.1 uncultured archaeon
TCAGTTTCTAACTCTTTTTTTACCCTATTTTCCCTCAAAAGCTTGAAAGCCTTTTCTCTAATTTTTTGCATAAATAATTTTTTAATTTTAATTTAAAATTGTAATTCATTTTTATGAAAGAAATAATCGATGAATTGAAAAAATTAAATATAAAGAAAATTTTTGTTCAGTTTCCAGAAGGGTTAAAATTAAAAATCCAAGAAATTGCTAAGGAAATAGAAAAAGAAGGTTTTGAAGTTGTTCTATGTTTAGAAAAGACTTATGGAGCTTGCGATTTGAGAGAGGAAGAAGCAAAAAGACTGAATTGTGATGTAATTTTGCATATTGGTCATTCGAATTTTGGAGTAAAAAGCAAGTTGCCATTAATTTATTGGGATTATTTTTTAGATGTTGACCCTTTGCCGATATTGGAAAAAGAATTTGAGAAAATTAATAATTATAGAAATGTTGGTTTAGTAGCGAGCTTACAATTTGTAAAATCGCTTAAAAAAGTTAAAGATTTTTTGGAGAAAAAAGGAAAAAAAGTTTTTGTAAGCAAAAGCTTAAAATATGAGGGCCAAATTTTGGGCTGCAATCTATCAGCTGCAAAAAATATTGAAGATAAAGTTGACTGCTTTCTTTGCATTTCTGCAGGAAAATTTTATCCCTTAGGTCTAGCATTAGAAACAAGTAAAAAAGTTTTTAATTTGGATTTAGAAAAAAATCAAATTTATTCGATGAATGAATTGAAGTATAAGCTGCAAAAGTTAATTGAATGGAATAAAGCACAATTTGAAAATGCAAAAAAGATTGGGATTTTAGTAAGTTGGAAGAAAGGACAAATTAATGAAAATATTTTTGAAATTGAAAAACGGTTGAAAAAGAGGGGAAAAGAAGTTTTTATTTTGGCTATGGATGAAATCTTGCCAGAAAAAATAGAAGGATTAAAATTAGATTTTTTAATAAATTGTGCTTGCCCAAGAATTGGAATAGATGATTTGAACAAATTTAAAATTCCTTTATTAAATTATTATGAAATTGAAAAATTACTTTAATAGGTTATTTACATAATGGACAATGCAAATTTCTTTCAATGCCTTGAGGAGAATTTATGAAATAGCCATGTTCTTCACAATATCCATAATAATATTCTATCGAATTTTTTTGGATATTATCCTTGTAAGCTTTTATACCATAAAACCCGAAAGAATTTAAAATCCTGATAAATATTCTCTTATACCATGGTATTTCTTCTTCTCTAACAAGTCTTACATATTTCATATCCATACATAAAAAATAAATCAAAAACTTTAAATTTTTTATGAGAAAAAAACAGCTTGAAATAATTTTATCCAAGTTAAAAGATATAAAAAAAGCAAAGATTGAGTTAGAGCAATATTCAACTCCAAGTAATATAGTTGCTGAAATTTTAAATTTAGCTTATTTGAGCAATGATATTGAAAATAAAAAAGTTGCCGATTTTTGCTGCGGCTCTGGAAAATTTGGAATTGGTTGTTTTTTACTAAATGCAAAAAGTGTTACTTTCGTTGATATCGATAAGGAAATGATAAAACTAGCTAAAGAAAATTTTAATTTTGTTAAAGAAAATTTTCTGAATATAAAATGCAAAGTTAAATTTTTATGTAAAGATGCTTTAAAAGTTAAAGAAAAATTTGATACCCTATTTCAAAATCCTCCATTTGGTTTGCAATCTGAATTTTCAGACCTGAATTTTTTAGAGCATACGATGAAAATAGCAAAAAAGGTTTATTCTTTACATGGTCATAGTGAAAAAAGTAGAAAGTTTTTGAAGGAATTTATTGAAAAAAGAAATGGAAAAATTGAGAAAATAATAAAGTTAAAATTTACAATTCCAAAGATTTTTAAATTCCATAAAAAGATGAGATATTCATATTATGTAGATTGCTATGTCATAGAAATGCTAAAAGTAAGAAAGAATTTTTTGAAATAAAAGCTTTAAATAAATGAAAAAACAAAAAGTTTGTTATGGAGTTAAAAGTCGTTGAAAGTAAGGATAAAAGAGTTATACTTGAATTGCAAGGTGAAACTTTTACTTTAACAAATTTGTTAGTTGAAAAACTTTGGGAAAACAAAAATGTAAGCGAAGCTGCTCAAATAAAAGAACATCCTTATTTAGCTGAAGTAAAGCTTTTAGTTGAAACAAAGCAAGGTTCTCCAATTAAAGCTATTGAAAAAGCTATTCATAGCTCTTTAAAAGATTTAGAAAGTTTAAAAACAAAGTTTAAAGGAGTGAAGTAGTTAACAAACATATTTCCCATAATTTTCCATCAATTCTTTTTTCACATAAACTGGAGCATCATATCTTACAGCTATTGCTATTCCATCACTTGGCCTAGAATCTAAAGTTAAAACTTTATTTCCTTGTTGCAAAATTGTTTCGGCAATAAAAGTATTATTTTTTATATCAACAACTTTTACCATCAAAATTTTTATTCCATATGAGTCAAAAATATCTTTTATTAAATCATGGGTTAAAGGTCTAAACTCAATTTTCTTTTCTATACCTAAAGCAATACTTCTTGCTTGCTCTCTTTCAGTATAACCAACTAATTCCCAGCAATTACTTTTCAAAACAACAATTCCATAATTATCTTGAACATAAGCTTTAACATTTACTTTTAAAAAGCCGGAAGTTGAAATTTGTGGAGTATATGTTACTTCTAAACTCTCAATCTTTTTGTTAGCTAAAGCAAAATAGACTAAAAATAGCAAACCTATTATTAATAAAATTTTTCCTATGTTAGCTTTCTTCGTTCTTAAACCTTTTATTCTCCTTGTTTTTCTTCTCACAATTTTATATTAATTTCTTCGTTTAAATTATTAAAATCAATTATTTTTTCCTTTTCAATTCTT
This sequence comes from uncultured archaeon, assembly GCA_964632185.1. Taxonomy (GTDB): domain Archaea; phylum Aenigmatarchaeota; class Aenigmatarchaeia; order CG10238-14; family CAZWBF01; genus CAZWBF01. The sequence goes on from CAZWBF010000016.1 coordinate 2,875, forward strand.
TAACAATCTTTCCGTCTTCTAATTTAATGATTCTGTTAGCACGACTAGCCAATTCAATATCGTGAGTAACCATTACCAAAGTTGTACCTTTCTCTTTATTTATCTTTTCTAAAATATCAATTATCATTTTTCCACTTTTTGTATCAAGATTTCCAGTAGGCTCGTCTGCAAGAATAATTTGAGGTTCATTAGCTAAAGCCCTTGCTATTGCTACTCTTTGTTGTTCACCACCAGACAATTCCATTGGCCTATGGTTCATACGCTCTTCTAATCCAACAAGCTTAAGTAACTTTTTTGCACGCTTAATTCTTTTTTCTTTATCAACTCCTTGAAATATCATTGGTAAAGTAACATTTTCCAAAGTTGTTAAAGTTGGAATAAGATTAAACATTTGAAAGATAAATCCAATAGTCTTTCCTCTAATTTTTGAAAGCTCTCTATCATCAAACTTAGAAATATCTTTACCTAAAAGCTTAACTTTTCCTCTTGTAGGCAAATCTAAGCAACCCATAATGCTTAAACAAGTTGTCTTACCAGAACCAGACTTACCTATTATAGCAAGAAATTCTTTTGGATATATTTTCAAATTGATGTTATAAAGCGCTTTTACATTTACCTTTCCCAACTTATATATTTTTGAAACATTTTCCAATTCTATTATTGGCTTATTCATATCTCAACGCCTCGGCTGGCTGTAACTTTGCTGCTCTTCTTGCAGGAGCAAAACCTGAAATCGCACCTATAAAAAATGAAAATGCAAGAGAGCCTAAAATTAAAGTAGAATCTACATAAGCTTTTAACGTACTAAAACCAGTATTAGCTGCATATATTTCAATTAGTTTTGCCATACCAATACCAAGAATACATCCTATTATACCACCAACCAAACCTATAATACCTGCCTCTATCAAGAAAATGAGCATAACATCCAAATTGCTTGCACCTATTGCCTTCATTATTCCAATTTCTCTTGTTCTTTCTAAAACTGATGTATATTGAGTATTCATTATTCCAATTCCACCAACTAATAAAGAAATTGCTGCAATACCAACTAACATTATCTGAAAAAGACTCAAAATAGTTTGTACTCTTTCCATTAATTGGGCAGATGTTTGAACCTGAAAACTCTCTTCTCCTTCTTCCTCATTTTTCAGCTTTCTCAATTTTTCTTTTATTTCTTCTGCAACAGAATTAACATCCACACCTTTTTTTACTTTAACAAAAATTATTGAAATTTCATCTTCTACATCAAAAATATCCTTTGCTATTTTTATGCTTATTACAACAGATGTATCATCCATTCTATTTCCTATCTTCTCTAAAATACCAACAACTTTAAACTTCTTTCCTTCAATTTCTATTTCGTCTCCTGGCTTAACCTCTCTTTCAAAAAGGTCATAAGCAAAATCATGACCAACAACCGCTTCATACTTATTCTCTTCATTCAAATCTTTTCCTTTTTCTATTTCGAATTGCTGCATAGTTTTTATAATTTCTTTCGTTTCATCTAAAGGAATTCCTGTTACAAATACATATTTTGTTTCTTTACCAAATATAACCCTAGCTGATTTGAATATAATTCCAGCAGCAATATCTACACCACGAATTTTTGAAATTTTATCCACATCTTTTTCGGTTAAAGGCTTAGAAGCAAAACTAGCAGAGAGCAATCCCATTTGTCCAGAAGAACCAGGCAATACAACAATTTTATCTGCACCCATTTTTTCAAATTGCTCTCTTATTGCAAAATTAACACCCTGTCCTAATGAAAGTAAAGAAACAACAGCAGCAATTCCTATGAAAATTCCTATTATAGTTAACAAAGACCTTAATTTTCGATGAGCTAAATTTATTATAACTAGTTTAATATAATCTAAGATCATTTTCTTATCCTTCTATACACAAAGTAACTCAGAATTAAAATGAGAATTATACCTATTAACCATAAATATGAAGTTCCCGGATAAAGCCTTGAAATCTCACTTGAAGAATAAAGTTTAAGTAATACACTTCTATCTTCTTCATAACGATTGTTATTAGCATCCATGTATTCAAGAGTTATAGGTATGTTAACGAAATCTTTACCAGAAGTGACCCATAATTTTACTTCAAATGTTTCATAATCGTCTGAATCTAAAGAACCAATATAAAATGTGTTACTTGGCGAAAGTACCTTAACCTCATTGCTATTATTCACAAGAACTTTCAAAAACTTGACATCCGTTAGCCCTACATTCGCAATACTTATTACAACATTTCCGCTATCTCCTACTTTCAAAATCTCAGAACTTTCGATATTCAACTCAAGCTTAGGCTCAGCACCAATAATTAAAGCTACATAATATTCCTTTGCATAATCATTTCCTGAATAATCAGAATAATTTATTAAAATTGGAATTTTATAAATACCACAAGAAGCATCTGGTTGAACTAATAAATTAAAAGTAAGTTCTTTGCTTTCATTAGAACTCAATATTTTAATCACTTTTTCATTAACTTCATTTATAGGCATTAATGGTAAATTTGCTAAATCCAGTTTAACAATAATATTTCTTAGTTCATAACCAGCAAAGTTTTTGATTGTAAGTTTTAATTTTCCTTCTTCACCAGGAGAAATCTCTTTTGGTAGCGTTTCAACATTTTCTACATAAATTATAGAATGCAAAGTTTGAACATATATATCAAAACTTTTTTCAATCCATGCTTTACTTTCTCCAGTTTTATATCTTATCTTAATTGTATTCCAACCTTCAACTGCATTAGCATCTACTCTTAAAATATAATCAATACCAACATTATCCAAAGCTTCAATTTTTCCGAAATATCGAGTTGCGTTTTCATTTTTATCTAGAGAAAAAGGAAATTCTGGAATTATTTCAAAAGTTACTTTTTCAGCGTCATTCAAACCATTATTCTCAACATTAAACCATACATGAACATATTGTCCTGGCTCGGCAGGATATGGGTCATATTTAAGAATCTGAATTTGAAGATTTACACTTTCAGGATAAGTCTCTGCTTTTACTATTGGTAGAAATGTTAAACACAATAATAAAATTAATACAATTTTTTTCATACACAAATTTTATTTCTTTATTTATTTAAATTTTGTTCAGATGAAATTTAAGAAATTTCTTATTTCTATTTTTTAATTTTACATAAGGTATCTTATTATTAAAAGTTAAAGGATGAAGAATTTTTATTAAAAAATTTAAAATATTAATCAATGAATGATGAAGAAAAAATTAAAAAATGGGTTAAAGAAAAATTGATGAGTGGGGTTGACCCCCTCATGATAAAAAAAGTCTTGAAAGAAGAAGGTTATGATGAAAGTATAGTAGAAGAGGTTAATCAATCAACCAAAGAAATTGAAAATAAAGAATTATACAATAAGGAAATGTTTAAAGAGGAAGAGTTTAGGATGAAATCAAATGAAAATTTTAATTTAGACACAATTTTAATAAGTTTGATAGTGATTGAGATAATTTCACTTTCTGTTTTGGTAATTAAACTATTGTGTATATAAACCTTTAAAGACCATAAAATTTATTTTAATGAAAGTCTAATTAATTTTTGTCTCTAATATGAGTAAAATTTTTAAAAATAGAAAATTGGTACTAATTACTCTCATAATAATTTTATTTATGTTAAATATCATGTTGTTTTCTTTCTTAATACTTAAAAGCCCGAAACTCGTAATTGAAGCGTCTACTCTGCGTCTAAATAAAAAGAATAATTTTTCGCTCATATATGTTTATGTAAATAATCCTACAAAAAACACATTGCATGTAGACCATATTTCAATGAATTTAGTAACTTATGAGGATAATCAAATAGTGGACACTTTAAATGTAAATTTAAGTAAAAAATGGGCAATAGATGCTAACCGTACTTGGAATGAAAAAATAGATCCATACTCCAAATCTTTAATTACTTTTTTTACAATTAGTCCGTCCTCTATTTCTGTTTCTAAAAAAATAGTTTTAGATATTAAAGTATTAACTAAAGAAAATATAGTCTTGTCGTCCTCTATCACAATTTTCGTATCCGAATTTTAAAGTTTTACTAAACTTTTTTCCACACCCAAATATGGTCTTTTACAAAAAATTTAAGTGGAAAAATGAAAGATGTTTTACCTTCCATTTCTGAAAATGTATAAAATCCTATCAGCTCCATACCTAATTTTTTAAATATAAAGTAAATTTCCCATGGTTTAAAAAAATGAATGGCCAAATGTTTGAATATGAAAGTATTCATTTCCATACCCCTAATCAGATTTTTTAAATTCATAAAAAATATTTTGAAAAGTCTTGGAGGATAAAAATAGGAATATGATGTAAAAATTATAATGCCTCCTTTTTTAGTATGATCAACAATATTTTTAAACGCCATAATCCTCTTTTTAGAAATCAGATATTCGAAAGACATATCCATTACAATACAAACATCAAATAACTTTTTTAGATTTAATTTTAGTATATCTGCCCTATAAAATTTACAATTTTTAATATTTTTAGATAATTTTTTAGCTATTCTTATTAATTTGGGATTTATATCAATTCCAACTACCTTATGTCCCTTTTTTGCCAAATAAATAGAAACTCTTCCAACGCCACAACAAACATCTAGTATCTCCTGATTTTTTCTTAAGAATTTTCTAAAAATCATTTTTTCATATTTTCTTATTCCACAAGACAAGTAATATTTTATAAGATCTCTATTAGAAAATACGTATATATATTTCTTATAGTCGAATTTGCATTTTCCAAGCATTTATATTTATATATTCTCCAATCAATTTTTAAATATGGAAGTTCTTCTCTCGAAAGAAGAGATGTTTAAAAATAGTTATTCACATAAACTTCATAAATTAAAAGAACTATTGACTCCGATGGATTTTTCTTCTTCACATTTTTATTTTAAACCAACAAAAAGAGATTGGGAAATTATAAAAAGAAAAATTACAACTGTTCAACTCTATATCACAAATAGATGTAATTCTTTTTGTAAAATATGTTTTAGAAAATCTTCTTACTATGATTTTTCCCAAGAAATGAGCAAAAAAGATATAATCAAAATATTAAGAAAAATAGGGAAGAGGAAGAGGGTAATATTAATAGGTGGAGAACCTACTATAAGAGAAGATCTATTTGAGATAATAAAGTTAATAAAAAAATCTGGAAATTATCCTGAGCTTTTTACTAATGGTTTAAAATTGGCCAATCCAGAATATGTAAAAAGATTAAAAGATTGCGGAATAAAAAGGGTTTACCTCTCATTTGACGGATTTAGAAAAAATATTTATACTATTATGAATGGAAATGAAAATGAGTTAACCCTAAAACTTTTGGCATTAAAAAATCTGGAAATTTTTGGAATAGACGTTATTCTTTCAGTCAGAGTTGTCAAGAATTTGAATGAAAATGAGGTTAAAAAAATAATTGAATTTTGTATAGTTTCAGCGAAAAGAAATAGTAATATAAGAGGAGTTTACTTTTATGGTGCAACCCCATATGGAAGATTTTTGTTGAAAGGAGCTACATTTTCAGGAGTAGAGTTACACAATTTGCTAAATAAAATAACAAATGGGGTAGCAAGCTTAGAATATTTTATTGAACTTAAAAAATTGTATCTGAATCTTCATAAATTCCTTTCTAAATTTGGAGTTAACATAAGTTTCGGATCTGGTGGTTTGATTGGAATTTTTAAAGCAGGGAGTATTAAAAGGGCTTTTTCAATAAAATTCTTAAAAAGAATCAATAAGAAATTAGAGAATAAAAAATACTTTTCTTTTCTTTTCGACATAGTGAGAAATAGAATTACTCGAAGAGCTCTTTTCAATTTCTTTATTAAAAAAGATGTGATTAAATCTATTTTATTACCTCGACACTTTTTATTGGGTTTTGGGGAAGTAAATACACCCACAAACTATAAAAGTATGATAGTAGATAATATTGGATTTGAAAAATATGGAAGATCGCTAATTGTCAATATTTATGGATATTCTGCATCTTATATGACCTAAGTAGAAATAAGATTAAAAAAAGGTTTTAATTTTAACAAGCAATTAAAGAAGTATTCAACAATTTTAGCTCGAAAATATTTAGGTTTAAACAAACATTTTTTTAACAGCACCATGTCCATTCTATATGATAATTTGGCATACTTATTATAGAGTTTTTTGAGTAAAACTGGGTCAATATTTTCATTTTTTACTTTCACCTCAGAAGAAAAATATTCATAATATTTTTTATCTTTTATCCTACCCTCTTTTTCAAGTTTTTTTGTTAATGATAATTCAGGCATAGGTACAAATATAGGCATTGCAAACATATCTGGTTTAATTTTCAATGTTAGGTCAACAGAAAGATCTATGTCTTCTTTCTTTTCATAAGGATATCCAATAATAGTTGTCGTGAGTAGAAATATTCCATTTCTTTTAACAATTTTTGTGGCTTTCAACAAATCATTTATTCCGACTGACCTATTCATCAATTTTAGAATTCTTTCTGAACCACTTTCTATACCAAAACTAATTTTTAAACAACCAGCTGCCTTCATCTGTTTTATTATAGAATCTGTTATCTCACTTGCTGTTGTATAGCAACCAAAAATTATATTCAAGTTTTTTTCCTGTATTAATCTACAAATTTCTTTTAACCATTTATGAGACGAAGTAAAAGAACTCATATAAAAGTAAAATTCTCTAGTATGATACTTTGTGTAACTAATCATAATCTCTTTTACTATTTTTTTAGGGTCTCTAAAACGGACTGGAAAAAATTTAGTAGATTCTCTACAATAATTACATTTATATTTACAACCCCTGGCACCTTCTATCCAACCAAAACTGTATCGTGGATACAAATCTTTGTCTATAACCAAATCTCTATCTGGAATTGGGAACTCATTTAAATTTTCCAGCACAATTTTTGTTTTTGTATGGATTATTTTTCCATTCTTTTTAAAAACTATATTAGGAAGGGTTTTAGGATTTAGATTGCCATTTAGAATACTTTTTATTAAGTTTAATGTTATATATTCTGTATCTCCATAATTCCCCTTTATCACGAAATCAACATAATTATTTTTTATGAAATAATCATAGATCCCTAAAACATTCCATATTATTGTTTTTGTATCTGGTAATACCTTTTTAATTAACTTTGCTGCTAGAATTGATGGATCATAATTGTAAGGTTTATGTGGATAAATTATAACTACTTTTGGTCTATATTTTTTCAAAATTTTCTTTAATTTCAACCATTTAGGATGTCTTAATTTAAAAAATTTTTCTTTTTCTTTTAATAATTTTTTTCTATCTTCAAGCTTAAGAGTTAAAGTTGGTATACTTTTTCCTAAGAAATCTACATTATGATATTTTGTATGTATCCCATTTTTTTCAAGAACTGTAGTAAGAAGTATACCCTCTGGTAAGATAGCACGACTAGCAGGTTCCCAAATAAGTTGGGGTGCTCTGATAAACAAAGCATCAAGATTTTCCATTATTATTTATTATCTGTTAGATTTAAAAAAAATCAATTAAATAAAAGATTCCGCAAATGATTCCATAATTTTTAAATCTTTTTCTGAATTTTATGTCAATTTTTTTGTAAGAGGAAGAGAAAAAGTAAAGAGAAAAAGTAAGCGTAGATAATGCGATTAACTTAAAATATTTTGAAATAAATAATGCAAGAAAAATCACAATTAACAAACTAATTCTCAACAAAGAAATAGAGTTTTTAATACCAAACTTAACACATGTTGTGAATTTTCTAATTTTCTTATCCATCTTATAATGAATTATTTCATGAATTAGTTGAGCTCCTATGTTTAAGAAAAAAAGTAGTAGTAAAATCGGGAAAAAATAAAAAGTTTCTTTATAAGATTTAAAAGGAAAAAGAAAGAGTAAAGAAAATCCTATACCATTAGAAAAAGTTGAAATAATTGGTTTGCCTTCTAGCCAAATCTTTGGCCAACTATACAATGTAAAAATTAATATAAAAGAAAAATAATCAAAAAACTGAAAGTTGCTTAAAAAATATAAAAATGGTATAGAAATTATGAGGGGGAGCAAAAAATATCTTTTTTTATGTTTTGAATATTCATTAAAAGAGTAAGCATACGCAAGCATTAAAGAAGCAATCCAAAAGTTCATCCAATGAAAATTTTTTGAAGCGACAGAACCAAGAAGGACATAGCCTAAGTAATGAATCCAGTCTTTAATCCTATAATATTTTAAAATTTTTTGAATTTCCTTTTTGTTCATCTATATTAATTTTAAAAGAATTAAATAATTATTTCATTTGATTAGATATTCTGCCAAATTTATGTTTCTTGCAGGTATTATGCTCAAATCAAAAATTTTAAAACTTAAGCACCTTACATCACATTTGGGGCTAAGTGAAGATATTTCACAACCTTCTTTAGAATGGAACTTGATTTCATTTTCTTTTGGCATTAATATAATCTCTTGAAATATTTCTTTTCTATTTTCAATGGTGTAATTATTAATAAAATTATCATTAATGTATAACTCTAAATTCTTAGGTCCATTAAAGCTTTCAACACTAAATCTTATTGTTGCATTTTTTTCATTGTTCGTATTGAAAAACAAAATAGTTGCATCTTGGCTAATCCATCTGTCATTATCTATTTTGGCATGATGCCATCCTGGCGCATACCAATTTTCTCCATACAAAAAGGTGGTTATACGTATAAAACATCCAATAAAAATCAAAATTGATAAGACTGATATGGCTATCCATTGCCACGAAGTTAATTTTACCTTTTTGAATATACCATGCCAAATCAAAAGTAAAATAAAAATTATTGGGATTAAAGATAGAAATGGCAACCTTAGAGTAACAAAACCCAACAAAGGAATAGAAAATAAACGAATTTCAAATTTTGGTAAAAGCTTAGGAGTTGAACCACACACTTGTTCAGCATTCCATATACTTAATTTTTTTTCAATTATTAGGTGTTCGAAAAGAGGACTTCTTGGACCGTTTATTAAAAATAAATATATATACCTTTCAAATATAGGGTTACCTAGTGGTTGCCATTTTTCCATTTTTTCTGAATAATTTTCAATTTTCCCTTCCCAAATTTGTAAGCCTAAAATATTTACAAAAATGGAAATAAAAAGAAAGAAAAGAATTATCCTTTTATCAATTTTATTAAAGGAATATACAAGTGGTATAGATAAGAAAGGCATTATTGTAATAAAACGTCTAGGTCCAAACGCAAAATCACCCCACCAATGAACTATAGTTGACCCGAGTATTGTATAGAAAAACAGGAATAATAGAAATGTTGAAAAAATAATAATCGACTCGGCTTTTTTCTTTCTAAACATAAATTTTAAACTTAAAAGAGAAAGGAATAAAATGGGATAATAGAAAAATA
>CAZWBF010000017.1:0-4961 GCA_964632185.1 uncultured archaeon
TTGGAAACACCGGCCTCTCGAGCCGGAAACCGGGGTTCAAATCCCCGCCGGAGCATTTAATATTTGTAATATGCTCCATAAGGCAACAAATTCATGAACTTCAAATTTACTTCACGAACAAACTTTCTTTGAGCTTCTATATTTCTAGAGCAAACATATTCGTAAATAAGCTTGTACAATTCTTTTCTTTGATCTTCATCCAATTCTTCAATATTAATTTGCTCTATCTTTGATTTCACAACCCTATCAAAAAAGTTGATAGGCTCACTTCTTAAAAATTTTTCCACTTTACTTTCTATAACTTCATAAGGAATTTCTTTTTTCACACCTTTCTTTTTTCTTTTAACTTTTCTTGTTTTTTCTTTAGATTTAATTTTTCTTTCAACTACTTTTTCAACCTTTTCTTCAACCATTTTCACTTCTTTTACTTTTTCACTTTCTTTTTCCTTAACTTCTATTTTTTTCAAAGGAAAATACTTATTCAATAATTCCATAATAGATTCTTCATTCAATTCTTTTCTAAGTTTAAGAAAATAACCATGATTATAAATTTCTAGTAAGTTAGAAGTTAATTCCTTTCCAATTTCTCTAATCTTTTCTAAATCTTCAAGACCTCTTTTATCCCATGTAATTATTGAAGTCAACCAACTTTTTCCACGATAATAAAATATAATCCAAAAGTTCACTTTCTCAAGCAATTCATAATTTTCAATTATTCTTTGTTTTGGCTTTGAAACTTTTAGCGCAACATTTTTCAACTTGATATTTCTTTTGCTCATTAGGTTTAAAAGCTCAGTAGGTATATTGATATTTTCTATAGGAGTCAAGAAATTGTAAATATTTGGGTTAATCTCTTTAACATATTCTACTTCATCAAACAAATGTTCACAAAGTTCTTTCATAACAGAAAGAGAAAATTTTCTATATTTGTCTATCATTGGCAATGAAACATAATATGGCTTCTTACCTTTTTCTTTAACTTTCACTAAACCTTCATTATAAATTGGGGTAATTTTTATTGACCTCATCAAAATTTTATTTTATATTAAAATTAAAAATTCTAACTCACTTGAACATAAATTTCATATCTCTTTAGTATTTCCTCCATTTCTCTTTTTACTTTTCTTGAATTATAAATTGCTTTATGAGGATGTCCAACATCTTCGTGAAGGTTAAAATATGTAGAATTTCTTCTTAATATGACAAAAAGATGTAATCTATTTTTTCTAGCAAAAATTCTATTCATATCAGCATAATCGATTTTATAGCCCATATTGTATAAATCTCTTAGGAGCTCTTCTTTTCGAATTCTTATTCTAATCTCTTTCTCCATAAACCTTCATTAAATAAAGTTAAAAGATAAAGATTAAAAAAATTAAATCAATATTATCTTTGCAGGGGTCGCCTAGTCAGGTCAATGGCGCCAGAGAGAGGCGAAGCTTAGGACCTGGTGGCTTAGTGCCTTCGTGGGTTCAAATCCCACCCCCTGCATTAATTTTGTCATTTTTGTTCTAACTTAAAAAATAAGAATAGTAAAGTTCTTTATAATATAAAATCAGGGAAAAATATCATTTTTATTTTCCATAATAAAAAATTAATTTATGGCATTTATTGTTACTGGCGGTGCTGGTTTTATAGGGAGTCATATTGTAGAAGAATTAGTTAAAAAAGGAGAAGATGTCATAGTTATCGATAATCTACATACAGGAAATTTAGAAAATATAAAGGAATTTGATGTTGAATTTTTGAATGGGAGAGCGAAGGAAATAAGTTCAATAAAAAAGAGTGTTAATGGAATTTTTCATCTTGGCATATATTCTTCTTCTCCCATGTATAAAGAAAATAGATCTTTAGTGAATGAAGCTTTAGAAGATTTTATTCATGTGATGGAGTTTGCGAAAGAAAATAATATTAAAGTTGTTTTAACTTCTTCTTCCTCCATCTATAATGGAAATCCAATACCATGGAAAGAAAATATGAGAATTATACCTTCAGACTTCTATACTGAAGGAAGATATGCAATGGAAAGAATAGCAGAAGTTTATAATAAGCTTTATGGATTAAAATGTATTGTTTTAAGATTATTTAGCGTTTATGGACCAAGGGAAGAATATAAAGGTAAATATGCAAATTTAGTTTCCCAATTCTTATGGTCAATAAATAAAGATGAACAACCGATAATATTTGGAGATGGTACTCAAACTAGAGATTTTATTTGGGTGAAAGATGTTGTTAAAGCTTATTTACTTGCTATGGAGAAAGATATAGATTTCGATGTTTTCAATGTAGGTACTGGGAAAAATTACAGTTTGAATGAGGTTGTTGAAATTATTAACCAAATACTTGGAAAAAATGTTAAGCCAAAATATGTGGAAAATCCAATTAAAAATTACGTTTTTCATACTCTTGCAGATACAACTAAAGCTGAGAATGTTTTGAAATTTAAAGCGAAAGTAAGTTTAGAAGATGGAATAAAAATTTTAGCAAATACAAATAAGAATAAAGTATGAAATTAGAAATTCTTTCTTTGGAAGAAATTGAAAAAAGAAATTTGACCTCAAAATATTCTCCAATTTTTCTTTTAGCAAAAGAATTGAATTTAAAATTCTTAATAAAGGAAAATAAAATTTTTACTGGACCAGCAGTAGGACTAGCAACTTTAATCGATAAAATTACTTTAAAGTTTAAAATAGATTCATTTCTTGATCTTTGCTGCGGAACTGGAGCTTTAGCAAAAATTGCTTTGATGAATGGAGTTAAAAAAGTAACTTGTTTAGATTCTTTTATTGAAGTTGCAAAAGAAAACTTATCAGAAGTTAATGTCCAATTTGTTGAAAAGGATGTGTTTAAATTTAATTTTCAAAATTTTTATGATGTCATTGTAATAGATCCTCCTCAACAATTAATAGAAAAATTATTACGAAATTTTATTCCAAAAATAAAAAAGAAATGCCATATCTTCATAATTTGGCATGGTAGTGTTGAAGAAATTGAATGGAATAATTGGGTTAGAGAAAGATTAAGAAAAATTTTTGATAAAGTAATTGAAGTTAGTTCTTATGGTGAGGAAATAAGTTGTTGTTCTTCAACTAAAAAAGGAAAAGAAATGTTAGATAAATTATTTAAAAGCTGGTATTAATTATCTAAGAAAATAAGGAGTGCAATTCTTTGCAATATTTTTAAGCTCTTTTAACCTATTAATGCAAACTTCTTTTAGAAAAATTTTATCTAATTTTCCATTTTTAATAGAATCTTGCCATAAAGCTCTACCAACAGCAAATCCGGAGCAATTAAACTTAGAAGCTAATTCTAATGCTTTTTTAAAAATTTCGTAATTAACTCCAGCACTTAACAATATCCACGGGACCTTACAATTTTTATCCAATTCATCAAAATTTTTTTCTTTGATCTCTCCTGGAATCTCAACCTTCATTATATCTGCAAACTTTGAAATCTGAGAAACTGATTTAATAACTAACTCTCTTTTATCTTTCAATTTTTCATTCTCATAAGTTCTTATTTCGCATATGAATGGTAAATCAAATTCTCTTCTAACTTTTTTAACTAATTCTATTTGCTTTTCTGAACTTTTGTCAGTTGGATTATAATAAATTAAAAGTTTTATTGCTTCTGGCTTAAACTCTTTTACATAATCCGGATACGCTTCCATTAGCTCATTAATTCTACCATTCCCCTCCTTATACCCAGATTTTTCTAATGGCAATATAAAACTTTTTTCATTCTTTTTACAAAATTCAATACATTTTTTTCCATATTCTGGATCTATTAAAATTGCTGAAGCTAGTGAAGCAAAGACCTTTCCGAATTCATATTTTATTTCTTCTAATTTTTCAGCTGAAACACTTAAAGGGTCTTTATCATTAATCATTTTTCTCAAAGAATTTCTATGATCAATTGCCACTATTGAAAAAATTCCATTTTCACTTATATTTTCCAAGCTCATAACTTTTCAACTTTCATTAGCTTTTTCTTCTTTTTATAAAATTTTTCGATCTCTTCTTTAAAAGGCAAACCAGCAGCACCCTCATTCATTGTTTTTAAAGCACCACAAGCATTTGCAAACTTAACACATTCTTCCAAACTTTTTCCACTTAAAAACTTATGAAGAAAGCCTGCTGTAAAAGCATCTCCCGCTCCTATAGTATCAATAACTTTTACTTTAATTGTTGAAACTGAAAAATTTTTACGAGGAGAAAATAATAAAGTCGGATTTTTTCCACGCTTTATAACAATTATCTTGTCTTTCAATTTTTTTCTTATTTCTTCAAGCGATTCTTCAAAAGATTCTTTACCAATAACTCTGCAAACTTCAGCTTCGTTGAAGAATATTATGCTACATCTATAAAAAATCTTTTTCAATTTTTTAAAGCCGAATTGTGATTTTGTTCTTCCTGGATCAAAAGAAATTGTTTTCCTTAACTTTTTCGCTATTTTTGACGCAGCTTCTAAAGCTTCTAAGTTAGTTCCACTCATATGCAAATGTTTAGAATTTTCTATAGCTTCCTTAGAAATTTCTTTTGGTAATATTGGCTCATTTGCACCTATCATTTCAACTAGTATTGGCTCTCCTTGTTTATTTATTATTAGCATAGCTACTCCAGTTTGTTTTTCTTTATTAACTAGCACATAATCCTCACAAACTCCCAATTTTCGCAATTCTTCAATCAAATATTTACCATTTTCATCTAAACCAATCTTAGAAATTAAACAAGTTTTTCTCCCAAGCTTAGCTAAATTACAAGCAACATTAGTTGCGGAACCCCCTATGCTATGCTTTATCTTTCCTTTAACAAAACTTGTTTTATCTGGCTTAGGAAAGTCATCAACATAACAACGCATATCATATAGAATATGTCCTAAAGTTATCACATCAAACATAAATATTTTTTCTTTTTCCTAAAATATTACTTTTTAAAATGAAGGTAATGAAGCTTTTATTT
>CAZWBF010000017.1:5061-11153 GCA_964632185.1 uncultured archaeon
TTCATTTTCCCCAAAACTGATAAAAACTTTTTCTTCAAATTTACTTTATGCTCCATTTAACAGAAGAAGATATAAGAAATGCAATGGAACTATATGAAAGAGAATTGATATCTCCTATAAATAAAGGAACTATGTTCCTCGCTGGTGTATATTGTATATTATCTATTTGTGAAAAACATGAAAAATATACAAGTGTTTTTGATAGAGTTAAAGAAAAGTTTCATACTCCAGAAGACATAATCAACAATAGAAGTTTATTAAGAGAAGTAATTAAGCCCATAATATTTCCAAATAGGAAAGCAGAATATCTCTACAAATTTTCTACTTGGTGGAAAAATACAGATTTGTCAGAAGAAATAATAGAAGATATTCAAAATGGTAGAAAAAGAGAATTTGAATTAAGAGATGAAATAGCAAAAGAAGCTCCGGGAATAAGTTATAAAAATGCTTCTTTCTTTATGAACAAATGCGGATATGTGAATGTTGTCCCCATTGACCTATGGGAATTAAGATTGTTGGAAATGTTAGGACATAATGTTGAAGTATCTGGTTATTATGAAATAAAAGGTGGATTAAGACGTAAAGAATACTTGAAATATGAAAATATTATAAGAGAGATGGCAAGAAGTTTTGAAGTTACCCCGGTATTATTTCACTTTGCAATATGGAACAAATATAGAAATTTAAGAAAAAATAATATAACGAAGGAGTAACTATGCCTATATATGGAACTTTATGCTTTGTAACAAAGAATGGAAAAGTGTTGTTGCAAAAGAAAAGTAAAGGAAGGTTTGGAGAGGGGAAATGGAATCTTCCGGGTGGCAAAGTAAATTTGGGAGAAACATTTGAAGAAGCTGCAAAAAGAGAGCTTGAAGAAGAAACTGGAATTAAAGCCAATGAACTGAAAGAAATTGGAATACTTAATTTCTATTGGGTTGGAATAAAAGAGCCTATTTGGATCGTTCATGTTTTTTCTATAGAAAATTTTTATGGTAAAGAAAAGTCAAGTGAAGAAGGAGAATTGAAATGGTTTGACCTATCTAAAATTCCATATGATAAAATGTGGGAAGATGATAAATTTTGGTATCCCTATTTACTCAACAAAAAATATTTTGTAGGAAACTTTTATTTTACAAAAAATTTTGAAAAACTTTTAAATTATGAGATTAAAGAAAAGAATTAAACTCTAAAACTATCTTCTTGATTTTCTTTTTAACTGAAGATAAGCACAAGTATATACACAATAAGCCCATGTCACAATAAAAATTGAAAGAATGAAAACAATTATATCAATAGCTTGAGGTAAAAATGTTATTGCTAAAGGTAAAAATCCTACTATAATTCCTATTATCAATAGTAAAGGCAAAAATCCTATCAAGAATGAAATCAAAACCAATATCAAAGAAAGTGCAAAAATGCTCCAAAAATTCTTTTTTGTGATTTTCCAACTCTTTTTAAAAGATGAAATTGCTTTTTGATTATCTATTAATATTGAGAAATCGTAAAAAAACAGTCTTATTCCCAAATAAATTCCTGGTATAATGAAAGCTATAAGACCTGCAAAAATTATGCAAAAATAAATTACTCCTGCTATAATAAGTGTAAGATATTTTTTAGCAACAAAACCCATTTCTTTTGAGAAAGACATTTTTCTTTTCATCTTTGCCTTATAAGCCATCCTAATAATAACTCCAGAAAAGAAAATTGTCATTAATATTTCTATGAGGGAAAGTGAAATCATGTAAAATATGCTTGAAGGGTAGAAAAGTAAAATTTGTTTTCTACAAATTCCTACTAAACTAATAATTAATGCCGGGAGAAAAATTATCTTATTTTTAATCAAAATCTTATATCCATCCTTTAACGCTTTTTTTATCTTCATGAAAATAATTTGTTTTTGGATGTTTTTATCCTTATTGTTTTATTTAAAAATAAATATTAGTAAATAGTAAGAATTGAATATGTTTGAAAAGAAAAAATGCGAATATTGTGGTAGGAAAGTCAAAAAAGATTTTAAATTTTGTCCTTATTGTGGTAGAAGGCTTAGAGAAAGAATTGGGATATTTGAATATATCCATAGAAAATTCAAAATTTTAGATAAATTTTTTGATGAAGAATTTGAATTCCCAGAATTTGATAACTGGAAGGGTGGAGGAATATTTGTGAAAATTGAGAGCGGAAGAAAGCCAAAAATAGAGATAAGAACTTCTGGAGAATACAAAAAACTTGAGCCAGAAATTAGGAGGAGAATCGGTATAAAGCCTAAAATTGAAGAAGTTGAGAGTGAAAGAAAGATAAGAAAAATCAAAAAAGTGGAAGAACCTAAAACAGAAGTAAAAGATCTTGGAAATAAAAAGATTATAAAAATAAGTTTGCCTGGAGTAAAAGATGAAAAAGATTTGGAAATAAAAAGATTGAGCCAAAGCATTGAAATAAAAGGTTTTGCAAAAGATAAAATCTATTTTACACTTATTCCTATTCCACAAAATTGTTCAATAACAAAAAGATTTAAGAATGGTATTCTAAAAATAGAAATCGAAAAATTTTGAAGAAAGAATAAGCTGTTGAGGCAAAATCGACTATTGTCGAAGAAAATAATACTTTTTTCGACCGATTGTTTTTGAAGAGAGAACTCCTTCCAATTCCATTTGCTTCAAATATTCATTACATCTAGTTCTCGACAGATTGATCAATTTTCCTAATTCTTTAGCAGTCAATTGTCGATGTTTTTGTAATATTAATTTTATTGCTTCCTTTGTTTTTGCACTTATTGTAAAGCTTTCTGGCCTTATACCATTCTCTCTAATAGCTCTCTCCAATTCTTCTAATTTTCTCTCAATATTCTCGATTTTTCGGGCTAAATTTTTGAATTCTTCTAATTTCAAAGCCATTCTTGCATATTGAGCATCTAAAGCTCTTAACTGAATTTCTAAAATTTCACTTTCTTTGCTTCTTTTTTTCGACAGTAACGAAACCATTTTTAATTATTTTTACATTTCTTGAATTATAAACTTTTTCGACTGTCGGAAAATTGATTTTGAATTGTCGAGTTTTTAATTTTCCCAATCGTCTGAACGAATTTCTACATCGACAAACATTATCGTTTTTAGTGATGAACCTTAATGGCGAACAATAAGCTCTGCAGGGCTTGAAATGAGAGGAAAGAAAAGGGGAAAGCATTATAGAATTAGTACTCTAAATCTACAAAAAATAGCCTTAATTCTAGGTTTTTTTGCTATTTTAGCCATTTTTGCAGTAGCGCAGGAAACAAATCAATCGAATACTACTTCTAGCAACTTGACAAATATTTCCACCGAACCAGTTTTGCTTCCCATAGTAGATATCAGTTTAAATTCTCCACAAAAACTGACAAGAGGTGAATCTTTTGAAGTAGAAGTTAACATAAAAAATTCTGGCTCTGGTGCAGCAAAAATTGTCGATGTTAATCTTCAATTGCCAAAAGGTATAGAAATAGACTCAAGAAATGGAGAATGCGATATTTTAGATCCAAATTCAACTTGTACTATTACCTTTTCACTCAGAAGTTCACTTTCTACAAGCTTGGGAAAAAATTATCTAAAAGTTGTGGTGAATTATGAAGCCTAAAGGTCAAAGTCATTTGTTGCTTGGAATACTGTTAGCTCTAACTTCGACAGCTTTAGTTTTAGCCACTAACTCCACTTTAAACATTACAGGAATGATTACAGGAAATACTCAGCAAGCTCAAGCTTCTACTTCTTTGGAAATTTGGGCAAATACTTCAATTTTGCTTGAAATTAGCCAAAATATAGCTTCAGCTCAATTAGTTTTGGATAACGGAAGTGTTTTACCAAATCAAGAAATTAAATTTTACGCTAACGAAAGTCTTTTAGGCCATAATTTCACAAATGAAGATGGTTATGCCTATTTCAACTTAAATTTAACCCCAGGGAATTACTTGATAAAAGCTATATTCGAAGGGAGTGAATCATTCTATTTAAATCCGTCTTATGCTGAAAAATACTTTGAAGTTAAGAAATTAGAAGAGAAAAATGAAAGCCAAATAGTTGGAAATGAAAGTAGTTTATCAAGTAATATTTCTGAAATTTCTGTCGTCAACTTACTAAAAATTTCGACAGACAAATTAAACTATACTCAAAATGAAACTGTAAATGTTGAAGGGAATATAATAGTTAATAATCAATTTCTCGACACTTCAATCAACATTTCCTTGAGTTTTAATACTGAAACCCTATTTTCGACAGTTGTTAATTCTACCAATGGAAGCTTTAGCTATTCATTTGTTGCCAATTTTGAAAATGAAGGAAAATATATATTAAAAGCTTTTGCTGAAGATTTGCACAACGAAACTAGCTTTTATTATTTTGTACCAATCAGAAATGTTTCGAAAGAGGAGAAAAAAGATGAAATGGCTCCACTTTACTCTAATTTTGGAGTTAACAACACAAATCCGAAAAAAGGAGAGACTGTAAAGTTTTTTGCATATTGGAGAGATAATTCTGACTTAGATAAATGGGTATTTAGCTGGAACTATTCTGGTCAATGGAAAAATGAAAGTTATAGCTTTGTTTCAAGTTATGATGAAAATACACAAATTTTAACAAAGCAAGGATGGAAGTACTTAAAATATTTAAATTATGATGACAAAGTTGCGGTTTTATCAAACAATAAAATCAAATGGGAGAAACCTCTTAGAATAATTTCACTTCCTTATGATGATGGCGTATATAGAATAGATGGGAAAATTGACTTAGTAATTACTCCTAAACATAAAATTTACGCAAGAGTAGATAATGGTGTTAGCTTCTTAATAAATAAAATAAAAGACTTCCTTTTTGGAGCGAATTTAAATGATTTTAGTTTTATTGAAGTTGGAGAAGCTTATAAACTAATTAATTCTGGTTATCATTTAACCTTCTTAGATGAAAATCTTAAACCAGTTTATGTCAATAGAATAGTAAAAGAGAATTATAGAGGAAAAATTTATGACTTAACCGTTCCTAGCCATATAATTTTAGTAAAAAGATTTGGAAAGGCAGTTTGGTCAAGTAACTTAAACATTAAAGAAGGCTGGAGTAATGTAACAAAAGTTGTTAATAAAACTGGAATTATTGGATTCAAATTCTATGCAAGCGACTTAGCTGGAAATTGGAATGGAACTGAAGTTAAAATTATTAGAATAAGTGAAATTATAGAAAGTGAGAAAGTTGAAGAAATAGAACAGGAGTTACCAACAAATTTGAGTAATGAGACAAAAAAAGAAAATATTACAAGTGAAGTAGTTAATAAAACTCCAATTCAAAATCTTCTAACAGTTCTTACCGATAAATCAAATTATACTCAAAATGAAACGATAAATGTTTTTGGTAAAATTGTTGTTAATGGAAGAAAAACCAGTGGAGAAATTAAGTTGAGTTTAGAGTTTCAGCAAAATCTTATATCTTCTATAACGATAAATGCAATCAATGGAAGTTATTCTTATTCATTTATTACTAATTTTGAAGATGAAGGAAAATATTTAGTTAAAGTTAATTATGGGAATTTAACTAATGAAACAAGCTTTTATTACTATATCAAAAATATTTCAATTTCTAATATTTCTCAACCTGAAATAACAAATGTTACAAAACCTGAAATTGAGATTAAAAAGATAGAAACTCCCTCTTCGGTTAACATTTCAGAAATATTCGAAATAAAAGCTTTCATTTCTTCTCTTTACGGAAATTCAACAAATGTATCTATCACTTTAAACACACCATTTGACATTAAAATTTTAGATAGAGCAGAAAAACTAGTTTGGAAAATAGCAGAGAATGAAACAGTTATTGTAAAATGGGATTTAAATGCAACTTCTTGTGGAAATTTCACTCTAATTCTATTAGCAGAAAATAGTAATGGAAGTAAGGTATCTAAAGAATTTTCAATTTCAGTCAAATGCCCAATCAAAAAAATAGAACGAATAATTTCTTATGATTCAAAGAGTGATACTATAACTATAGTTAGTGATGGAAACAAGTGTACAGCTTCTAATCCATGTACTCTTCAAGATATTTATGAAGTTGACCAATCAAATGGTTGGAATCAAATCAAGA
>CAZWBF010000018.1:0-11034 GCA_964632185.1 uncultured archaeon
TATTTGCTTTATTTAAGATTTTAAAAATAAGTTAAATTTATGTTAACTTTTGACTTTAGGAGATTCATTAAATTTTGTATTGTTGGCACTTCAGGATTTTTTGTAAATCAATTTTTCCTTTGGTTTTTAACAGAAATTATCGGTATTTACTATATTTTTTCAAGCATCTTTGCAATAGAATTAGCTATAGGTAATAACTTTTTCTGGAACAATTTATGGACATTTAAAGATAGAAAAGTTTCGGATAAAAAGAAAATTGTAAAAAGATTTGTAAAGTATAATATAACTTGTTGGGGAGGAGATTTTCTAAATGTTATTATTCTATATATACTCACAGAATTCTTTGGAATTTATTATCTTGTTTCAAATATAATTGGTATTTTAATTGCTGTAATCGCAAAATACTCTATTAGCTTTTCTTGGGTATTTAAAAAAATGTAAGAAAACAAATTTTTACTATTTCGTAAATTTTGAAATAAAGTATTCAGTGCTCAACAAAGTTAATAACCATTTCAAATTGATTATTAAAATGTAACAACCAAAAAAATTATATGGACAAATTTTCTGTACTAATTCCTAGTTATAAAGAAAAAGAAAGAGTTTTTAATTTAGTAAAAACTATTTTGAACGACAAACTTAGTGAACACATCGATAAAATAATAATAGTAACTCCAGATAAAGATTTGATTTTACCTAAATCGAAAAAAATTCTTCTAATTAGAGAAAGAAAAAGAAGAGGTAAGTACTTTGCAATTAGACTTGGATTAAAAGAAATCAAAACAAAAATAGTTGTTATGCTTTCTTCTGACATCCGAATAAGGAAAAATTTCCTCAAATATTTAATTACACATTTTAAAAATCCGAAAATAGGGATGGTAGTTGGAAGACCAATAGCAGATAAAAATAGTAGAATTTATAGATTTTCAAAAATTATATGGGATTTACATCATTTGCTTTGTTTGAAAGAGCCAAAAGGAACAGAAATTTGTGCTTTTAGAAAAATTTTTAATTACTTTCCAAAAATTTCCGCTGATGAAGTTTTTATTGAATATAAAATAAGAAAGGCTGGATTTAAAATACTTTACGAACCAAAGGCATATGGATACACAAAAACACCATATTCTTTAAAACATTTTTTTAGTCAAAGAAAAAGATCTTTCTCCGGTCATCTTCAATTGAAGAAAGATTACAATTTTATTACTAGTAGTATGAAGCCTTTGTTAATTTTAAAGTCATTACTATCTTTAATCTTGAAAACAAAATCTATTAAAGTTTTTTTTGATTTACTCATTCTAACTTTCATCGAACTCTTAGCTAGAGTTTCTGCTATTATTGAAGTATTTTCTAACAAATATGAAATTATTTGGAGACGCTATTAATTTAGATTAAATTTATATCAAGATATTTACTTACTTTTTCTAAGTCTGTTTTGTTTAGAAGAATTCCTTTTTTTCTAGCAAAATTTGCGATTTTGAAATTTTCATTTAATGCAATAAAAGGAGTTCCAACTTTATAAGCAATCAAGCATGCATGAAATCTACTGGAAATTAACATGACGCTTTTGCTAATTATTTTTAAAACCTTCTCTAAAGTTAGGTATTCTTTCAAAAAAACAACTCTTTTTTTATAATTCTTCATAGACTCATAAATTTCTCTTAAAATTATTCTATCATCATTTTTTCTTCTTACTCCTATTTGAAAAGGAAGTAAAATAAATCTATATTTTGGATATTTTTTTAATATAAAACTCAATTGTTCTGTAATTAAATCTACAAATTTTTTTCTTTCAATTCCTAATAATTTAGGTGTAGAATTTCTAAGTACTAGAGTTATAATTTTTCTTTTTTCTTTATTGGTCGACTTTTTTGTATTTAAGTAAAATACAGCTAAATCTTTAGCAACAAAAGTATTTTTATTTATTATTTTTAATTCTTTTAACGAATTTTTCTCACGAATATATATTTTCTTAGCTCTTTTAAGAAAAAATTTTAAGAAGGATTTTGAAAACTTGCTTGGCAGAAGAGTACTAGGCAGAATAATTGATTTTCTTCCAATAAATAAAAGGAATGTAAGATTTAAAAGAGCAAAAAAATTAGAAAATAGTCCATATTCTCCTGTTAGAGTATCTCCAAAAAGAAAAAATATATTCTTAGATTTCAAGATTAAATTTAATAATTTGAATAAATTTAAAAACCAGACAACTTCAACTTTTTTTCTCATTTTCTCTCTTTTAATTATTAACTTTTCAACATGTGGATATAATACTGGTAAATAAACTTTTTTCACAGGAAAAAAATGAAAAAAACCTTTTAACATCCATATATTACCCTTATTTATTGATGAATAATATCCCAAAACGGTTACTTTCATGATATTTAAATATAAAAGAATTTCTAAATAATATTAGAAAGTTTATGAAAGCCAGAGATAAAATTATAATTTCCATTATATTTTTAGTTGTTATTGGCTTATTTTCATATTTATTTTTCTATGAGTCATCTACTCCTCTTACCCCAAGGGAGGGAGAGCAATTCATCAATCCTGAGTTAAATTTTGGAATGTCAAATAAATGGTTTACATACTTATCTGAACAAGAAAATCCTGATTTTATAGAGTCAAACGGTTATTATATTTATGGTCCAGTAGATGGTGATTATGGGATTATTATACTTCACCCAATTTCAAAAAATCTACCAAGATATTTAGGAACATATATAAATTTGAATAATACAAACAAGAATTATACGCTACAAATAAAAGTCGCAAATATCGCCGGAAAAATTAGTTTTGCCAATTCTTCCAATTGCAATGATAACATTTTTGAGATTTATCTTTCAGACATATTTTCATCTGGTGATGTAATTCTCATAGATAGAATAACAGCTAATTCGAAGGATGGATGGATATATAAAGAATATAATTTGAATGGCTATAGAGGAAATTGGTATTATTTAGAGATATTAAGTACAGCTGGTGGACCCTGTGGAAATTGGAATGGTGAATGGGGCGCAATTGGCTATCTAAACATTAAGGAGGTGTAAATACATGATAAAAACTCTTCAAGTTTTGGTAGAAAAAATTATACTAACACTTTTCAAGAAGAAAGCAAGATATAAAAAATCTTATCTCCTGAAATGATAAAGATATAAAAACATTATTAAATTAACATTAATATGTATTCTTATTTTTTGGCTAGAAAAAAACAAAATCTTGAAAGGTCAATAATTAACAAGAAACTTAAAGAGCTACAAGATAAATTCATGATGAAAATTTATTATTCATTGTTTTTTTATCCTTTTTTCAAATTACAAAAAAATGTAAGAAATAATTTAACCGTTTTAAAATTTGATGTTTGGGAAGAGTCATCATATAGAATATCGAAAATAAGACATTTGCCGTTTCTTATTAAAAGAATGTTTGACCCTCAAAAAATTTTTTTTGTTGATATTGACAAAAAACTTGTAGAATTGGCAAAGAAAAATATTAAAAAATTCGGATTTAAAAAAGCTTTGATCTACAACGCTGATATAAGTAATATGCCTTTTAAGGATGGTTCTTTTGATTTAATAATTGATTTCAGTACTACAGATCACTTGAAAATGGCTAAATTAAAAAAAACTATAGAAGAAATTTACAGAGTATTAAAGAAAAAAGGATTTGCTATAATTTATCACCTTAATTCCGAATATTTTAATATAAAACAGTGGAATTATGCATACAGTAAAACATTTCCTTCTTATCCTAGAAAATTAAGTACATTTGAAAAATTGTTAGGCAAAAAATTTAAAATAATTAAATATGGCTACTGTTTCCCTTTTTTTGCAGACACTACTCTTTTGATTTTTTATAGATTTGTTTACAACAAGCTTTACAGATTTTTACCAAGAAAATTGCTTTTCTCTTTTTTTGATCTTCCAAAATTAAATCTTTTTTTCTATTTAATTATTCGTAAAATTTAAACTATTTTTATCAATTCATACTTGCCCCGTTTTTTTATTAAGAAATCTTTTTTGTATGTAATTTCAAACCTATCATTTTTTTTATCGTAAATTATAACAAATTTTTTTCTATTTTTAATTCCTTTATTGACTAGTTTTTTTATTTGGCTTTTTTTCATTCGAAGAACATTTTCTAAGGATTTTCTATTTATATCACTAATAGCTTTGCAATATTTATCAAATTTTTCTAAAGTGCAGAAATCATCAACTTCATACCTAATAAGAGGAAAAGCAAGATTTCCAAGGGTTGTAAGGAGTATTCTTCCTCTTTCACCTTCACTTACTTGTTCATTATTTTTGTCAACAACTTCAAGGAGCATTACTTCATTAGGTAAAATATAAAAATTTTTATCTGTTTCATAAGCAACGAGTCCGTGCTCAACTACCCCATAAAAATCAATTATTTTAGAATTGAATTGATTTTCAATAAATTCTCTAATAGGGTTTAACAAAATTTCACCCTCAGTGAAAATTTTATAAAATTTATTAGTAAGTGGGAAATTGTAAAATTTATTTTCAAAAAGTAAAAATAGCAAAGAAGTAGGAAAATAGGATAAATATGCTTTGCTAAATTTTGAGATTATAAAAAGCTGATCTTTTTCACTCAAAGAAGGGTTTATCCAAATTTTTCTATAAATGTTCAATTTTTGAAAGAAATATTTTTGTGGATGGAATGGGTCATAATGTAAAATTATTTTTTTTAGATTGTAACCGCAAGTTATTAAAGTTTTAAAATAGGATAAATTCATTTGCCAATAATAAATAGGATTATAGAATACTTTCAATGGTTTACCAGATGTACCAGTAGTTAATCTAAATCTTAGATTATAATTCTTATAATCAACTGATAAAAAATCTTTCCAATATTTTTCCAATTCCTTTCTAGTAATTGTTGGAATTTCTCCCCATTTTTTATTTATGTACAATTTTTTTCTTTTATTATAAAATGGAACTTTTTTAAGTGCATAATTTAAAACATGCTTTGCTTTCCTTCTTATATCCATCATATTTATATTCTTTTCTAAAAATAAATTATGAAAAATAAAAGTGTGATAAAATTTTCTATTCTTCTATTTCTCCTAATTTTTTCTCTTTATTCTTCAATTCCTATATACGAAAAAGAAGATGGAACCTTCAAAATTTTAATTTTCAAATCAAACAAATATTGGCATGATGGCATTTCTCCATTAATAACATTATATTTTAAAAATTATCTTCAAAATAAAACTTTTGGAGTGTCAAACGAAACTGTTGTTGATGAAAATTATAAATTTAAGGTCATAGATTATGTCGATGTTTTTTGCGTTAATGAAAAATGTTATCCAAATTTTTACAATTTCGGACTTCATATATTTTTTGAATTATCATACATTCTGAATAAAATAATAAAATTTAATCCATTGCGATTTCTAATTTTTACTAATATTTTAGTCTATTCACTTTCTACAGTTTTGATTTTTTTAACTTTAAACAAAATCAATAAGAAAAAAATTCTTCTAAATCTTCTTATAACTCTTTCCATTTCTTTAGGTACATCTTTTGTAATTTATTCTAAATATCTATTTCTTCACAATTCTTTTCAAGTGCTATCTTTTACTCTATTTTTATTCTTCATTACAAAATTTGAAAAGGAAAAAAACATAAGAAATTTTGCTTATCTAACTTTTAGTTTTTTTGCATTTTCTTTATTTTATCAAGCTTTGCCAGCAATAATTTTGCTTTTATTTTTTTCATTTTTCGTACTAACTTTTTACAAACGATACTTAAAACCAAAAATTTTATTACTACTAACTCTTTCCATTTTGTTACTAATAATTTTGAATTTAAACATTTTTTTCAATTACTTGAAATTTTTATCAATAAGTAAAAAAAGTTTGACAAGTGGAAATATAATTTACACTATTTTTCCACAAACTTTTTATGCTGTAGATATAAAACCTACTTCATTGGTTTATACTATAAGAAATAATTTAGGTAATGCAATTTTCATTAAAACATATTCTTTATTTGGATACTTTTTTGGACCAAAAGGAATCTTTGTTAACTCTCCATTTCTTTTATTTTCTTTACTTGGTATGATAAACTTCAAATTCAAAAATCTTAAAAACAAATTGTTAATTTTTCTAGTATTCTATGTATTTTTTGTTGCTTATCTAAATCCTGATTTTGAAGGTGGATTTACTCCAAGATACGTAAGACATTCAGAGCCTATAATAGCAATTTTATCAATTTTTTTGCCTATTTACTTAATGACAGAATTAAAGAAAAAATCGAGTAAAATAATTATTTTCTTCGGAATTATAGTCATACTTTCTATTTTAAACTCTATTTCATTATCAGTAAGAACTGACTGGAATTATGAAAAAATAACAGATTTAGTTTCTTACGATACTGTTTTTTGGCCTTGGCTAGATTTTGAATCAAAAAATTTAATTCTTGATTTGACAAAAACTTCAGAACAAGCAAAATGGAATTTGACATGGGAAGATGGTTGTAATCCCCCAATAACAGAGCCAAGATTTAGCGAAAATGGATTGGAGATGGGATTATGTAATTGTATATTCAAAAATTACGCGTCAAGGAATCTCAAAATACCAAAAAATATACGTTATCTAGGGATTAAAGTTTGTGGTGGATTTACTGGTGGAGATGGCATTATTTTTGAAGTTTCAGTTGATAAAATAAAAAATTATACTTATTATATTAGAAGTGGAGAATGTAGAGAAGTTTATGTAGATGTTAAGAATTTTGGAGATGGAAAAGAACATATAATTTTTCTTTCTGCTGAAAGAAATTATGTGTGTGATTATGAGATTTTGATTGTCAAAAAAATAAGATTACTTAATGATATAGAGATATCTTTGAATGAAAATATCATAAAAAATGATTGGATGTGGAAAATGTACATGCCATGTAAATTTTATTGGTTTGATGATAGCATTGTAAGTGATGTATGCTATTGTAGATATCCATCCTTTGCAAATGCTTCTCTAGTTGTTCCCAGCGGAAAATCTTACTTAAATATAGAAGCATGCTCCGACAAAGGAGACGGTGTCCTAGGTAAGATTATTATCAATAATAAAGTTTATACATTTTTCATTCCATCTAAGAGATGTATTAAAAAAAGTATATTTATTGAAAATTTGAAGGTTTTGAATTTATCTCTTAGCTCTGATAAATTTGGTTTTTGTGATAATGAGAGAGTTTTCTGGAAGAGTATTACATTTGGAAATAATGCTACGGGTGATATATTAAAAGAAGGTGGGTAAATGTTTTTGACAATTCTTTTACCAGTATTAGTTTTTCTGGAGATTTTCATATTACCAGGATTTGTAATTTATTTTAAAAAAGAATTCAATTTAGGTAGACTAATAATAAAAACATTTTCAGCATCTATTGTGATTAACATATTTTCATTATCTTTACTATTAATTTTAAGAAATTCGATTGATTTACTTCTTATTTTATTTTCCTCAATAGTTTCAATTTTAATATCTTTAATTTCAAGGAAATCCATAAAGAGTTCTTTTAGAAATAAAAAAAAGAAAATAGAAATTGATAAGTGGCTCATATTCGTATTGATATTAAGTTTAACTCTTCATATTTTTTTGTTTTTTACTTATAGAACAATAATTGGTGCTGATGTAGGAAGATTTAGCATAATTTCACATGCAATTTTTCTTAAAGGGAGATTTGAAACAAATTTACAGCCATATGACTTAGCTACAAACTTTTTTTATTTTCCATCCGTAATATTGTTTCCACCTATTTTTGAAATAGCTGGGTTAGATTCTATAACTTTCCTCTCTTTTCTAACTTTCCTCTTTTCCTCTCTTTACTCATTGCCTGTCTATTTAATAACTGAAAAGTTGTTTAATAAAACGATAGGAATATCTGCAGCTTTTTTCTCTTCATTCTTATTAAATCCAATCTTAAATATAGGCTTTTTCGGAGTATTCCCATACGCTTTGTCTATTTTTTTCTTCCTATCATTTCTTTATTTTCTGTTAGAAGAAAAAAATAGAGATCACTTTTCATTAATTTCCTCTTTATTTGCTATGAGCAGTTTTCATGCTTATCCCATTGTTTTAATTCCATCTTTTTTAATAGCTATGAGTATTCATAATCCGAAGTTTTTTCAAGCTTTAAAAGAAAAAAAATTATGGTGTAATTTTTTATTGAATATTATTTTTTTCCTACCTTATCTTACACTTACTTTTTCCGCTTTTGATGTTTTTTTAACAAAAGAGAATAAACTCGATTTATTCATGTTCTCTTCTTTTAATAGAAATTTAGAAATAAAAGATAAAATTTCTTTTATGCTATTCTCTTCTCCTATTGGTTTAAATAAAAATATTATTTTGACTTTAGGATTTTTATCTTTTATTTTTACAACGATTTGGTTTCATAGAAAGAATAAAAAGTTTAAACTGTCTTTACAATTTTTAATAACTTCATTTCTTTTAATTTTACCACTTTTGTTTATTCTTTTTGAGGACATGAATTTTAGTAGAAGTATCTGGATACTTTGGTTTTTTTATGCTATCGGATTTTCGTTGATATTCAATAATATGAAATTAAATCTTTTGCTTTTACTTTTCTTTGCCTTATTAACACTACCACCTTCTATTTTTTCTTACTTCAACCTTCGAACTACATATATTAAAGGGCAAATCCCCTGGATTGTTTGGAAGGAGTTTGATAATGTAATTTCGTTTATTAACACAAGAATTCCAATAAACTCTACATTTATTATTGATGGTGGTGGTTCTGGATGTACGGGAGCTACTGCATCTTATGGTGAAAGAATATTTCCTCTTACTTCGAGAAAAATATTCTATTTCACTGATTATTGTTGGGCAGATTATGATAAGGAGGAATATAGAAAAAGAGTAGAAATTTATAGGAGGATATCAATAAATCCAAATGATTTAGAAACGATTAAAGAACTGAAGAAATACAATATAACCCATATATTTATCGGGCCTACAGATGTAGGGCTTAATAAAAATTTGTTTTATAGTTCGAAATTTTATAATTTAATTTATGATGATGGAAAATTTGCTATCTTCAAAATATTGTAAAATAATTTCTCTTGTGGCAATCGAGATTTTTTTAATCGTTTTTATAAAATCGTTTATTGTTGGTAAAAGTATGAAAATACAATTAACTTGTAACGAAATCTATAGAAATACTTCTACATGCCTTTTTAATTGCACAATCTATTCTTATATTCCTGAAAAAATATCTGGAAGAATTCTAATTACTCATTCCGGATGGGCTTCAATTTATGATGAAGTTTTTAATTTTAGTTATTCTAAATCACTTTTAATTGATTTACCAAGAAGAAATTATACTTATAAAATTTATGGTGGTGCGTATAATGATGAGTATTTTGCTGGAATTGAAAAAAGCATTAAATGTTAATTTACTCCTTTTTTTAATTTCCTTTTTAATATTTAGAACTATTTTCTTTACACCTGTCTTTTCAGATGAAACGATTTATATAAACATGGCTAAAGCAATAACAAACGGATTAATGCCATATAAAGATTTTTTTTATGCTCACCCACCTCTTCAACTATTCTTATTAGCACCTTTAGCTTATTTCAGAAATTTTTTCTTAATTAAGTTTTTTATTTCAATTATAGGAATTTTAAATATCTTTTTTGTTTACTTAATTTCGAAAAAGATATTTGATGAAGAAAGCGGATTGATATCTTCTATTTCCTTTTTACTTTTTCCTGGATTCCTAATATTTGGAAATTTGGCAATGGGAACATTTGAAGCACTTCTTTTCTTTTTATTGTCTTTTTATTTTCTTCTCAACAAAAAATTTTTTATCTCTAACATTTTCCTAACTTTAGCAATTTTCACTAGATACTTAATAATACTTTTAATTCCATTTTTGTTTTTTTACCTTTTCAAGAATTATAAAAAGAAGTTTAAAAAATATATGGCTATTTTTGTTTTATTAAATTTTTTAACATTTTTTGCTCTTAATCTTTTAACTGAAAATAATTTCTTTATAGACACAGTTCTATATCATTTCTCTGCAAACATTGGAGTAAGAGCCAAAATAAGCGAGCAATATTTTGCTTTAGGTTTTTTTACAATTTTTATATCTATAGTTTGTCTAGCTTATGCCTATTTTGAAAATGATAGGAAAATTTTAGTTTTTTCAGCATATCCATTAATATTTGATTTTTTTATTCTAATAACATTTAAACAAGTAATTTATCATTATTTTGCATTTGCTTTGCCATTTATTTTTATCGGTTTTGGTAGAGCACTCAGAAACTCAAAACTTTTAATAGTAAAAATATTCTTAGTAATGATTTTGTTACTCACATTTTTCACAAATTTAAAAAGTTTAGAATTTTATTATGACAAAAACAGAAATTTGATATTTGATGAATTAACTAATTATACATTAGAAAATACTAAAGATGAAGATCTAATTTTCGGTTCAGCGATTCCTACTAATTACATCTCTTTTGTTACAAATAGGAAAATAGTTAATAACTATTTTGATTCAGATTTAAAATTTATAAATTTTGTTGGAAAGGAAAGGATTTTGAAAGAAGTTAATTCAAACCCCAAACTACTTTTTGTTACTAAAGAATATCTTGATTTCTTCAAGCAAGATTATGAAATAATCAAGGAGTTTAACAAGCCTGGTTATTATCATTTGTTTATAATGAAAAGAAAGTTCTAATTAAAATTATTTAAAGTGTCTAAACTAAAAATTAACTATGAGTAAACTTCAGAAAAAGTTCAAACCTTATTTTCCTTATGTTTTACCTTCATTTCTATTATTCTATATCTTTTATGTAGCCAAATATTATTTCATTCTCTTTCAAACAATTAAGCAACCTTTAGTCTTAGTCTTGATTCCCACATGGTTATTTTCCATTTTGTTATTAAGTAAAAATAAAATAATGGGTTATAGTATAAGTAAAAAAATAAAAGAAAAAATTGTTTTGTACTCGTTATTCATAACATTTCTCATTAGTTATAACCTAATATTTTCTTC
>CAZWBF010000019.1:0-10545 GCA_964632185.1 uncultured archaeon
AAATTTTAAAAATAAACAATAAATATTTTATACTGTCTAGCCCCGGTAGCTCAGCTTGGATAGAGCAGCACCCTTCTATGGGGAGGCTAGGCATAGAAGGTTTGAAGAAAGATGATAGGAGAAAGGTGAAGGTCGTGGGTTCAAATCCCACCCGGGGCATTTAGAAACTATTTTAAATCTGAAAATAACAAAAAAGATTATGAGAGTTATTAGTATTTTATCGACTAAAGGTGGAGTAGGAAAAACTTTTATTGTTTCAAACTTAGCTTATAAGTTGTCAACTTTTGGATATAAAGTAGTTGCTATAGATGCAAATTTTACAACTCCTCACTTAGCTTCTTATCTTGGCTATGACCTAGCTAAAAACACTTTACACAAGCTTCTAAAAAATCAAGTAGAATTGAAAGATGTTTTATATCCTCATTATTTAGGTTTTAGAATAATTCCTGGAAGTTTGAATTTACAAGATTTAACTGATTTAAATGTAGAGAATTTGGATGAGATAATAAAAAAATTAGATGCTGATTTTGTTTTGCTTGATTGTGCTCCTGGCCTAGGTAAAGAAGCTATGATCGGTTTAAAAAGTGGAGAAGAAGTTTTAATCGTTACGATTCCAGAATTACCAACTATAATCGATGCTTTAAAGACTTTAAAACTAGCAAGAAGTTTAGATAAAAAGATATTGGGAATAGTATTGAACAGAATAAAGAAAGATAGTTTTGAGGTCGAGAAGAATAAAATTATGGAAATTTTGAATTCTCAGGTATTAGCTGAAATACCAGAAGACAAAAATGTCTTGAAATCTATTAATTTAAAAATTCCACTAACTTATTTAAACTCGAATTCTCCTGCAGCTTATGAGATAGAAAAATTGGCCTATAGAATAATAGGTCAGCCTTGGGTTGAAAGAAAAATTTCTTTGGTAGATAGAATTATAAACTGGTTAAGTAGATGAAAATAAGTATTTTAAATTAATTTCAAATGCAGCAACTGGCATGTCTATATTCCAATTTTTCAAAATTTTTGGATGGATTTCTCCTACTACTCCAATTTCTTTTCCTTTAAGAAATATACCAGCAACTCTTCCTTCGATGAAGGAAGGATGTTTTATTTTCTTTAACTTATAAGAAAGTTTTAAAGATGATAGTAAAGAATCCACTATTGCTACAACATCTTCATAATTTATTTTGCTGTCAGCTATTACACCAGCAATTTTTGGTATATCTTCACTCTTCGTTTCCATTTCTTCATTTGGAACTATTGCATAACCAATTTCAAAAAGTTTTTGTGGATAGTCAACATTCTGATTAACACTTAAGAACTCAAGAATGCCAGGCAATAACCAAACTCTTGGTATTGAGTATTCTTTAGAAACAGGATTTTCTATTTCTATATAATCTTCTTCATCTAAGCACATTTTTTTAAATTGCTTTTCTTTACTACTCAAAATAGGTCTTATAATTTCTTCCATTCCTAAACCAACCATTAAAATTCTTATTTTTGATAAGAATTTTTCTAATGGATGAATTTTGCCTATAGTTTGAAGATTTGGAATTTCTGGTTCTAAATTTTCTAAACCATAACCAATTGCAACATCTTCTACTAAATCAACTTCATGTAATATATCAACGCGATAAGGAGGAATTTCTACTATTACATATTTTCCTTTTATTTTTCCTTCTAATCCTATTTTTTTTAGGTTATCAATTATTTCTTTATTGCTTAGATTTATTCCAATCAAATCTTTTATAAGTTTTATTTCTACTTTCATTTTTTCATTTTTCAAATTTGGCAGGACTACTTTTCTATTTGGATATTCTAATATTACTTTTTCAATTTTACAGTTTCTTTCAGCAAAATTTGTCAAAAGAATGTTTAAACATTGATTAACACTTCTTTCATCTAAACCAGTTATATCTATGAATAGATTTTTTGTATTTTTTGTAACTCTTGTTCTTTCAGAATTTATTATCGGAGGAAAGCTAAATATCCCTCTCTTATCTATAAATACTGGCCATTTTTTTGCATCTTTAATTATATATCCATACTCTTTACCCTTTTCTTCTTTTTCTAGAATTTCTTCTAAACTCATTTCTTTATTTCTACCTAATGGAATCATTTTTTCTTTTGGTGAGAACGAAGTATAAGTTATAGGTGGAAATATTTTATCTAGATCATGAATACCTATTGCAACCTTTTTTCTTTTTCTTCCAATCGTATCGGTTAAAGCATCTTGAATATGCATTAAACTTCTAATAAAACTATCATTCAACTTAACATTTCTAACCACAGCACAACCAACAAAAGGTCTTACATTAACCTTTTCAACTTTTACTTTAAGTTTTGGAGGTAATGTTTTGTAACTCTTAATTTTTTTGTAAATTTTAAGATAATATTTTATAGCTCTAGCCAAACCCTCAATTCCAAATAAATCTGGTCTATCTGGGGTATGTTCAATTGTAATTTCATCTTTAGTAATCTTTTCGACTTCTGGCTTTAAAGAGTTTATTATTTTTTCTAGTTCTTTATCTTTTAATTTCTTTCCAATTAAGTTAAGCAAGTCTTTTTTATCATATGTAAAGGTTGGCATTAAACTATCACCTTTTCTCTAAGCCATTTTAAATTAGTTGAATATAATTCTCTTATATCGTTTATCCCAAGTCTTACCATAGCTAATCTACCTAATCCACCACCCCAAGCCAAAACAGGATATTTTATCCCAAGAGGCAAAGTAACTTCTGGTCTGAAAATTCCAGCTCCAACCAATTCCGTCCAACCTAATCCTTTAATATAAACATGTGCTTCTATTGAAGGTTCAGTAAACGGAAAATAACTAGGTTTAAACCTTATCTTTTTAGCTCCAAGAGCAAACGTTATCTCTTTTAGATAGCCAAGTATATGCTTTAAATTTAATTTTTTCGCAACGACTATTCCTTCAAATTGCTCAAATTCTATGAAATGTTTTGAATCAATAACATCTGGTCTAAAGACTTTGCCTAAAGCAAAAACTTTGCATGGTAAATTAGCTTCTTTAATTTTTGTCAACGACCTTGCTGAAATTGCAGTATTTTGGCTTCTTAATATTAAAGTTCTTGCTAAATTAAAATTCCAATTTCCCCATCCTTTGCTCCCAGTTTTCCAACCATTTAAATGTGTTAATTCTACTCTTTTCCAAAGTTTTTTATCCAAAACTTTTCCATATCTTGGCTTCTTTAGCATAAAGATATCATGAATTCCTCTTGCTGGATGATCGCTAGGCATAAATAATGCGTCACAATTCCAAAAATTTAATTCAACCAAAGGGCCTTTTTCTTCTACAAATCCTAAATTGACAAGAGTTTCTCTTATCTCATCAATTATTTGCTGATAAGGATGAATTTTTCCAGGTATAGCTTTTTTGCTTACTACATCAACTTTATACGGTTTGAATCTTGCACCTTTCCACAATTCATCTTTCAAAATTTCGGGCGTAAGAAATGTAATTTCCTTTTCAACTTTTTTTACTTTTTCTATTAATTTTCTTTGGAACAAGAGTTTCAAAGCATCTTTTCCTATTTTTTCTCCTCTATCAACTTTTAGCAAATAATCTTCTTCTTCAAATTTTTCCGGATATCTAAGCAATTTTATTTTTCCA
Source organism: uncultured archaeon (assembly GCA_964632185.1). Classification (GTDB taxonomy): domain Archaea; phylum Aenigmatarchaeota; class Aenigmatarchaeia; order CG10238-14; family CAZWBF01; genus CAZWBF01. The sequence continues at coordinate 3,635 of CAZWBF010000019.1, forward strand.
TTTTCAACTTTTACAAGCTTCTTTTCTAGACACCATTTTAATGCTATGTGAAAGTTTTCTATTCTCTTTTCTGCATACTTCAATTCACAACTTTTTTCTGGGAGAGAATTCAAATATTCAACCAAATTTTTTTCTGGCAATCCTTCTTTCAAATATTTTTTGCCTTCATCAGTAAGCTTATACATAATAATCCCTTAAGAATTTGATTCTTAAATCATTTACTTTAGAATTCAAAATTGGAACATACCACTCTTAATAAATTAAGAATTTGTCAATTAAATTTTTTGCCTTCTCTCTTTTAGCTTGATGCTCTTTTAAAAATTTTTCAACTTTATTGCTTAAATATTCTTTCACATCTCCACAAGTCAATTTACCATTTCTAAAATTTTCAAAAATTTCTTTAATTTTTTTATCATCTTCTTCAAAAAGAAAGTAGAGATATTGACATGCAACATCAATTTCTGGATTTCCTCCATATTTTCTATGCTCAGTCAAAGTTTTTGGCCCACCAGAAAAAGCTTTTTTAATCTTTCGTTTTGCAACTTCTATATCATCTGTTAAGAAAATACATGTATTTGGTTTAGATCCACTCATCTTTCCTCCTAATAAACCTGGCAAAAATTTATGATAAGTTGAAGATGGTTTAATAAAACCTACTTTCTCTGAAATATCTCTTACTAATCTCATATAAGGATCTTGGTCAATCCCTATAGGAACAATAGTCGGTTTAACCCCACCAAATTCTTCAATTTGTGGTAATAGTATATGTGCACTTTGCATAACCGCATAAAAAATTTGTCCTGGGTTGGTTTGTTCATTAAAACCAAAGATTGCTTTGATTGTAGAAAAAGTAACTTTTGTTGATAATTTTACAGCTAATTCATAAATTTTTGAAAATTGAGTTGAAATAAAAATTTTTGTTTTATTTTTTTTAAACCCTAAAGCAATTATGTCTACAATAACATTTTCAAAAGCATTTTTTGTTGCATCTTCTAGTTTCTCAGTTTTTTTAAAAACATAAGTTTCATCATTAGAAATAGGTATGAAAACATCTGCACCTAACTCTTGAAAAAATTTTGCTTGTCTTAAGAATAATAAATGACCAAAATGTAAAGGAGAAGAAGGATTTATTCCAGTTACTACTGCAAACTCCTTTTTATTTTTAATAGTGTTTAAAATCTTTTCAAAATCTCTATGTGCAAATACTATGTTTCTTCTATACATTAAGTCAAGTTTAATACCTAATTTTTCCATCTTTGAAATATATTTGTCGAATTTTTGAACTCCAAATTCTTTTATTAAATTTTCGTAGTTAACTTCACCTTTTACATCTGATACCGAAACTTTTGCTGGCATAATTTTTACTTATTTTTGATAGAATTTAATTTTATAGTTATATTCTTATTGAGTATTTAATGATTTAGTATATTTTGAATTTTATACAAAATAGTAAAAGATAAATTTATTGAGTGAACTTAATTCATATTATGGCAAATTTCAAATTTGTGGTGAATGACCCAGAAACAAGAAGATCTTATCAAGTTGAAATAGAGCAAAGTAAAGCTTTAGGTATAATTGGTAAAAAAATTGGTGATGAAATAGATTTAGACTTTTTGGGTTTAGTTGGCTATAAAGGAAAAATTACAGGGGGAACAGATAAAGACGGTTTTCCAATGCATCCTGCAATTTCTGGCCCAGGAAGAAAAAGAATTTTGCTAAGTAAACCTCCATGTTTTCATCCAAAATTAAAAGGACAAAGAAAAAGAAAAACAGTTAGAGGAAATACGATAAGCGAAGATATAGTTCAAATAAATTGCAAAATAATTCAAAAAGGTGCTAAACCTATAGAAGAACTTATTCCGGTAAAGCCAAAAGAAGAAGCTAAAAAGAAAGAAGAGAAGGTTAAAGAAAAGACAGAAAAGTCAGAGAAACCAAAAGAGGAAAAGGTCGAAGAAAAGAAAGTGGAAGGAAAGAAAGAAGAAAAAGCGGAGAAGCCTAAAGAGGAAAAAACAGAAAAACCAAAAGAAGAGAAAAAAGAAGAGGAGAAAGCTGAAGAGAAAAAAGTTGAAGGAGAGGAACAAGAAAAACCTGAAGAAGTAGAAAAGCCAAAAGAGGAAAAGGTAGAGAAAGGTGAAGAAGGTAAGGGATAAACTAATACCAGAGTGCAATATAGGGATGGTTGGTCATGTTGCTCATGGAAAAACTATTTTAACCGAAGCTTTAACAAATAAACTTACTTTACAACATAGCGAAGAATTAAGAAGAGGAATAACTATACGCTTAGGTTATGCTGATGCAACTTTTTACAAATGTAAAAACAATCACTATTTTTCAAATTCTGAAAAATGTCCTTATTGTTTTGAAGATGGAGAGATTTTAAGAACTGTTAGTTTTATAGATGCCCCTGGACACGAAACTTTAATGGCGACTGTATTAACTGGGGCAAGTGTAATGGATGGTGCAATTTTAGTTATTGCAGCCAACGAAAAATGCCCACAACCGCAAACTAGAGAGCATTTAATGACTTTAGAAGCGGTTGGAATAAAAAATGTTGTTGTTGCTCAAAATAAAATTGATTTAGTAAGTAGAGAAAGAGCCATTGAGAGTTATAAGGAAATAAAAGAGTTTTTAAAAGGAACTAGCATAGAAGATGCTCCTATAATCCCAGTTTCTGCACAGCAGAGAATAAATATAAGCTATTTAATCGAAGCTATTGAGGAAAGAATTCCTACTCCAAAAAGAGAAGAAAACAAAGATCCTTATATGCTTGTTGTGAGAAGCTTTGACATAAATAAACCTGGAACTTCTCCAGAGAATTTAAAAGGTGGTGTATTAGGAGGAGCGTTAGTTGAAGGAAAGCTTAAGCTTGGTCAAGAAATTGAGATAAGACCAGGAACTAGGATAAATGAGAAGTATAAAATCTTGCATACAAAAATAGTTGGTTTACAGAAAGCTGGAAAAAATTTAGAAGAAGCTGGACCTGGTGGCTTATTGGGAGTTATGACTGAATTAGACCCGTTTTTAACCAAATCAGATTTTCTAGTTGGAAATGTTGTTGGTTTGTCTGGAAAATTACCTGAAGTAAGAGAAAAAATTTCAGTTAAGTTCAATCTATTAGAAAGAGTTATTGGAACAGAAAAATTGGAAAAAGTAGAACCAATAAAAAAAGGAGAAACTTTACTTATAAACGCTGGAGTTGCAAGAAGCATAGGAATAGTTGAAAATATATCAAAAGAAGTTTTAGACCTAAGTTTAAAAATACCAATATGTATAAAAAATGAAAAAATAGTTATCTCAAGACGAATTTCTGATAGATGGAGATTAATTGGTTATGGAATTCTAGTTTAACTTATTCACAAGTTACTGTTACAGTATCTTCATTTGTAGGTCCAACAACCCTTATGGTATGCGAACTTCCAGCTGCTCCTCCAGTAACTGAAATATCACCTCTTGATACTCCTCCATCTGCTGGTATTGGTTCTGGATTCCAAGTTACTGTTGCGGGTGAACCATCAACAAATACAGAAATATCTGAACCACTAATGTCATTTACAGGGTCCATATTCTTTACAATTACATAATATCCAGTAGCTGCATCTGCATCACATGAACCTCCTGTTACTTCTATCATTCTAGAGGCAGTTGATAGTATTGCCCCTCTGAAATATGTATAGGCTAGAGATGCTAAACCAATTGTCATTACTAACAATAGAATAGTTGCTATTATTGCAGATATTCCCTTCATAAATCTAAAATAGTTTTAATAGGATATAAATATTTAATTATTTAGTTTAAAGTTATTAATTTATGGAAGAAGAACTGATAATCCTTTTGGCAAATCTTGCTGCAACTATTGGATGTCTTTATCTATTACTTGAAATTTATTTTAGGATTAGAAAGAGAAAATAGAATATGAAGGTAATTTTAGATTCGAATTTTTTAATAGATATATTAAGATTCAAGCTTGACCTAGATAATATAAAGGAAATTTGTGGAAGATGTGAACTAATTGTTTTTGATTCAGTTGTTGATGAATTGGAAAAAATATCTAAATCTAAAGGGAAAAATGGGCAATATGCAAGGCTTGCACTTAAAATTTTAAAGTTAAAAAACATAAAAATTTTAAAAATAGAAGGAAAAGATGTAGATGAAACAATTTTAAATTTTGTAAATAGAGATATGGTTGTTGCGACTAATGATAGAGAATTAAGAAAAAAATTAAAGGTAAAAGATATAAAAACAATTTATATAAGGAATAAGAAAAGGATGGTGATGGAATGAGTTTCAAGATAAGAATTGGGGATAATGCACCAGAAGAAGTAAATGCAGTTATTGAAGTTCCGAAAGGTTCACAAAATAAATACGAAATGGATAAAGAGATCAACACCTTATTTTTAGATAGAGTTTTGTATACAAGTATGCATTATCCTTGTGATTATGGCTTTATACCAGAAACTTTATGTGATGATGAAGATCCATTAGATGTTTTGGTTTTGACATCATTTCCAAATTTTCCTGGTGTAGTAATAAAAGTTAGACCAATAGGCTTACTTATAATGGAAGATGAAAAAGGAATGGATGAAAAGTTAATTGCTGTACCAATTGAAAAAATTGATCCAAGATTTAAAGAAATAAAAGATATAGAAGATGTGCCAGAAGCAATCAAAAATGAAATTAAACATTTTTTCGAACATTATAAAGAGCTAGAGCCTGGAAAATGGGTAAAGGTTAGGGAATGGAAAAATTGTGAAGAAGCAAAAAACTTTTTGAAAAAAGTACATGAAAAATATAAGAGTGGTTAAGATGTATAAGATAATTACAGTAAAAGATAGGATAAGAGTACCTCCCGAAAGATTTAATTTAAAGTTGAAAGAAGCGTTGAAAAAAAGTATAGAAGAGAAATATGAATGTACTTTTGATCCTAAAATAGGATTAATTTTAAGCTGTGTTTCTGTTAGTGAAATAAGTGAAGGAAAAATTTTGCCAGAAGATGCTGGAATCCATTATGAAACAACTTTTGATTTGTTAGTTTTTAAGCCCGAATTACATGAATTAGTTTTTGGTGAAGTAATAGACAATACAGATTTTGGTTCTTTCATAAGGATAGGTCCTTTAGATGGTTTGGTTCACATTTCTCAGCTAATGGATGATTATGTTAGTTTCGATTCAAAGAATTCAGTATTTTTAGGAAAGAATACAAAAAGAACTTTGAAAGAAAAGGATTTAGTAAGAGCCAGAATTATTTCAATAAGTGTTGGTGAGCAAACTAAAATAGGATTAACGATGAGGCAACCAGGCTTAGGATCATTAATTTGGATTGAAGAAGAAAAGAGGAGGAAGAAAAAATGAAAAGATTGCAAGCTTGTAGAAATTGCAAAAGGTTAACTTATGGAAAAGTATGCCCATATTGTAAATCAACAAATTTATCTACAAGCTGGAAAGGAGTAGTTATAATTAACGATGTTGATAGTGAAGTTGCAAAATATTTAAATATTAATCAACCAGGAAAATATGCAATATATGTTGAGTAAGATGAAGATAGAAGTTATAGAAGAAAAAGAAAACCCGTTTTTTAAAAGAAAAGAATATAAACTTTTGATTAAACATGAGAACGAAGCTACACCTTCAAAAAATCAATTGATGGAGGAATTAAAGAAAATGTTTGGGATTGATGAAAGCAAAATAAAGATTGAGTATATATTTGGCAAAAAGGGAATTAGCGAGTCAATCGCAAAAGTAAAGATTAGTGAATAAAATGAAGCATAAGCCAGTAAAAATAAGCAAATTGTATAAAATAGAAGGGGAAAAATTATCTAGACAAGAGTTTTGTCCTAGATGTGGAGAAGGAGTTTTTTTAGCAAGACATAAGGATAGATTAACTTGCGGAAAATGCAATTACACAAAATTTATTAAGAAAGATTAAGAGCTTCCATTATTCTAGCAAGTTCTGGTGGTGTTGTTTTTTCTCCCAGCAAACATCCTTCAGAATTTGCAATTAAACCAGATTTAACAAACGGAGAACCAAAATTTACAGTTCCTATATCAACGTTAACTTTCAATATATCTTCAACCCTATTAATTTCATTCGCTTTCACATCTCTATGTAATAAGCATCCTTTATTTGTAGCAATTCCGCAAGAACCAACTATATTTAGTTTTGCAATTTTTGCATATTCAACTTCCACACCTAAACAATCCTCTATTTTTCTTTTTTCTTTTCTACTTATCAGTTTACTTATTATTGCTCCTTTATCATTACATAAAATTAAATTTCCAATAGCTGAATATTTTGAGGAAATTTTTTCTACATTCATATCAAAACTTTTTATTTTATTTTTTAGTTCTTTTAATTCCTCATCTTTTATCAAATTACTTACTAGAATTCCATTTGAATTTAATGCGCAGAAAATTCCAATTAAATCACTTTCTGCAATTTTTATTTTAACAGTTTCCACTTTCAAACACTTTTTAATATTTCTAATATTTTTCGTTTCTATACTCTTTGGTACTAAGCAAATTTTTTCATTGCAAGCAAAAAATATACCCAAATTAGGGTCTCCGTGAAAAGTAGATAATATGATCATTTTACTAACTCCACCTTTACTTTATTTTCCTCCTTAGAAATTTTTACTCTAATTTTTTTCAAAGATTTTTTTACTCCTCTTTTCCAAATTTCTTCATTCACTTCTTTCGAAATAGAGATATCATCAATTTTAGTTATTCTTCTTATCTTTTCTCTCAACCTTCTAATAAAATAATTAGCTCTTTTTACCCTAGATTTATCTTTCCATTCTTTTAAACTGAAGGTCAAAATTTTTTCTTCTTGCATAAAATAAATTTTGATAATTAATTAAAATTTTTTAACTAAAATCTTTAAATATAAAAAAATAAATAAGAATTATGAAAGGAAT
>CAZWBF010000020.1:0-10241 GCA_964632185.1 uncultured archaeon
GCATTTTCTTTTATGGAGAATGAAGAGTTATAATACTCTTTACTAGCATTCATCGTTATATTATACCATCCAATAAATCCAACTGAAGAATCCCATGTTGCATTATATGTTCCATTGGCTAAATCTTGAGCTGGATCAGGCGATGGAGTGAAGCTATTAGTCCCTTGTACTACTCTAAAGTTAACAGTTGCTCCACTTACATAACCACAATCATCTCTGACATTTCCTGTAATGTTAATTATATCTCCCTTTCCATAATTTTTCCCATTCGGGAAAGTTATGTTAGTAGAAAGGACTGAATGAATGTTAAGTACAAGATATTGAGTAGAATTACCTGCATAGTAAAAGTTCGATTCATCTACTCCACCTTTCCATCTTTGCATACCAACTTCATATAGTGTTGGGGTACAAGTTGGGTTAAAAGATAAGTTTAAATAACCAGCACCAACTGTCGTTACTAGTATTTTTGGCCCTTCTTTTGTTCCATTAGTTGTGACCCAAAAACCTCCAGACAAACCAGCTCCTAATGCTGAACCGGAAATAGCATCTTTTACCTGTAACGTTAATATCGTTACATTATTTCCAATTCTACTTACATTACTTTGATTACCAGCTATATAATCAATTGTGACCGGTCTTTTTGTAACATTTAAAGTTTTGATTGAAGTATTGGAAATATTAGAATAAGCATCAGTTGCATTGAAGAACCATTCCCATGTTGTTTTTGATAATGAAGTATTAATATCTATTTGTGAAAAAACTTCTGGAAATGTAAGAGTTTTATTTATACAATCTGTACAAAGCTGAGAATCTACGGGTTCCCAATTATTAATTCCTTTTTGTGAACTTCTTCTCCACAAAGTAACATTAACAGTATCGTCATCATCAGTAACATTAACTTTGAATACGAATGTATCTCCCCAATAACTTTCAGTTGGAGAAACAAATGCACCACTTAACACCGGAGGTACTTCATGGAAGAAAACTTGCTGTCTTATTTTTGTTGCATTATTATATAGATTTCTAGAGGAATTCATTTCAACAGCATACCATCCAGATGGATTTGTAGAAATGTTCCATGTACAATTATACCATCCATTCCCTTCTATATTAATTGGAGAGCAAATATCACTAAAGCTATCATGTATAACTCTAAAGCTTACTGTAGCATCACTTACTACTACGCCACACTCATCAGTGATATTACCTCTAATCGTAACATTTTGGTTTGAAAGATAAGCTTCTCCATTTGGATATGCTATTGTATTATTAAGCCAACCCTTTATGTTCGTTGTTAAAGTTATAGTTGAATTAATATCTTTATAGCATTCATCTCCCACAGTTCCCGCTTTCCAATACTGCAAACCAACATTATAACTACAATTCGGGCTAAAGTAAACAGATAAATAACCTTGCTCATCAGTAGAATTACTCCATCCAAAATCGTAAGTAGATTGGTCATAGGTTACCCAAATTTTTCCACTAACATTTTCATTAACATAACTTTTATTATCTGTGTCATAAATTCTAACTTTTAACAAAACAGATTCACTTCTATTAACCCAAGAATTATTTCCAGCAGAATTATCTACATATCGAAACTCAACATCATCTTTTACCAAATTAAAAGCTATGCCAGCTCTATCTGTTGAGTTATGTGGATCAGTCGCATTGAATTTAAAGTAGTAAGTTGGCATATCGTTGCAGCTAAATCCTTTGTAATAGAAAGTCAATTCTTTTTTAGAACCGCAATCGTTACACATTTGCGAATCTATGTAATACCAAGTTGAATTGTCTGGAGAAAGCCAAAAGCTAACATTTACATCATCTGCGTTCGCATCACTTACATTAACTTTGAATGTAAAGTTTTCTCCCCACCCTCCATCATCTTCTGGCAAAACTGTTTCGTCTTCTAAAACCGGAGGTTGCCAAAGCTGTACTACTCTAAATGAATATTGTTTTAGACTAGAGCCGTTATTATAATAATTTACATTACTTGCATTCATTCTAACGTTGTACCAACCTTCTGGCGCACTTGTTGCATTAAAAGTACAATTATAAGTTCCGTTATTTAGATTGTCAACAGGTAAACATTCAAACTTATTACCAAAACCAACACTTATTACTGTAAAGTTAACAGTTGCGGTTGTTATATTATGCAAACTACATTCATCTTTTACATCACCATAAATTGGAATGTAAAGTTCTAACTCTCTATAATAAGTTGTTCCGTTTGGAAAAGTAACATTTGGAGTTAAATCTCCTTTTATCGTTACATTAAACTGTGAAGAACTTACATCTTTATAGCAAGAATCTGCTGAAGTGTATCCATACCAACTTCTTTTGCCAGCATCATAGCTACAAGTTGGATTAAAGTAATATTCAACATATCCCGAGCTATTGGTTGTATTAGAACCATCTGTAAGATAAGTAGTTCCATTATGAATTTTAAACCAAACTACTGGTTTTACTTCTAATCCAAGAACTGAATGAGCTGGTTGATTTCTATCGGTATCGTTTACATACAAAATAAATTTTGCTTTATATTCTCCACTTCTATTAGCAGTTGTCTCATTTCCGTAAATGTAAATGAATTGAATGTCATCTTTACTAAGGGTATGACTTTGTTCGCTTGTATTAGAATAAGTTTCTGGTACTCCTGGTTGACTTGCATTAAATGCAAAATATCTTAAACTACTTTCTTGATAATCTGAGCAAGTGTAAGTTCTTGTAAAGTTAACTAATTTGTTATTTGGAGTCGAAACATTTCTACATTTTGTTACAGTCCAAGAAGTGCTTGGAGTTCTTTCCAGTAAGCAAACTGTAACATTGGCATAGTGAGTAACTATTACAGTAAAGTTATGAACTTCTCCCCAACTTCCATCTTGTGGATAACTTACTTGTGGATTTGTTAGAAATACTGGTGTAATTAAGAAGAACGCATTTTCTCTTAAATCGCTTCCGTTAACATAATAATTTTTAGAAGATTCCATTGTAACGTTATACCATCCTCCAGCTTTTCCTGTAGAATTCCAAGTGCAATTATAGAAATTACCAGTTGAGTTAGTCACATAACCAAATTCTGGACAATAATAGACGTTCAACCCAGATTGAATTCTAAATCTGACTTGAGCTCCAATAACTGGTTGGGAGCAATCATCAATTATACTTCCATTTAACTGAATTAAATCTCCAGCAGTATAGTTAACGCTACCATTTGGCTGATTTAAAGTATTTATTAAACTACCATATATCTTAATGTAAAATTCTTCTGAAGTGTTATCAGAATAGCATGCATGAGAGGAATTTACTTTCCATTTTCTCAATCCTGGAGAATAACTACAATTTGGATTGAAATCTAAATAGTAATGAGTTGCATTACTTACTTCAAATTCTTCTAGCCAATTTGTTGAATCATTCATTACCCAGAATTTTACATTAGAAGTTGGAATAACTGTTGTATAATTATTTAAAACCAAATTCCAAATTTGTACGCTAAGCGTTACATTATGGTTTAAATAAGAATCGCTTCTATTAACCTCACTATTGTTTCCTCCACCAAGGTTTATTGAAATATCTGACTTTGTTATATTGAATTCTTTAATGGAAGTATTTGCAATATAGCCAGTTGAAGATGTAGCATTAAATAATGCATACCATGTTCCTATATTACCACAACTGAAATTCTTCTGAGTTAAGAAATAATAATTATTACAATTGCTGCAACTGGTAGAGTTTTCAACCCACCAATTATTTGTTTCATTCTTTAACCATAGATAAGTTGTCACAGATTGATTATCTTCTGCTGTTATGTTAATTGAAAAGTTAAATGGTTTAATTTCCCAACTTCCTTTTGGATAGGGTTGTATTGTGAAATTAGTTAGATTAATTGTACTTCTTAGGAAAAATGCATTTTCTCTTATTATAGTTCCATTCCAATATTTACTAGCTAAATCTCCTCTTCCAAAAACTATCATCGTTATGTTGTACCATCCATATGGAAAGCTTTCGTTAGTAGTTATATTACAAGTAAATGAGTTAGTTGGAGTAGTACAAGAGCCATAAATTGTATTGCCAATCATCATCCTAAATTCTAAACCAAATTCTGTTGGGTTTGCTTGTGTAATTCCGCAATCATCAACTACACTACCTGAAAAGATAATAGTAGAACCTCTAGTGAAGTTTTGTGTGCTAGAAGGTTGAGTTATATAAGAGCTTGATAAATCTCCTTTCAACCAGAAGGGCATAATTACTGTAATATTATCTTTATAAGTTGTGGCTCCGCTTACTCCCCCTCTCCAATAGTTTTGTCCAAGATAATAATCTGAAGTTTTGCACCATTCACTTGAAGTATTACTCATTTGTCTTATCAAATGACCAGTTCCATTAGCTGATAAGAATGGTGAAGTATCAAAAGTTTCACTACTTCCATATTTCGAGATATAAATCTTTCCTTTTCCTTCATCAATTTCTCCTACTTGCAAATAGGTTGGATAACTTTGATTATCAACATCTATAACTTGAAGAATAAAGCTTGTTGTTCCACTTCTGTTAACAGTAGCATTCCAAGATGGAGTAACATTATAAACATATATATCATCTTTATCAACTTTGTAAGTATAACCATATAATTCACTATTTCCATCAGCATTACTACCGTTAAATTTGAATTCCCAAGTTGCTATATCACTACCATCATAATCGTAAGTGAAATTATGAGATGACCATTGTAGGCAGTTGCTACAAAGCCAAGAATCTACATACAACCAATTCTCTCCAACCTTTCTATGCCATAGAGAAACATTAACATCTCTTCCAAATCTATCTCTTACTGTTATGGAAAAATTGAATGTTTCTCCCCATCCTCCAGTTGTTTTACTCGAATTCCCATTGATATATAGAGTTGCGTTTTGTAATAATGGAGTATAGGTGTAAACTTTAACTTTTATAAACAATTCTTGAGTTTCATTAAATAATTTCCCAGTTTTCCAGCTATATGCAATTTTTTCGATAGTAACATTTCCTTGTGGATTATGAGTAGAATCCACATAAGAATTGACTTCTATACCTCTGTTTGAAGAAACAAATTTTTCTTGATTTTCTTCATCAATTGAATAATTGCTCCAAATCTTTTTGTTTATTGAAGTTAAAGAATAATTTTGCCATGCAAGATAATATTTTCCAAAATCATCTCTGAATCTAACTGAACCTTGTCCAATTGTTAGATTTTGGCCATTCCAATCATAGTGAATTAGAAAGCTTATGTTTTTTAATTTTTCATATCTTGCATTTGATGGTTTAGTTAAATTATAGAATGTTATTGAAGAACAACTTGCTCCAGAGCAGTTAATAAAAGTATTATTAACAAAGCTTGTTTCTACCCTAGTATCTCTTATTCCTTCTACAAATAAAATCTGTTTACCTAAAGAAGAACAGTTTAGGGTGAAGTTAAGATAGATACTCTCCCTAACTTGTAAATCTGGTAATTGCCAAGTAATCTTCCTTGTTGTTTCATTCCAGGTTCCACTATTAAATACTTGTGTTACATTGCATTGATGAGGAACAATTATACTAACATTCCACTCATTTCCAGTATTTGTATCTCCGATATTAGTAACTTTTAAGCTGTAGTTATAGTTCTTATTTATCTGAGCACTTCTTGGCTCTGGCCATGGATACTCTGACTGCTGAACAACTTCTAGATCAAACTCTAAATGAGATTCATTTGTATAATTAAATGTTTGAATAGTATAAGCATTCTCTTCCTCTAAAATTTTTCCATCCCAACTTACATTATATCTTAAATTTCCAGCTTGTGCAATTCCAACCGGAGATTTTATTTGATAAGTTAAAACAGCATATTTATTAATATCGATTGTTCCCAATTCCCAAGTAATTATATTATTTTCTAAATCTACTGATGAATTACCTTCAATGTCACCTCTTATATTAGGATTTGCAGGTGTCCAACCATTGCTCACAATTTCTTTTACAGTGGCTCCATTAGAAGCAGCACATCCTTTATTATGAATAATTAATTGAGATTCAAAAACTCTATTATTACCTATAATTTTTGGAGTTTCTCTCACAACCTCTAAAATTGGAATTGAATTACTTTCTTCAATTGTAAAACTCGATTTCTTCGATTTCTGAATTTCAGGATAACTATAGGTAACTGTTGCATTAATTGTTACTATCTCACTAGCTGCATTACTAGAAGTTAAATTAAAAGTAATGGTATAATTATCTTCTTCAGTTGCATTAATTAATTGATAACTTGGAGAATAACTCCAGCCAGAGGGAACTTCTAAACTAACATTGTATTGGATTGAATCATTAAATGGATGATAAATAGTTACATAATAATGTTCAGTTGTGGAATTACATATCCAATTGGTAGATTTGCTTGTAACAGTAATATTTTTGAAAGTTAATTGCTCAATTCTTTCTGCTGAATTAGAATCATAAATAAGATAAGCTTTTAAGTTGTAAATTCCTTCTTGCCAATTACTTGTATTTATATTCGTAAAGTTTATCAAAACTATGCCATTAGCTGGTATGTTAACTGATTGAGAAGAGTAATTTACTAAATTATCTTGAGAATCTGTTATATTAAGCCAAAGTGTTCCACTAAAACTTGAGTCTAATGAGTTAGCAATTCTTATTGTTACATTGAAGAGTTTTTCGCTCTGTTCTAATCCAGTTGTTTCTGTATCGTTAACCTTTATTTTGATATCTTGGATTTGAACAGTTTCGTTATAATATGCTGATAACAAAACTTGAGTTATATTTATCTCATTACTTCCGATATTAGAAATTTTTATCCTACAATATCCACTTTCATTCGGATTTAATTGGTTTTCTAAAATTGGTATGAAATCAGTTTTACTTGAACTTAAATTAATTCTGTAATTGTGTAGAATATCTAGCCAATCACTTCCATTATAGACATAGAAGCGTAATAAAACATCTTTTGGTTCACTACTAACATTTGTAAAACTAATAGTCAAATTAGCTATTCTATAGCTTCCAGCTTCACATTGCCAATTAAATATTTTTTCTTGACTTGCATTTAAAACAAATGGTAAACTTTCAATTGGTGAAGAAGATGGTTTCAATTTATAAACAACAAAATAATCTGAAACTAAAGTATCATTGTTACCATTACTTGAATTTGCAAAAATAGTTACACTTGCTTTTCCATAAGTTGTGGCATTAACATCCCACCAAACTTTTTTATATTCTCCGACTGAAATGGTTCCTAAATACTTTGTTGGTTCAGCAACTTGCCATCCATTTGGTACAGTAATATTAACATAAACATCATTTACAGCACTGCCCCATGCTGTAATAGTTGCATTTACCGTAAAGTTTCTATATATGAAAACTTCTTTTGGAGTTAAAACTTCATAAATATCAACTTGCGGGGCACAACCTGGTAATTCAATTGAAATTGTGAAATTTTCAGTTGAATAAGGCTTATAATTAGGTTCACTTGCATTAATTTCTGCTGCCCAGTATTGAGAGCCAGTATACCAACCCTCGCAACTTGTTATGTTGAAATAGAATCTAGCATATCCGCTCTCATTTGTGGTATTACTTCCAATTATTTTATACCCTTCTGGATAGTTTGAATTATATATCTTGAAGGTTACAATTGCTGAAGGGTTAGTTACATTAGAAGTATTCCTATCTAAATCGTAAACTTTAACAACTAACCATTGAGCTTGAGTATCTTTGATTACTGTTGTATCATTTCCAGAAACATAGCTTATATTCACATCATCTTTTTCTACTGTTACTGACAAAACTTGAGAAGTCTCTGCTCCATCCATTTTGAATTGATAATACCAAATTCCTTGTTCGCTCGCTGAAAAATTACGATACCAATATTTTGTTTGATTTATACAATTGAAACATTCTGTTGGAGTTTGGTTTATACATGTTGGAGCAACACATTTAGTTGTTGGTGGCCAGGATTTAGCCAGGTATAAACTAACATTTAACACATTTTGCGAATCTCCACTACTTGCCCTTACTGAAAAATTCCAATTAGGATAACCCCATCCTTCTGTTGTTGGATAAGCACTTGGATTTTCTAATTTTTTGACTGGATATAAATAGAATAAACCAGGTGTTCCAAGACCTGTTGTATAGTTATTATAATAATATTGTTTGCTAGCGAACATAGTAGTGTTATACCATCCCATTGGCGTATTTATATCAGTTTGCCAATCGCATGTATAAGCGTTTTCTCCTATTTTACTTACTGGTGAACATTCAAAATTTTGGGAAGAATGGTTAGCAAAGAATTTTACAGTAGCGTTTAATGCATCTCCACAATCATCGGTAGTTGCACCTAAGAAAGAGATTTTTTGTTCTTGTGTGTAATTTGTTGACCCATCAGGCTTAGTAAATTCAAGAATGATATCTCCAGTAACATTTACAAAAAGTTGGTAATAATTTATAGTTGAATTATCTTTATAACATTCATCATTTGATATAACGGCTTTCCACCTTCTTTTTCCAACGTGGTATTTTGGAGAACATCCTGCTTGGAAATAATAAGTTGCATACCCAGAAGAATTTGTTGCATTTTTTGTTCCTGTGGATTCCCATACACCATCATCTAATTCTACATAAAAAGTTATGTTGAGACCTGAAATATTAGAGCCATTTAAATCAGTCGCTTTAACAACAAAAGTTGCTGGATATTGATTTCTCCTACTTTCCGTATTATTTCCGCTTATGTACTCAAGCAAAACAGTATCTTTTTGGACTTCAAATGTTTGAGTTGAAGTTTCATTTGTAGTTCCCTCATTATCTGTTGCTGAAATTTTGAATGATTTTATTCCTTTATCTGAACAGGTTGGGTCCCAAGTAAAGTTTATGGTTTTCCATTGATTAGTAACATTTACTGTCTTATTTTCTATTTGATTTGAGTCTATCCAAAGAGTAAAGGTTATGTTTTTATCAGAATTCGTTTTTGCTGTCACATTAAAAGTAAAGTTTTGGCCCCATTCTCCAACTTGCGGATTTACTGTTACATTTTCTAAGTAAATATATTTTGGTACTTGAACTGTAACGAAAAATTCATCACTTTCATTAAAATTATAACAAGTTTCAGTTAAATCGACATAACCCTTCCAATTTTGGGTTCCTTCTGAAAAACTATCATCTGGTGTGAAATAGAAAGTCACATTTCCATTAGGGTCTGAATTTGCTGTTCCAACTTTCTTATAAGTTCCTCCAATTCCGTTAGTGGTAACATTAAATGCTAAAGTAATAACATCTTCAAGATTAGAAGTGTTTAAATCTAAGTCTGTAACATTTAAAACAAATGTTGCTGGAGAACTTGATGAAGCAACACTATTATTTCCTGAGACATAACCAATTGCTACATCATGACGCTTCACAAAGAAAGTATCGTCGTTGTTCCAATAATCTCCGGGGTTTAAAGTATCTGTATAAACAGTATTTTCTTCTGTATCTTGTGCAACAAATCTAAATTTCAAATAATTGTTTGCATAACCTGCACAAGTATAATTAATATTTTCCCATTTCAATTCAGTATATCCTTGCGGATTATCACTACAATTAGTACAAGATTTCCAGCCTATAGTTTCCCAAGAACCGCCTATTACTTGAGTTTCTAGTGTTACATTTACTGTATCTCCTAAATTATCTTTAACTTTTACTGAAAAATTAAAGTTTAAACCCCATGGCAAGCTTCTGGGAGTAACATTTGCATCATATAGCTCGGGCTTAGTAAATAAGTAAAATGTGTTTGGCGGTAATTTAACTGTTTCATTAGCCCAATAATATTGAGCTTCAGAATGCATAGTAACATTGTACCACCCATAAACAGATTCTTGTGTGGGTTGCCAGTTGCAATAATAAACATTTGCACCACTTCTTGTAATGCTTGTGCAAGAAGTGGTGTAAGAACCAGAACTTAAGTTAAACCATACATTACTAGTATTTGTAGTTATCGGTTCTCCACAATAGTTTTTAATATAACCTTGGAGCAATATTGTGTCCCAACTTGTGTAATTTTCAGATCCGTCAGGGAAAACTATTATATTCGAAAGAGTTCCTGTAACATTAAAATTATAATAAGGTGATTTAGATTCTTCGCATAAATAAGGATCTTGAACACTCACATACCAATTGTGAGGTCCAACTTCATACTCCTCATCTATTGATGGAGTAGATTCGTTATCGCAAGTTGGGAAGAATTC
>CAZWBF010000021.1:0-6240 GCA_964632185.1 uncultured archaeon
TGCGCCGTGCGGGATTTGAACCCGCCTCCCGGGCTTGCCTCAATTTGGAAGGCCCGTGTCCTTCTGGTAGCTTACCAGGCTAGACTAACGGCGCATAGATATTAAAAAATAACTTTAAACTAAATTTATAATTAATGTTTGTTGATAGAATTGATTGGTTTGAAGGCGCGTTAGAATTTACACTCACTAAGCAAAAATTTGCTAAGGCGAAAATTCTAGAAGTTTGGGATAAAACTGGAAAATTACAGGTTTTCAAATATAAAAGGAAGATGAAGGTTGTTCATAGATTCGAAGATAATATTACAGAAATGGAAGTAAAAATTTCAAATCTAAAAATAAATAAAGTTGCAATTTCTTGGAGCGCTAGTGATAAAAAAATTGAAATGTTTATTAACGGTAAAAAGATTGCTGAACAAGAATTTTTTCTAAAACCAAGCTATATAGGATAAGTTTAATAAAAACAAATTCTTTTTATGGAGATAATTGAAAAGTTAATAAAAAAGTTTAAGCGAAGATTTCCTTTTATTAGCGAAGAAAAATTGGAAAGAGAGTTGATTCCTTTAAAACCAAAAGAATTAGAACTTATAACGAAGAAAAAGAAAAAATAGCTTACTCTTCTAATTGAAAATAAAAAACACGAGAACCTCTTATTAAAACCCAATCTTCAGAATTTTGAAGTAAGATGTTTCCAATTCCACCATGCGCACTCCCTTCAACTTCTTTAAGAATTCCTTTATATATTCCTTCATTTCTCTTTGTCACAATAGTAATATTTCTTCCTTTCCACTCCTTTAAAAACTGATATATGTTCATAAGTAAAAAAATTAAAAGAAAAATTCTTAAAGTTTATATCCAAATTTTCTTAGCAATTCTTTTCTCTCTTTTATATCTTCCTCTTTCTCCATTCCTTTGGGCTTAAAACCATCGATTATTCCTAAAATAGCTCTTCCTTGCTCAGTTTCTGCAATTATTAATTCAATTGGATTAGCAGTTGCACAATAAATAGTGACTATTTCTGGTACTAACTTTAATCTTGGTAATATATTGACCGGATAGGCATTTTTAATGAAGATTATAAAGCTATGGCCACAAGCAATTTCAAAAGCTTTTTCCTTAGCTAATTCAATTAATTCTTCATCATTTCCAGAATATCTTACTAAACATTTTCCAGAAGCTTCACAAAAAGCTAAACCAAATTTTATATTTGGCACGCAATTCACTAGTAATTCATGGATATCTTCAACTGTCTTTATAAAATGGGATTTTCCTATTATTACATTGCAATCTTTAGGAACTTCAATTTTTAAAGTCTTTATCTCCATAATAAAAATTTAAAGTTTATTTTTTTAATCATTATCATGAACAGATATCAAAGAATTGTTTCTGAATATGTGAGAAAGAAAAAACATGTCTCTGAAAGTGAATTAAGAAATTTGTTGAAAAAAGAAGGAATGGCGGAAGATGAAATAGATGAAGTTTTAGTTAATTCTATAATTTCTGAAGCTAAGAATCTCAAAGTTTCAGTTTTTGGATTAAATAAAATAATCTATAACGTTTTGAGTTATGATAGAGATATAGTTGTAAGAGAAGAAATATTAAAAGGAGTTTTAGGATTACAACCTCCATCAACCTCTGGACTAATTCCTCCTCAGAAGCATCAATGTATATTACCTTCTCCACAAACAATTGTGAAAATACCCATAAGACATTATTATTTTTGTCCAACTGAAAAAGATAAATTAGATATTTTGCTTAAATCTCTATATCAATGAGGAATATGAAAGATTTATCAAAAGTTAAAGCAATTTTCTTTGATATAGACAATACTTTAATCGATTTTATGAAAATGAAGGAAAGAGCTATAGAAGTTGCTGTAGAAGCTATGATAGATGCTGGTTTACCATTAAGCAAAGAAGAGGCTAAAAAGGAAATTTACAAAATTTATGAAGAAAAAGGAATGGAATATCAGAAAGTATTTAACGATTTACTTTTAAAAGTTCTTGGAAAAATTGATTATAAAGTTCTGGCTGCAGGGGTTGTTGCTTATAGAAGGGTAAAGGAAGGATATGTTAGACCTTATCCAGGAGTTACTTATACTTTAATTGAGCTAAGGAAAAGAGGCTATAAACTTTGTGTAATTTCAGACGCTCCAGCTTTTCAAGTTTGGAGTAGATTGGCTGGAATGAATTTACATCATTATTTTGATGAAGTCATAACTTTTGACGAATCCCAAATCAAAAAGCCGCATGAACTACCTTTTAAAATTGCTTTGGAAAAGTTAAATTTAAAAGCAGAAGAGGTTTTAATGGTTGGGGATGATCCACAGAGAGATATTAAAGGAGCAAAAAAGCTTGGAATAATTACAGTTCTTGCCAAATATGGCCAAATCTTTCCAGTTGACGAAGCAGATAGAGAACAAATACCAGATTATGCTATAGATGATGTAAGGGAACTTTTGAAACTTCTACCGTCTAAAAATCTTTCCATCCAGCACCACTAATTATGCAAACAACTCTTCCATTTAACTCTTCTTTAAATTTTAAAGCCCCGGCTAAACTTGCAACCCCAGCCAACTCTGCAAAAATTCCTTCTTTTGAGGCAAGTTCTTTTCTTACCTCAACCATTTCTTTATCTTTTACAGAACCAGCGAATCCTCTTTTTCTCAAGACTTCTAAAGCTTTATTTCCATCTAATGGATTTGGAACATCTATAGCACTAGCTAAAGTTTTTGATTTTTTTACTGGTTTCACATAATCTAAATTCTTTTCAAAAGCTTTTACTATAGGATTACATCCTTCAGCTTGAATTCCTAAAAATCTTGGAATTTCTTTGATTAATCCAGCTTTGAAAAAATCTTTAAACGCATCGTATATAGAATAAATTAAAGTTCCATTTCCCATTGGACAAACAATCCAATCTGGAGAATTAAACTTAAGCTGCTCAACAATTTCAAACCCAACTGATTTTTCTCCTTCTCCTCTAAAAGGAAAATCTCCAACCATATAAACATTTTTCCTCGAAGAAAATCTTTCACAAGCTTTTAAAGCTTGATTGTATTTTCCTTTAACCCTAACAATTTTTGCACCAAAGATTTTTATTTGATTTATTTTTGGTTTTGGAGTTTTTTGTGGCAAAAATATTGTGCATGAAATCCCAGCTTTCGCACAATAAGCAGCTATACTTGCACCCATATTGCCAGTAGATGCACAACAAACTTTATCAATATTAAGCTCTATTGCTCTTGTTATTTCAACAGAAGAACCTCTATCTTTAAAACTTCCAGTCGGATTTAAATTTTCTAATTTAAAATAAAGCTCTTCAAAAGCACTTCCAAAATATTCAGATTTTGTTAAAGGAGTATTACCTTCATTTAAACTTATTTTATTCTCTCTATTTACAGGATAAAACATCCAATATTTCCAATGAGAAATTTTTTGCTTAAAAAAATTGCTTTTCCTAATAGCTTCCTTAATTTTCTGATAATCAAGGATTATGTCTAAGCTTCCATTACAAATTTTACATCTATTCACAATTTCATCTATTCCATAGGTTAAGCCACATTCTTTGCATTGGACAAATTTTACGAAACTCACAAAATAATATTTAATTTACAGAATTAAAAGTCGCTACGCCCTCTCCCAATATCTTCTTATCCACTCTATCTCTTCTTTACTCCTCTTCCTCTCTTCCTTCTTCTCCTTTTTCTCTTTCCTCTCCTCTCTTCTCTCTACAATTTTTGCTCCTTTTATTTTTTCAGCAATTTCTTTTAATTCATTTTCATTAATTGGAATTGGGTTTCCTTCAAGCAAAGGAATTTGGTCAAAAATAGGGTAAATTCTTATGTGGAAATGCTTTATTTCTGATGGTAAAATTGAAAACGAGATAAACTTAGGATTCAATGCCTTTTTTATTTTTTCTGAAAGAATTAGAGCTGCTTTAAAAGAATTTATTACATAATCTATATTTTCACCTATTTCTTCAAAATGCTTTTTTGGTATAATTAAACACATACCTTTTGTTCTTGGTTTTATGTCTAAAATGCCAATGGAAAAATTATCTTCGTAAACAATAAAGGCTGGAATTTTTTTATTCACTATTCCGCAAAAAATGCACTCTTCCATCTTTTAACTTTTAAACTTTTAATAATAAAATAATTTTTAATCAGCAAATAACTTTTTAATATTAACTACAATACAATATTTCATTTAAGTGGTATAGATGCCTAAGGAAAAAAGACCTAGAAGAGGGAGCAAAGCATTTTGGCCAAGAAAAAGAGCTAGAAGAATTTATCCAAGAATAAAAAGTTATCCGGAAATTGAAAAAGTTAAGCCTCTAGCGTTTGCTGGATATAAGGCTGGTATGAAAAGTGTTGTTTTGATTGATAATAACAAAAACTCTCCATCTTATGGTCAAGAAATTACGATGCCGGTAACTGTTATAGAATGTCCTCCACTCTTTGTTTGTGGATTTAGAATATATACCCAAACAACTAAAGGACTAAAAAGTTTTACTGAAGTTTGGACTGAAAAATTACCAAAAGAAATAGAAAGAAAAGTAAAAATCGGAAAAGTTAAAGATAATTCTAAGAAGATAGAAGAGAATATCGATAAAATAAAAGAAATAAAGCTAATAGTTTGCACACAGCCAAAAATTTCAGGATTAGGTAAAAAGACTCCAGAAATTTTTGAAATTCCAATTGGAGGAAAAGATATAAAAGAAAAATTTGAATTTGCAAAAAATGTTTTAGGTAAAGAACTTTCAATTGATGAAGTATTTTCTAATGGAGAATTGGTTGATGTTATAGCTGTTACAAAAGGTAAAGGAACCGCTGGACCGGTAAAAAGATTTGGAGTAAAAATCCAGCCAAGACATGCAAAAGAAAAGAGAAGGCATATAGGTACTTTAGGTACTCAAAGTCCAGGAAAAGTTAGACCAACTGTTCCACAAGCTGGCCAGCTTGGATTTCAAACAAGAACAGAATATAATAAAAGAATTTTATTGATTGAAGATGGGCAAAAAATTGTGCCAAAAGGAGGATTTAAACATTACGGAATTACAAAATCAAAAGCCATTTTAATTCATGGCTCTGTGCCTGGTACAACAAAAAGATTAGTTGTATTGAGATGTGCTATAAGACCTACTATGCCAAGAATCTTACCTTTGGAAATTAAGGAGGTAATATAGAATGAAAGTAAATATAATTGATTTGAATGGAAATGTTGTCGAAGAAATTGAATTGCCACAACTAATAGAGGAAATAAGAGAAGATTTAATTAAAAGAGCATTTCTTTCTACTCAAAGTAAGAAAAGACAACCTTATGGCTCTGATGTTATGGCTGGAAAAAGAACATCTGCTCATTATCATGGAATGAGAAGATATAGATGGACTATGATGAATAGAGAAATGGCAAGAATGCCTAGAATTCATGCTTTTGCTCCACCTCATTTAATTTGGGAAGCAAGATTTGTTCCGCAAGCAAGAAAAGGAAGAAAAGCTCATCCTCCAAAAGTTGAGAAAAAATGGGTTGAAAGAATTAATAAAAAGGAAAGAAAGAAAGCTATAAGGAGTGCTATAGCTGCTTCTTTAATAAAAGAATTTGTTGAGAGTAGAGGGCATAAAATTTCAGAACTTAAAATTTTTCCAGTTGTTGTTGAGGACAGTATTCAAAAAATTAGTAAAACTAAAGAATTGGTTGAGTTTTTGAAAAGAATTGGTTTGGAAAAAGAATTAGAAAGAATAAAGAAAAAGAAAATAAGAGCTGGAAAAGGTAAGATGAGAGGTAGAAAATATAGAAGAAAAACTGGAATATTATTTGTTATAACAAAGGATGAAGGAATTTCAAAAGCTGTTAAAAATTTACCTGGTTGCCATGTATGCAGAGTTGAAAATTTGAGTGTTGAGCATTTAGCTCCTGGTGGAGTTGCTGGAAGATTAACAATTTGGTCGAAAAGTGCTGTAGAGAGGTTGAGAAAATGATAGATCCATACAAAATTTTAAAACATCCGCACTTAAGCGAAAAATCAATTTCGTTAATTGAAAAGGAAAATAAAATAGTTTTTGTTGTTGATAGAAGAGCGAATAAAAAGCAAATTAAAAATGCTTTTGAAAAGGTCTTTGGAGTAAAGGTTGAAAAAATTAATACAAGCATAAATTTAAAGGGTGAAAAGAAAGCGTTCATAAAACTAGCACCAAAATATAAGGCAAGTGAAATAGCAACAAAGTTAGGAATTCTTTAAAAT
>CAZWBF010000021.1:6340-10157 GCA_964632185.1 uncultured archaeon
TATGGGGAAGAGAATAATTCAACAAGCAAGAGGTAGAGGAGGACCTAGATATAGAGCTCCTAGTCATAGATATAGGGGGAAAGTTGAGTATAAACCTTTAGGTACTAATATTTCTGGTAAAGTTATAGATATTTTGCATGATCCTGGAAGAAATGTTCCTATTGCTATAGTCAAATTTGAAGATGGAAGTAAAATGTTACATTTGGCTTGTGAAGGTTTAAAAGTTGGAGATTCTGTATATTATGGAGAATTAAAAGAAGGTAGTATAGTAGATTTAGATAAAGTTCCTGTTGGTTCAAAAATATTTGCCATAGAAAATTATCCTGGTTCTGGGCCAAAATATTGTAGAAGTTCTGGCTCCTTTGCTATAGTTATAGGAAAGGGAGTTAATACAGTTAGTATTCAATTACCTTCAGGGAAAATAATTGAATTGAATTCAAAATGCAGAGCGATTTATGGAATTCCTGCAGGAGGAGGAAGAAAAGATAAACCTTGGGCAAAAGCTGGTAAGAAATATCATGCTATGAGAGCAAGAGGTAAATTATATCCAAGAACAAAGGCTGTTGCCATGGCTCCTGTTGACCATAAGTTTGGAGGAAAAAGAAAGGGAAGGAGACCTCCTGTCTCAAGACATGCTCCACCAGGAGCAAAAGTTGGAACTATTAGCCCAAGAAGAACTGGGAAAAAGAAAGGTAAAAAATAATTTTTAAATTTCTTAAAATCTTAAAAATGTTGTAGATGGGGCGGAGAATAGTTGGGTTAATCCCAACCTATAGGAGAGCACCTTTCAAAGATATTATTAAAAATCCACTATATTTAGCTGGTTATTCTTGGTTTATTCAGCGGAATGCAGGGCCATTAATAATAGTTCATGATGGTAAAATAGAGGATTATACTAGAAAAGTTGTTAAAGAATTAAAAAATTTTGGTGAAGTAATATTTAAAGTTAAAAAAGAACATTCTGGACCTTCTGGTGCAAGAAATTTTTGCTTAGATATATTGGAAAAAAATTTTGAGCAAAAAGTTTTTATGTCTTGGGAAGATGACTGCCTATTTCTTTCAAAAAGAGGGTTGCAAGCTTTGTATAAATTGTTAGTAAATTCTCCCCATTTATTGCTAATACCAAGTGTTCATTTAAGAAAAATAAAATGGAAAGTTGAAAGTAATTTCTGGCATAAGATAGTAGGAAGCTATGTAACTGGACTTCAAACTAAAGTAGATGGAATTACAAAATATAAAAATTTGGGTGGAATATTTATTGCAAAGAAAAATTTTGTGAAAGAATTTAGATTTCCTATAGTTCCTTGGCCAAACGGATGGGGAGAAGAAAGTTTGCTAGCTCTAAAAATTTATCAAAGTGGGTATTCAATTGGATATACTTCTGAAGTAGTTGTTATTCATTTAAAATTTGGTAGAAAAAAGGGAGTTGAAGGTATAATTCCAAACTTCAACTATAAACTACCAATTGACTATCAAAAAATATTGGACTTAGTTGAAACAGATATTAAAATAACTGGTTGCAAAGTGCCACCCAAAGAATGGAAAGTTTATAAAGTTGCTGGATTAGGCGTTATATATTATGCGAAAAAAGGTAAAGAATTTTCATTTAATCAATTCAAAAAATTTTTTGCTCGTCTTTTAACTAAAAAAACAGAATGGAGTAAGCAACTCAAGAAAATAGATTTTGAAAATGCTTATAAATGGTATAGAAAGGGAATTGGAAGATGGAGAAGGAAGGAATTGGAAGAATTGTTTAGTACGTTATACACAACGATTGTAAATTATTTGAAGGACTTGCAAAAGTAAAAAACTAAAGATTTATATTTTATTTCTTAATTATTTTCTTTATGCCAAAAGAATTTACGTATAGAGGCTATACACTAGAAGAATTGAAAAAGATGGATATGAATGAATTTTCTAAATTACTTAAATCTAGGGCTAGAAGAGCTTTGAAAAGAGGTTTAACTCATTCTCAAAAAAAGCTTTTAGAAAAAATTAGAAAAGACCCAACAAAATTTTATAAAACGCATGAAAGAGATATGGTAATATTACCAGAAATGGTTGGGTGCACTATAGGAGTGCATAATGGAAAAGAATTTGTTCCTGTAAAAATAGTACCTGAAATGATTGGCCATAGATTAGGAGAATTTGCCCCAACAACAAAAAGAGTTAAACATTCAGCTCCAGGAGTTGGAGCTTCAAGAGCAACAAAGCATATCGCGGTGAAATAATGAAAGCAGTTGCAAAAGGAAAAAATCTTCAAATTTCTTTGAAAGATTCAATTTTAATCTCTAGAAAAATAAAGGGAATGAAATTAGATAAAGCAAGAAAGTTTTTGGAAAATTTGGTAAATAAAAAAGTTTCAATTGAAGGAAAGTATTATACAAAAACTGCAAAGAAATTTTTAGAAATATTAAAACAGGCTGAAGCGAATGCAAAGAATAAAAATTTAAATACAGAAAGGCTTTTTGTCGAAATTGCAAAAGCAAATAAGGGAGAAAAGAGATTAAAATCTGGAAGATGGGGATTGAGAGAAGGAAAATCTACAAATTTAGAGATAGTGGTGGTTGAGAGATGATTGAAAAAATTTTTGTTAAAAAAGCAATAAACAGAAGTGAAATTGAAGAATATTTAGAGAAAAAATTTGAAAGAGCGGGATATAGTAGAAGTGAAATACAGAGAACACCTTTAGGAACTAGAATTATAGTTTATGTTCATAGGCCAGCAATAGTTATTGGAAGAAGTGGAAGAAAATTACAAGAAATCACAAAAGAAATAGCTGAAAAGTTTAATTTGGAAAACCCAATGATCGATGTTAGGGAAATAGAAAATCCGTTTTTAGATGCAAGAATAGTTGCAAAAAGAATTGCAAAAGCGATTGAAAGAGGTATAAACTATAAGAAAGTTTGCAATTATTATTTAGGAAAAATCATGGAAGCTGGGGCAATTGGCGTAAAAATTATAGTTTCTGGAAAAATTATTGGAAAGGAAAGGTCAAGTTTTAAAAAGTTTAAGGATGGTTTTATAGTTCATTCCGGCCATTATTTCGATGTTTTGGTTGATAAAGCTAAAGCACAAGCTTTAGTTAAAGTAGGAGTTATAGGAATTGAAGTTAGGATAATGAAAGAGATGCCTAAAGAATTAGAAATTGAAAAAGAAATTGAAAAGGGGGAGAAAAGTGAAGGAATTGAAGATAAAAGAATTGAGAAAGCTGAATGAGCAAGATTTAAATAGAAAGCTTGCAGAATTAAAATTAGAGCTAATGAAAGAGATTGGCAATATAAAAATTAAGAAAACGCAGAAGAACACGAAAAGAATTAGAGTTCTAAAAACTGGTATAGCTAGAATTCTTACTATTTTAAACGAAAGAAAAGTTGGAGGTAAAAAATAGGAATGGCAAATTTAGGAAAAGTTTGTCCAATTTGCGGTTTACCTTTAGAATTATGTACTTGCAAGGTAAGAAGAAAAGAAGAAGAAAAAATAAGGATTTTCAATGAAAAAAGAAGATTTGGAAAAATGGTAACAATAATTGAAGGAATAACTGATAATTCCAAAAAAATTGTTTCTTTACTTAAATCAAAATTAGCTTGTGGGGGAACTTACAAAAATGGAAAAATTGAATTGCAGGGAGAGCATAAGCAGAGAGTGAAGGAAATTTTAATTGATTTGGGTTATGAAGAAAATCAAATTGAAATTATTTAAATATTCTTAAGAATTGACCACTTGTTTTAAAAAATGAAAGAATTGAATTCCAAATTTTTGTAAATATATCTGAAACTTCAATTTTAGTTTCTGCTGGTGATAAATAAATTGGTTC
>CAZWBF010000022.1:0-4941 GCA_964632185.1 uncultured archaeon
TGGCAAGAATAACTACTGGAGCTAAAAAATTGGATGAGCTTGTTGGTGGAGGTGTTCCAACCCAAGCAATAACAGAGGCTTTTGGACAGTTCGGAAGTGGAAAAACACAAGTTGGCTTTAGTTTAGCGGTAAATGTTCAATTACCAAAGGAAAAAGGAGGATTGAATAAGGAATGTATATGGATTGATAGCGAAAATACTTTTTCTCCTTCCAGAATAGTTCAAATAGCTAAAGCTAAAGGTTTGGATGAAAGTATTTTGAAGAAAATTCATGTTGCTAGAGTTTATAATAGTGAGCATCAAATGCTTGTAGTCGAAAAATTGCCAGAGACTATAAATCTGGATAAAGTAGGTTTAATTGTTATAGATTCTGTGACAAGTCATTTTAGGGCAGATTTTGTTGGAAGAGGGGAATTGGCTGCTAGACAGCAAAAGCTAAATAGACATTTACATCAATTACAAAAATTGGCAGATGCTTTTAACTTAGCTGTTTATATAACAAATCAAGTTTTGGCTGATCCTTCTGTATTATTTGGAGATCCAACAAGAGCAGTTGGAGGTCATGTGCTTGCGCATTTAAGTTTTTATCGCCTTTATTTAAGAAAAGGAAGAGAAAATACAAGAGTAGCTAGATTAATTGATGCTCCAGATTTGCCTGAGGGAGAAGCAGTTTTTAGAATAACAGAAAAAGGAATAGAGGATGCTTAATAAACTTTTGTCCTTTTTCCGCAATAGGGGCATAATCTAGTTTTTTGTCCAATTTTTACTTTTAACCTTCTTTTGCAAAACTTACAGTTAATATATTTGTATCCCCAGGTTTTCATATTTTAATTTTAAATTGTAAAACTTAATTTATGCAGATTTTGAAAAGGGGAGCAGAAGCGATTTTATATTTAGATAATTATTTAGAAGAAAAAGTTTTGGTTAAGGAAAGGATTAAAAAGAATTATAGATTAAAGGAAATAGATTTTTCTCTAAGAAAGAGTAGAACTAGAAAAGAGGTTAAGTTATTGACAGAGGCAAGAAAAATTGGAGTATTGACTCCAAAAATTTTTGGGGTTGATGAGAAAAAAGGAAAAATAATAATGGAATTTGTTGAAGGAATTTTAATAAAAGATTTTTTTAATGAAGCAAAAAAAGAAGAAATAGAAAAAGTTAGTTTTGAAATTGGAAGAATGATTGGTAAGCTGCATAGCTTTAATATAGTTCATGGCGATTTGACAACTAGTAATATGATATTAAAAGATAGTAAAATTTACTTCATAGATTTTGGTCTAGGTGAATTTTCAAATAGAATTGAAGATAAAGCGGTTGATTTACGTTTATTAAAAGATGCTATAAACGCTACTCATTCAAAAATTTTGAATTTGTGTTGGGATAATATTTTAAAAGGTTATAAAAAAGAATATAAAAATGCAAAAGAAGTTTTAATTCAATTAGAAAAAATCAGAAAGAGGGTAAGATATGCCAAGAGGTAGGATTAGAAAAAGGAGATTTGTGAAGAAGAAAATAAGTAAAGAAGAAATGGAGAAAATGGTAGTTGAATTAGCTAAAAAAGGAGTTCCTTCATCTAAAATAGGATTAATTCTTTATGACAAATTCAAAACCTCTACAAAAAAAGAACTTGGAATAAAAATAACAAAAATTTTGAAAAAACATAATTTACAGCCAAAATTGCCAGAAGATTTAATGAATTTGATGAAAAAAGCTGTAAAGTTGCATGAGCATTTGCAAAAGCATAAGGAAGATAAACATTCTAAAAGAGGTTTGGAGCTGTTGGAATCAAGAATAAGAAGATTGGCAAAATACTACATAAGTAAAGGATTGCTCCCAAAAGGTTGGAAATATAGTTATGATACCGCGAGATTGATAGTTGAAAAGTGATTGCTTTGTTTTTTGATGAAATCGAAAAAATAGCTAAAGCTTTTAAAGGAATAATAAAAGAAAAAAAAGTTAGAGTTTTTTCTCATTTTGATTGTGATGGTATAAGTTCTGCAGCTATAATGACAAAAGCTTTAATTAGGGAAAATGCAAATTTTTCCATTACATTTTTTGATCAGTTGAAAAAAGAAAATGTTGAAAAGATTAATTTAGAGGAAAACGAAACTCTTGTATTTTTAGATTTTGGTTCCGGGCAGCTTAATAACTTATCAAAATTTTTTGATAAGACTCAACTTTTTATTCTTGACCATCATTTTCCTCTTAAACTATCTCATATAAACCTCTATCATTTAAACCCTTTTTTATTTAATGAAGAAGAAATTTCAGCTAGTGTTTTAACTTATCTATTTTCAAAATTTTTAGATAAAAGAAATGTTGAATTAGCAGATCTAGCAATTTTAGGTGCAATTGGAGATGAAATGGAAGAAGGATGGGAATTTAAAGGTTTGACTAAAAAAATTTTGAAAGAAGCTGAAGATCTAGGGAAGATTTCAACTTTGAGAGGAATAAGACTTTATGGAAGAAATAGACCAATACATAAAGCTTTAGCAAGTACTTTCGACCCTTTTATTCCAGAGATAAGTGGTTCAGAAAGTAATGCTATTCAATTTCTCTCAGAAATTCCGATTGAAATAAAAGTTGGAGAAGAATTTCGCAAATTAAAAGATTTGAGTTTAGAGGAGCAAAAAAAGCTAGCAAGTGCAATAATAATTGAAAGACTTAAGCTTAAAGAGGAAAAGAGCGAGGATATTTTTGGCAATATCTATCTTTTGCTAGATATGCCAGAAGATTTGCAGGATGCAAGAGAATTATCTACTTTACTAAACGCTTGCGGAAGAATGGGAAATCCAGAAATTGGATTGAGGATTTGTTTAAAGGATTTTTCAATAGTCGATAAAGCGATTGAAACTTTTTTTGAATATAAGAAGTTAATAGGCAATTGCTTGAATTTAATAAACGAGAAAAAATTGGTTAAAAGAATTGGTGATATAGTTTATTTTATTGGTAGAGATAAAATACCAGAAAGTATTGTAGGAACCCTAACTTCTATTTTATCAAATTCTTTCTTTTCCGATGCAAAAATTGTTGTAGGTTTTGCTGGTAGCGAAAAAGTAAAGGTTTCGGCAAGAACAAATGAAGATTTAAATTTAAATGAGGTAATTAGAAATGTTGTAGAAAAGATAGGTGGTGAAGCTGGCGGGCATGAAAGAGCAGCTGGTGCATATATAAAGGAGAATGAGGAAGAAAAATTTATAGAGGTTTTAAAAGGTGTGTTGAATGGCAAAGGCTAAAAAAGCGAAAAAAGAATGGTATACGATAATTGCTCCATCCTACTTGAAAAATGTTGAAATAGGTAAAACTCTTGCTAATGATCCAAATCTTTTAGTTGGAAGAAAGTTAACAGTTAGCGCTATCGAAGTAACAAACGATATGAGCAAATATTACTTAAAATTAACTTTTAAAATTACAGAAGTTAATGGAAATATTGCAAAAAGTGAGTTTGAAGGTTCTGAATGCTTACGCGATTATATAGCAAGGATGGTTTTAAGAAGAGTTAAAAGAATTGATGTAGTTCAAGATTTAGTAACAAAAGATGGTAAGAAAATAAGGGTTAAGAGTTTAGTAGTTTTGCCGAGGAGACCTACAAGTAGTGTAAGAAAGGCTGTAAGAAAGAGAGTTAGGGAATTAGTTGAAAAGATTATAACAAGCTCTACTCTTGAAGAGGTTGTAAATGGTGTTTTAAACGAAAAAATAAAAAGAAGGATTTATAAAGAAATCAAAAAAATTCATCCTGTTAGAAATTTTGAAATAAGAAAAACAGAAATTATCCATAAATAGTTCTTAAGAAATTTTGAATTCCAAAATTCAGATTTAAAATTATCAATAAAATTGTTAAAATTGCTAATAATTCCGCAACTTGTTTTCCAATTTTTTCTCCTAAAATTTTCTTTAATATTTCTTCATAGATATAGCCACCATCAAAAGGTTTTAATGGCAATAAATTTGCTATCCCAACACTCAAATTAATTACAAAGATCCAAGAAGTGAGATTAAAGAAACTTCCAAGTAATCTTATTATTTTCTGAGAAACAACCTTTCCATTTAATTTGTTTATAAAAACACTTTGAATATTTTTTATTCCAATAAAAGGCTTGCTTTTATTTTCTGGAGAAGATTGAAGAACTATTTCAAAAGTTGAAACATTTGTTTCAATCGTTATTTCATCGCCAGGCTTTTTTTCTGAAAGTGCTTCTATAAGCTGAGAAATTGTTTTAATTTCTTTCTCATCTATTTTAGTTATCATTCCTTCTAAACCATATTTTTGGGCAGAAGTATTTTCAATTATCTGGTAATTTAAACCTATTGGCTCAATGAATAAGTTCAAGATATGGGAAGAGAGAATTACTAAACAGATCATAATCAAAGAAACTATTAAATTTCCAAAACTGCCAGAGGAATAGATAGCTAATTTTCTTTCTAAGTTTAACTTCTTAATTTTCCTTTCATCAATATTTACAAATGCTCCCAATGGCAAAACAAAAAATAGGATTATACCATAATCTTTTATTCTTATTTTTGCAAGTCGGGCAAAAATTGCATGCATACCTTCATGGAAAAATAAAAGAATAAATATAGATGGGAGCCAATATAAGAAATCTATACCAATAAAAGGTTTTGGCAAGCTTACTCCTTTAACAGTTGGTAATAGAATTCCAACTGCAGCTTCTCTTTTTAGAGTTAAAGAAAATAAAATGTAAAAACCATAAAGTGATGCAATTATTCCAACTACTATTCCAACTACTCCAATTATTCTTAAAATCTTCTCATTTCTTTTAATAAATACATCTATATTTTTTACATTTTTCCATCTCTTTATTACAATTCCATATTTAAACTCAACACTTTTTCTCTCTCTTAAAATATAAATTCCGACAAGTGAAAAAAATGCCAATATCAAACCTATTTCGAAATCTATCATAAAATTAAATTTCATTCCTTC
>CAZWBF010000022.1:5041-9995 GCA_964632185.1 uncultured archaeon
ATTTAAGTTTGTTCTTTATTCTACTAAAATGGCAATTAAACCTTTTCTATCTCTCCTTTTGGTGAAATTAGTAATGGCCTGGACTCGCTTAAAGCTCTTGCAACCTTTTCTCTTGCATTTTCTAGCAATCTCCAAACAGTTCCTCTAGAAGTTTTCATTCTTTTTGCAATTTCTTCTTGCTTTAATTTTTCTACATCACTCAATCTAAAAACCTCATATTCCGGATATGTTAATTCTATTGGCTCTGGATTTACCATAGGATTTGGAATGAATTCTTTTACATGAGGTATTTGTGAAAGGTACAGATATCCAAAAGGTCTTCCTGGTCCTCCTCTCCTCCACCACCATCTCCATCTTGGCATAATTTTTGTTTAGGAATAGAAAGATTTAAATATTTGCATATGCACATAATTATTTATGTGCAAAAGCACAAAATTGGAGGTGAAATAAATGCCATGGGGATGGGGAGGTAGAGGATGGAGAAATTGGTATTATGCAACAGGAATGCCAGGATGGGCTAGAGCAAGCTATGGATTACCAGCTTGGGGTGCAGGCTGGAGATTCAGCTATTCAGGATTTTGGCCAGGCTGGGGAAGAGGTAATCCATATCCATTTTGCAGATGGTTCCCTTGGTTGCCTAGATGGTGGTGGACAGGAATGTATGGTCCAGTTCAATGGACATCTCAAGGCCCACAATTGGTTTCACAATCTACAACTCAAACATTTCCACAGCAACCTCAATTGGTTTCACAACCAACAACTCAAACACAGCAATTTCCAGTTCAGGTTCAACCTCAATTACCATTTTCCCAACAATTAACAAAAGAGCAGGAAATTCAATATTTGGAGCAAGAACTTAAATTGTTAGAAGAAGAAAGAAAGTCTTTAGAACAAGAGATGCAATCTATAAGGGAAAGACTTAATTCATTAAGAACCCAAAAATAATTAGTGATAAAATGAAGATAGCTATAACTTCAACTGGTAATAATTTAAACGCTTTGGTAGATCCAGTATTTGGAAGATGTGCTTATTTTATAATAGCAGAAGTAGAGAATAATGAAATAAAAAGTTTTGAAAGTATAGCGAATGAAGCAAGAAATGCTATTGGCGGAGCTGGAATTCAAGCTGCTCAGTTAGTGGCAAATAAAGGAGCTGAGGTAGTTATTACTGGGAATGTGGGGCCAAACGCATTTAATGTATTAGCTTCAGCTGGAATAAAAGTAGTTACAGGCTTAGCTGGGATTTCTGTAAAGGATGCCGTTCAAAGATATTTGCAAGGAGAATTAAAAGAAACTACAACTCCTACTACTAGTCAACCATTTATGCCTACTGGAGGGCCTTCAAATATGCCTGGGCCAACTGGATTACCGGGAAGAGGAGCAGGAATGGGAAGAGGAATGGGAAGAGGGAGAATGGGTGGATTTGGTTTAGGACCTGGTGGCGAATGTGTATGCCCAAAATGCGGTTTTAGAGTGCCACATCAAAGAGGAATTCCCTGTTTTCAACATAA
The DNA here is from genome assembly GCA_964632185.1 of uncultured archaeon. Lineage (GTDB taxonomy): Archaea > Aenigmatarchaeota > Aenigmatarchaeia > CG10238-14 > CAZWBF01 > CAZWBF01. The sequence goes on from CAZWBF010000022.1 coordinate 6,552, forward strand.
ATGCCCAAAATGTGGAACTCCAATGGTAAGAGCTTAGATTAAATTTTAAGTAATATTTTAAGAGCTATATGTACTCATAATTAGTTAAAAATAGGTGAAAAATATGAAAGGAAAGATGGAAAAACTAAAAGAAGGAGAAAAAACAGCAGGAATAAGTACTATAACTATTCTTTTATTGAGCTTGATAGAATATTTAGTAGGTTTTTTATCAGGAAGTATAGTTTTGATAACAGATGCTTTACATAATGCTGCAGACTCTATAGTAAGCTTTGCTTCTTGGTTTGGTTTAAAAATTTCGCAAAAAAAACCTAGTGAAAAATTCCCATATGGATATTATAAAGCAGAGAGTTTAGTTACTTTCTTTATTTCCGGATTTATTTTGTATGCAGCGTTTGAATTAATATTGGAAGGTTATTCAAAACTTTTTACTATATCAAAGTTAACTATGCCTTTTGAAGCGTTAATCATATCTTTAATTTCATTAGTTACATCTTTTTTCCTTGCAAGATATATGAGCAGAGTTGGGTATAAAATTAATTCTCAATCATTAATTGCAAATTCTCAAGAAAGGATGAGTCATGTATTTTCTTCAGCTATTATTTTTGTAACTATTTTATTAACATTTTATAAAGTTCCGTATATAGAAGGAATAGTTACTATACTTTTTTCCATAATGATCTTTAAAATAGGAATTTTTACTGTAAGAGATTCTATATTTGCACTAATGGATGTTGCTCCAAAAGAAATAGAGAAGCATATCGAAAAGATATTAAATTCGATTAGTGGAGTAGAAGGTTTTGAAGGATTAAAATTGAGAAAATCTGGACCTTTTGTTTTTGGTGAAGTTAAAATAAAGATTAGAAAGCATGTTGACGTGAAGAGAGCACATGAAATAGCTGATAATATAGAAAATAAGATTAAAGAGGAAATAGGCCAAATAGATTCATTTACAATCCACATAGAGCCTTACGAAACAGAAGAGCAAAAAATAGCTATACCCATAATGCAAGATAAAGGTTTGAATTCAGAACTTATGGAAAAATTTGGTAAAGCAAATTACTTTATGTTTTTAACTCTAGATAAAAAAGAGGGAAATGTTAAATCAACATATGTTAAAGAAAATCCATATAAAAGCAAAGCTGTAAAAGCCGGACTTTTTACAGCCAATTTCATAGCAAAAGAGAAAGTAGATGTATTAATTACTAAAGAAATAGGTGAAATTTCTTTTCACACATTAAGAGATAATTTAATTGACATATATAAAGCTAAAGGAAGAAAAGTTAAGGATATAATTAATGAATTTATGAAAAATAAGTTAGAGCGTTTGGATAAGCCAACAAGAGAAGAAACGGAAATATTAGAGGAAAAACCTGAAAGAGTTGCATATAGAGGATGGGGAAGAAGAGGTTGGTGGTGGAGAGGAAGAGGTCCTTGGTGGAGAAGATGAAAATAGCAATTCCAACTGAAGATAAAAAAGGTTTGGATGATAAAGTAGCGGAACATTTTGGTAGATGTAAAACATTTACTTTTCTTGATGAAGAAGGTAAAGTTATTGAAATAATTGATAATATAAGCTCTCATACTTTTGGCTCTAAATTACCTCCAGAACTTTTAAAAGAACATGGTGCAAATATTGTGCTATGTAAAGCTTTAGGTCAGAAAGCTTTTAATTTATGTAAAAGACTTGGGATTGAAGTATATATAGGCCAAGCAGAAACAGTAAGGGAAATATTTGATTTGTGGAAAAATGGAAAACTTGATAAAAATTTTAAAGATGTTTGTAAGGAATGAACATGGAAATTATTGCTAGTAGTGGGACAAAAGGAGGAGTTGGTAAATCGACCTTTGCTATCCTTCTATCTTTTAAATTAGTTGAACAAGGAAAAAAAGTTATTCTATGTGATTGTGATGTTGAATGTCCAAACGATCATTTAATTTTAAATCAAGAATTGAAAAGTTCTAAGCCAGTATATCAAGAATTTCCTGAGCTAGATGAAGAAAAATGTAAGAAATGTGGGTTATGTTCTAAAGTTTGTAGAGAGCATGCAATTTTCTGGATTAAAGGCAATTATCCAAAGTTCATTCTTGATCTTTGTAGTGGTTGTGGAGCATGTTGGGTAGCTTGTCCTAACAATGCAATTAAAAGAAAAAAAGTTATTGCAGGAGAATCTTTTATTAATAAAGTTAAAGAGAATTTTTGGTTAATTACAGGAAAGTCTAAAGTCGGAATATCTGAAACTGGGCCAATAGTAAGAGAAGTGAAAAAAAGAGCTATAGATTTTGCAAAGAGAATAAATGCAGATTATTTGATCATTGATACTTCACCTGGGGCTCATTGCAATGTAATCCAAGCTTTATTAAATTGTAATAAGGTTTATGCTGTTACTGAGCCAACTCCTCTAGGAGCTCATGACCTTGAAGTAATTCTTGAACTCTTAAAAAAATTGAAAATTCCAGGTGAAATTGTTTTAAATAAAGCTGATGTTGGAAATAGAGAAAAAATAGAGGAAATTGCAAAGAAATTTAAAACAAAAATTTCTATAGAAATTCCTTATTCTGAGGAATTGGTTAAAGCATATTGTAATAAAGAATTGGAAAAGGTGAAGTTGCTATGAAAATAGTTGTTGCTTCTGGAAAAGGTGGAGTTGGTAAATCTATGCTAGCATCGGCCCTTACTTTACTTTTTTCTAGAAATAAAAAAGTTGTTGCTTGCGATTGTGATGTAGACGCTCCAAATTTAGGCTTATGGCTAGGAATAACTGATTATGATATTAAAGAAAAAATTTCCACATCTTTTAAGGCAACAATTGATGAAAAGAAATGTATAAAATGTGGAAAATGTAAAGAAGTTTGTAATTTTAGTGCTATAGAAATGAAAGAAGGTAAATTTAGGATTAATCCATTTTTGTGTGAGGGTTGTGGTGCTTGCAAACTAGTTTGTCCAGTTAATGCAATTGAAATTAAAGAAGTGAAAAATGGAGAAATAAGGATTAATCATACAAAGTATAATTTTCCATTGATTTCTGGAAAACTTTATGTTGGAGAAACAGGTTCTGGCAAAATTGTTGAAGAATTAAAAAGAAAAGTAGAAGAATTTGAATATGAAATTGCAATTCTTGATTCTTCTGCAGGTATAGGCTGTCCTGTAATAGCTTCTATTAGAGGCTCAGATTATGCAGTTTTAATTGCAGAACCTACTCCCTCAGGTTTTTCAGACCTAAAAAGAGTTTTAGAAGTAGTTAACTATTTTCAAATTCCTTATGGAATTGTTGTTAACAAATGGAATATTAATCCAGAAATTTCGAATAAAATTGAAAAATGGTCTAAAGAAAAATTTTTAGGAAAGATTTCATATGATAAAAAGGTAATTGAAAGTATAGTGAATTTAAAGCCTATAATATATTCGGAATCAAAGGTTGTTGAAGAAATAGAAAAAATATTTGA
>CAZWBF010000023.1:0-9938 GCA_964632185.1 uncultured archaeon
CTCAATTCTTTAATTTTCATAAAACCTTTTTGTTAAATAAAGAATAAAAATGTTAGGTAAAAAGCTAGAGAAGAAAATGGTAAAACTAAATTTTCATATTTTGACCCATTAATTAAACTTTCTACAAATGCTGAGAATAGAGAAATTGAAAATGAAAGTTCTAAATTAAAAATAAATGAAAAGGAAATGAAAGTTGATAAAAAGAATGCTAAGCTTCCTTCCACAGTCTTTCTCTTATTATAAAATATTTTTGTTTTGCCAAATTTTCCAACTAATGCTGAAAATGCGTCTCCAATTATTAGAGGAATAGAACCAACTAAAAAGTAATTTCGTTGAAAGAAAAGTAAAATTGTTAGAGAAAAAAAGAATAGAAATGGTTCATTCAAAAAACCATTTTCTTCCCGTTTTAGAATAAAAGCAGAAATGAAATTGTTGTATAGAGTTGGTGAAATACCTTTCAATCTCAAAAATTCAAAAATAAAGAAAGAGATGGTAGTTAATAGGAATAAAATCTGTATAAAAACCAATGGAATTAAATTTTGGATGGAAAAAAGTACAAAAAATGATAGGTGAAATAACTTTCTCCTTATAAGATTGTCAAATTTTATTTTCTCAATTTTTATTTGAAACTTGTATATGATGAAAGAGCAGGCTATTCCTACTAAAGCACCTCCAATTATGTCATGAAAAGTATGTACATTCAAAGCAATTCTGGAATAAGCGACTAAAAGTGCAAGGAGATATAGAGTTAAGAATTTTTTCTTTTTGAATTTAAGAAAGATCGCTGTTATGGCTGAAAAAATTATCGTTGAATGACCACTTGGAAATGAATAAGAAGTAGGGCAAAAACTTTTACCTAAGCAGGGTCTCGGAATTTTGAAAATATTTTTTAATGTAAAAGTTACAGAGTAAGAAAGTAAAACTGAAAGAAGTAAAAGTTTAAAAACCCAGTCAATTTTTTTCATTTTTCTTGGCAAAAATGGGTAAAGGTAAATAGTTAGGAAAGAAATTATTATCCAAAAAAATAAATTTCCAAATTCAGTTATAATTCTCCAAAAAATTTCCATATTTAAATTTGGAGATAGAAATAAATTATAATTTAACCTTTACTACTTTACCTCTTGGTTTAACTTCTTTAAAAATCTCAGCTTGAAAAGTATATACCTTGGTTTCTTTATCTAACCAGGCATCTATACTTAAACCAGCTTTTAAGCAAGCTTGCTCCAAAAATTCCTTTACATTCCAATTAAGTTCAACAGGAACTTGTGGCAATAATAAGCCGGAATTAAAATTTCTTTGAATGATTAATCCATCTCTCCCTATTTTTATTTTTTTCAAATATTTTTTTGGATCATCAACAACTAAAATTTTAGGATCTGTTAAAACGCTTATTTCAAATGTTATTTCATTCAATTCATTTTTTTGTAAAGGAAAAAATCTTGGGTCAAAAAACGCTGCTTCTACACTTGCTTCAATTGTTGCAAGAATTAAAGGCTTTATTGGTAAAGGAAAACCTATGCAACCCCTCAACTCTTTATTTTTTTTAACAGTTACAAAAACCCCTTTTCTTTCCATTAATTTTTCTGGTACATCTTTTGGAACTTCTAAAACTTTTTTATTCTTTAAATAATGTTCAACTGCCTTTCTTGCAATTCTTACTAAATACTTTCCTTCTGCTAATTCCATAATCTGAAGTTAATTTTAATCAATAAAAAATTAGAGTTTTCTAAAATCTGGATAAGTTCCCTTTTTCATTATTACTCTATCTGTTCTTGCAGCTATTCCCCTTTTTCTTTCATACATTTCCTCGCTACTCATCTTGGCAATAGCTAAAGCGATTAATTCGCCCTTCAAGCTGAAAATTCCAATTAATTCTCCAGGTTTAATTCCCCTTTGGATTCTTGTTATTCCTCCAACATAGAGAGGAGCACCATTAGTTATCGGATAAACAGCAGAATCTTTTACAAATACTTTTTTTAAATGCGTAACAGCATCTTCAACCGGAATTAAAATTTTCCTCAGTTCTTTTTCATTTCCATTTTCTTTCCAAAATTCATATGCATCTTTTATCTTAACTAAAGGATGTGCATCATCTTCTGAAAAATTGCCAACTTTTATTCTTCTCAATTCTTTCATATGAGCTTTGCAACCAATTTTTAAGCCCATATCCCAAATTAACTTCCTAATATAAACACCAGCTTCACAACCAACATGAAACAAAACATTTTTTCCATCCTTTTCCAAAATATCGAAAAAATAAATTGTTTTTTCTCTAGCTACTCTTTTAACTGCAGACCTTACAGGAGGTACTTGCTTTATCTTTCCAACAAATTTTAAGGAAACTTCTCTAACAATTTCTATTGGCATATCTTTATGTAAGTACATTATTCCAACATATTCTTTATTTAAATGCATGAGTGCTGGCATTACTTTTGTTGCATTTTGCAAAGCTACTGGTAATACACCAGTCACAGCAGGATTTCTCCGTTATTCTAGAGTACCTGCGTGACCGGCCTTTTTAACTGAAAAAATTTCTTTTACCCAGTAAGAAATTTGATGACTTGTCGGTCCCTTATGCTTATCAACGATTATTACTGAATTTTCTATTAACTCTTCTACACTTCTTTCTTCTGGCCTTTTCCCAAATTCTTCATTAGTTTCTTCTTCTGTTTTTATTAACCACATAAATTTTATTTAAACTGCTTTATTCTTCTTTTTTTCTAGTCAATCTTGGCCTTCTAATTGAGATTATTATCGCAATTACTGAGAGAATTAAAGCTAGATAAGCGGAAATAGTAGAAAATGGACTTACTCTAGCTTTTAATTCAATTGTGTCATAAACTATTTGTGATTCTCCCTCTTCATTTCTACATTGATAATAAACTATTCTAGTTCCTTCCCCTTCAATCAATTCCCATTGCTTTGTTTCAGAATATGGCTCGTAATCTGTCCATATCACTCCGTCATTACTATATTTACATTCTTTTGCGCCTTCTGCATACAAAGTTAAGTTAACAAATTTTGAAGTTGTAGATAAAACATCGTTATTTATCTTTATACTCAACTTCAAAGGAATAGCTGGTAAAACTAAAGTTTTTAGTGAAGTAGCTGAAACTTTCTCTTTTTCATCAACTATTGAAAAGTATTGTTCACCTGTTGTTCTATACGCAAACTTAATTTTAGCTACTCCTTTATCCTCTGCTTTAAACTGATAAGTTTGTGGAAATAGAGCTTTTTTATCTGAAGAAGTAATTGTGATCTTTCCTTCATAATCTTCTTTTATATTTCCAAATTCATCATAAGCTGTAATCGTAACTTCAAAAGATTCTTTTGCTCTTACCTCTTCAGGAACATTTTTTAATTTGAATTCTTTTAGTTTACCGAAAGTTGAATATGTGGTTAAATTTCCACTAATGCTCTTATTTTCAGAACTAGTTGCTTTCCATTTCCATCTATACTCTCCTATTTTTGGGGAGGTAACGGAATTCATTAAAAATACTGTATCTTTGCCTGGTTCCAAACCTTTAGAGCTTATAAACGTTATTTTGTAAACTTTTCCTTCTCTATATGAAAGGGAATAAGTCCATGCTGGTGGTAATGTGAAATCATCTTTGATTGAATATAGTGGAGTTTGGTTTTCAGTTGGTACCAAAATTTCCAACATTGTCAAATTCTCTGTTGAACTTTCATCATTTATTACAACTACTCCAACTTTTTCAGTCGAATTATAGACCCATTCTTTTGGTGAAGCTAATACTGAAACTTCAAACTTTGCTGATGCCAAAGGCATTAACAAGAAAAATGCTAATGCTAAGATTACTAATTTTCTCATAATTAAAAAAATGATTAAAAAAAGATTTATTCCTTCTTAGAAAATTTTAAAAAGCTTTCCCTACTTTTCACTTTTTTTCTTCTTTTTCTCACTTTTTTTGGCTTTTTCTTTCTTAACCATTTCCTTCTTCTCTATTTTCTTGAACTTCAAATTAAACTTTTTAATCAGATTTTCTTTTTTCATAACTTTAATTATTTCTTCATCACTTGCCCCTTCTTTTATTTTTAGTAAATATTTTGTTGGCTCAAGATGCATTATATTGCATCTTCTTCTCTTAACTCCTGTTAAATTTCTTGGGCCAGTTACTTCAACGAATGTTTTATCTATTTTTTTCGTAACAACACATATTTTTCCAGCTTCTCTTCCACTCAATTTGACACAAACTCTTCCTACTTCGATCATTTTATTCTCCTCGCCCTTTCTTTCATAATTTCTCTCATACATTTTGAGCATAGATAGCCTCCATAAGGTCTATTTGGTCTTTTTTCACTTAAACTCAATTTTCTCAATTTAGATGGAATTTCCCTTGGAACATGCAAAGGAGATTTACAAATTGCACATTTTGCAATTTTTGGCTTTTTCCTTCTCTTCACAATTTTTATTTTTCCAGTAGGTGTCTTTCTTTTTATTTTCACTTTCATTTAATCACCAAAAAATGATTTTAATAGCCAGCTAACTGCGAGAGAAACAAGAATATACCAAATTATCCAGTTTAGCGAATTTCCTATAAAAGGTAAGGAGAATGGTAGAACCGCTACTACCTTACCTGAAAACCTAGCTGAAAACCATGGAAAGAAAATTAACACGATTGGCAAAGAAATAAAAGTTGCTAACAAACTAATTCTTAAAAATTCTTTATTAACCTTCATAAATTCGTCAAAAACTTTTTTTATTTCTTCTGGTTTATTCTTCTTTTCCGCTAGATTTATTTTTTCTCTTAATAAAGCAATCCTTTCCTTTATATCTTTGAATTTCATCTTTCTCAAAAATAATTTATTCAAAGAATTAGCTACTAGAGTTAAAGAAGCGGCAATAATAAAGATGACTATATGAGATTTAAAAATACTTAAAGGTAAGAGCAAAGCATCTATTATTCCTATCAAAGCTTCCATAATCATTATTATTCACCTAAAAATCTTTTTATATATGAAGGTGCTTCACTTTCTTTCATTTCCCTTTTCATTATCTCATAATAATTATATATTATCATTACTGCTAAAAGGATTCCTGTTCCTCTGCCAATAGTTCCAAGCAAGTTTGCCATGGAAGCAAGCAAACCAATAAGTATACCACTCCAAATTGCTAAGGAAGGAATGTATTTATCTAAAACATTTTCCATAATCTGACTTCTCATTCTAAATCCAGGAATTTGCATTCCAAAACTTTCTAATTGCTCAGCAACACTTCTAGCATCCATTCCTGAAGTCAATACCCATATATAAGAGAAAATTGTTGCAAGTATTGTAATAAAAATAGTATAAGTTATTGCCCTTAGAACTTCAATTGGAATTATTATGCCAGAAACTAGTTGTTGCAAAAAGTTTTGAGGAGGAGATAGAAAGAAAATTACGCTATTAAACTCGCTAGACTTAGCCATATTCGAAACTAGTTGCAGATTTGCAATTAGAGCTGAAGCTAAGATTAATGGTATGACATTTGTATACATTAATTTTAGTTCCCAGGACCTCCCAAAACCTCTTAAACTTGCAAAAGATAAAGGAATTTCTACACCTACAAGCTGAATGTAGCAAACAAAAAGAAATATTAAAAATGTTGAGATTATGGGAAGAAAATACATTAAAAATGAAGAAATATCTCCTTTAACTAAACTAAAAATGCTTTTCCATAGATAACCTGCAGGTGGATTTTCAAAACTTGGCAAACCAACTTTTGTAACAATTCTGCCATTAACGCTATATTGATAGACAGCAAAAGGAGAAAATAGAGAAATGAAAAGAGAACTTGCAACTCCAGCAACTATGAATAAACTAATGCCAGAACCCATTCCCCATTTTGAAACTAATTCATCAAGCAAAATTATAAGAATTCCACCTATGGCTAATTGCAAAATAACTGCTGAAAGAACTCCTATTCCACCATATACTGGTAATACACCACCTAAAACCATACCGATAGCTTCTAAAAGAACAAAAAGGAATGCCAAAGTTTTACTCCACGCTTGAAACTTTTTTCTATCTTCTTCTTCATCCAACTTCCAATCAATTATTTTTGAACCCACCAATAATTGAAGTATTATTCCGCTTGTAACAATTGGACCAATTCCTAAGGTTGTTAAAGTTCCGAATTTTGCACCAAGCACAAGCTCGAAAAACTTGAATCTTTCAAGAGCAATCGGATGAACACCATAAATTGGAATTAGGCCAAGTAAAAAATAAATTGACAAAGCCAAGAATGTCCATTTAAGCTTGGAGTTAAAACTTGGCCTAAAAGTAGGTTTTGCTACAGTAGGTAAATAAGTTATCAAATCATAAATACTAAACATTTATCCCACCAATTTTATTTCCCCACCTTTTTCTTCAATCTTTTCTTTTGCTGATTTTGAAACTTTTTTAACTTCAACTATTATTGCTCTATCTATTTTTCCTCTGCCTAAAATTTTATCATATCCAAATTCTTCCAAATTAATTTTTATTTTTCCATTTTCAACACTCAATTTATTCTCTTTTTCAAGTTTGGAAATTAATTCATTCAATTCTCCAATATTAATTGCCTTTTCCACATAATACTTTTTCTTTACAGATGTAAACCCTCTTTTTCCAAAGTGATCTGGTTCATATTTTACTGTATAGCTCCATTTATGCTTATGCAATCCAGCTTTTCCACTACCTCCTTTCGACCCTTTCCCTCTTCTCTTTTTATGACTACCATGGTAAGTTCTTTCCCCTCTTCTCCTCTTTTTCTTAATCCTTACTACCATGAAATCACATAAATAATAAAGATAAAGTTAATTATTATTTTTAAACTTTTTAATTTCTAATTAAATCATTCTTTTCAATAATTCGTTTATTGCTTCTTTTCTATAACCTAAATCTCCTTTTGGCCAATGCTCTTTCACACTTTTAAAACCATGCTTAGGAGGTGTTAACTTAAAGACTGGATTAAAAATTTCAAATTCTTTTAACTTTTTACCACTTAATAAAGCATCTGCTAGCTCTTCAAATGAATTTATTCCAACTTTTTTCAAATCTTCTTCACTCACTCTTTTATTCCCCTTTAACCTTAACCTTTTTTTCAAAAGCTCTATTAAAGTTTCTTTATTTATTTCTCCCCAAGTTATGAAATCTTTTGCTTTTTCCAACATTCCTAGAAATGATGGAGAATTTTCTACCAATACGCAATTATTAATCCTATTTAATCTTAACAATTTAAGAGTATCTTCTATTTCCCTTCTTACACCAACCCTCCCTCTAATTCTAATAACTGCAAACATTTTTTCACCTTTTATACACATACAATTTTCTTAAAGCGTTGAAACATGCCATTATAAGATTAGAATACATTTGTGAATTTCCAAAAGTTTTTACCCAGATATCTTTTATTCCAGCCAGCTTTAAAATTTTTTTCATTTCTTCGCTGCAAACTAAGCCTACCCCTTTAGGGGCTGGCATTAAAATCACTCTTACCGAACCGCTCTTCCCTTCAACTTTATAAGGAATAGAATGCTCTTCATTGCATTTACATTCCCAACTTCCACACCCTCTCAAAATTTTTATTATATTTAATTTAGCTCTATTTACAGCCTTTTCCATTGCTAACCTAGGCTCATTACTCCTTCCCTTTCCAATTCCAATATAACCATCTTCATTTCCAACTATTGCAAATGCAGAATAATGAAATCTTCTTCCAGATTTTGTGATTTTTGCAGTAATTCTTATTGGAATTCTTTGTTGCCCTCCTCCCTTACCTACTCTACCACCAATTAAGATATACTCAACTTTTAAATCAGGCAAAAGCATATCAATAATTTCATATTCTAAAACTCTTTCTCCCCTTTCAAATATTTCATCTATACTTTTAATTTTTCCTTCCAAAACTTCTTTTCCTAACCTAGTCTTTGGTATCCAAACCTCTTCTTTCTTTACCTCTCCCACCTCAACTATTTCCTCTTCTTCTGACTTTCCTTCTATTTCTTCATTCTTCACTTCTTCTTTTTTTTCCTCAACTTTCTCTTCCATTTAACCACCTAATATATTATTTTTTATTTTTTCAAAATCTTGAGTTATATCTTTAAATTTTGGTAAGAAATCTGCAATATGCTTTCCTTTAATTCTTTCTTCACTTGGAATAACTTCTTCACTTATAGGTATTTTTAAGCCAGCATCTATTGCTCCTTTTGCAACAGCATAAATTCTTGCCCCTTTTGTAGATGTATAAAGCCCTATATCTAAAATAGCTTCTTCTATACCTTTTTCTATCGCTCTTTTTCCTATTAGTAGACCTGTTAAGTATGCAGACGGTAAATTATCACAAGCGTATTTCCACCCAAACTTTTTCAATTCTTTGCTGGTTGCAGAAGCTATAACTCTATCACTTCTTCCTTCATCAAATTTTATTAATTGCGCAACTATATACTTCAAACTTCTTCTTACAACTAACCTAACTTTTTTCGATAGCAAAAGTTTTAATCTTCTCTTATAATTCGTTTTTCCTTCTCTCCTTCTTCTAAACTGCATTTTGTAGGTTGGTGATAGCTTCGGCATACTAATACTTTGTGTTAAGTGAATTAAAAAATTTAAACTTTCTTATTCTTTTATCATCCCTCTTTGTTTCGCATATAGAAGTAAATGTGCTCTACTTCTAAACATACCGCTCTTAACTAGTCTATACAACTTTCTATAATCTGCAGAAGAAATTTTCTTTTGTTCTTTCAATTCTTTTATCAATCTTCTTTGAGGTCTTACTCTATTTATCCAAACTCTTTTTTTAGGTACTATAGAATGCTTTTTACCTTTCCTCTTTCCAACATTTCTTTTCTTCCTTCTCTCTTTCTTCATCTTAACTTTTTCAGGCAAAGCCTTTATCCATCCTTTTAAAATTAACCTTCTTATATCTGCTCTAGTAATAGCATTTTTTATATCTTTTAAATGCTCTGGATCTAACCAAACCCTACTTTCCCCAACTTTCAAAATTTTTGCAGCCAATTTTTTTTGCAAATCAACCTTTACCATAAAATTCATTATACTAATTAATTTTTAAATCTATTTGTAAATCGTTTTAACTTTTTGAAAATAAAAAAAGATTATGATAAAAGATTTGGATAAAGAGATGGAAAAAAGGAATTTGGATGGAATAATTGTTTCTGGAAAATCTAGTTTTGCAAGTCCTGAATTTCTTTATGTTACTCGCTGCACTTTACCTAGAGGAGGTATGTATATAAAGAAGGTTAATGGTGAAGAAGTTTTAATTGTAAGTAATATCGATCTAGAAAATGCAAAAGAAGGAAGGGTAAAAAAAGTTAAAACTTTTCAAGATTTAGGTTATTACGAGCTTCTGAAAAAATATGGAAAAAATACAAATATAATTTTCTATGAAAAAGTCTTGAAAGAACTTGGAATTGAGGGAAAGATTGGAATTTATGGAGAGGTTAATGCTCCACGATTTTTAAAGTTTGTTAGAGAATTGGAAAATAAAGGTTATTCTATTCATCATGAAAGTTCTCCAACCCTTTTCGATATTTTAAGGAAAACGAAGGATAAATATGAAATAGAGGAAATAGAAAAAGCAGGAAAAATAACGAAAAAAGTCTTTGGAAATTTAATAGAATTCCTTTCGAGCTGCAAAATTAAAAATGGAAAATTGATTTATAAAAATAAGTATCTGACCGCAAGCAAATTAAAAGTTGCAATAAAGCAATTTTCTATAGAAAAATTACCGGAAATTTCTTATCCTGAAGGTATGGTAGTTGCGGTTGGTAAAAAAGCGTTTAATCCACATTATTTCGGCAAAGATGAAAAAATTGCTGTGAACAGGCCAATAGTCATAGATCTTTTTCCGAGAATAAAGAGTGGATATTGGTTTGATATGACAAGAACTTTTGTCATAGGAAAGGCTTCTAAGCAGGTAAAAAAGTTATATGAGGAAGTAA
>CAZWBF010000024.1:0-7797 GCA_964632185.1 uncultured archaeon
TAGCATTCTTAATTTTTACCTTAACAAATTTTCCGAAAAGTTTTTTATCAGCTTTTAAAACAATTGGTTTATAAGCGAAATTTCTTGCAACCAAAGTATTGTTTTTTCCAATTTCATCAATCAGAGCTTCTCCCTCCCATCCAATCCATTTTTTATTTCTTTTTAAAGAAACTTTTTTCACTATTTCAGAAAGAATTTTACTCCTTCTCTTTATAACCTCATTAGATATTTTTTCCATTTTTACCGCTAAAGTACTTGGATGTGCACCAAACTTTGAAACATTCACTATATCAGCCTCTATTTCCTTAATAATTTTCAAACTTTTCTTAAAATCCTTATCCTCTTCTCCAGGATGCCCAACTATAAGATCAGTTGATAAAGTTAGAAATGGGAACTTTTTTCTAATCTTTTTTACATATCTAACAAAATTTTCAACTTTATAACCCCTATTCATAATTTTCAACATTTTATTACTTCCTGATTGCAAAGGTAAATGTAAAAATTTGAAAATTTTTTCATTTTCTACTATTTTCATTAAATCTTTTCCGATTATTTCCAAATATTTTGGATTCATCATTCCTATTCTCACAAAAAATTTTTTCTTTAGCTTACATATTTTTTCAAGCAATTCGTTCAAATTTGTATTTATATCAAAACCATAACAACCTGTATCTAAACTTGTTAACCATATTTCCTTACATCCATCATTTAAAGCATTTTTTACTTCTTTTACAATCTCTTTTATTGAATAACTAAATAGTTTTCCTCTGTATGGTTCATTACAATAACTGCAATTAGATAAACAACCCCTTCCAATATGAACTATTCCTATCAATGGATTTTTTCTACATCTTGGTAAATTTACTTTAGGCTTTCTCTTTTCATCTAGCAATTCAACTTTCTTTTCATTCAAAGTTTCTTTTACAACTTTTACTATTCCATCCACATTATCTGGAGAAATTAAACTTGCGTTTTTATTTATTTTCTCTATTAATCTTTTTCTAGTTAAAGGCAAACATCCAGCAATAACTAATGGTTTTCTAGTTTTTGTAAGTTCTTTAATTCTATACAAAATTTTGTTTATAGTTGGTGTTTTTACAGAACATGTAAAAATTATATTTATATCAGAATCTTTTTCATTCACAATTTCATAATTTGCTTTTTTTAGTAAACCTAATGCAATTTCATAATCTCCTTGATTTGAAGAACAACCATAAACTTCCACATAAACCTTTTTCATAATTTAGCATCACTTTCCTCTTCTTTTTTACTTTTCCTTTTTCTCTCTCTGGTTGGAGTTTTTACAGATTTTCTTTCCGCTCTTGTTACTAAAGAAATCTTATTTTCGATTATTCTTACTATTTCTTCTGGATTTCTAACTCCCTCCATCTTTATGGTTGCAGACGATGAGTTAATTATCACATCACCAAAATTAAAAATTCTACCTAAAATTCCTTTTGAAAAATTAACTGATGTTATATTTGCATGAGGCACTGAAACTTTATTTTTTCTTATTATTCCTCTAATTCTTGCAACCTCATTATTTGACACAAAATAAGTTGTAAAGTACTTTTTTATCTCTGGCTCATTAATTAATGCTGCAACAAAAATTATTGTACCAAAAAATAAGAAATAGTGAATATAATTTTCATATATTTGTAATGAGGGAAATACTAACAATAAAAGAATTAAGATAATAGTTGCAAGTATATAATTTCCTAAAAATGAAATTCTTGAAGTTCTATATTTTAGACTTTTTTCCATAATAATTTTTACAAACTTTAACTTATTATCAATTTTTTGATTTTTGGAAATTTTAAAGTTCCTATTTCTTTTGAAATTGCAATTGGTATTAGCTCTTCTACATCAACTTCTTCCCTTAGAATTGGTGACAAAATATCTTCTTTTGAAATTGCATTTATTTCACTTCCACTTGCTAACGGAGAAAAAGCAGGTAAACATATTATTCTTTTTCCATCTTTCATTTTTCCATAAAGTAAGCAAGGAACTTTTATTTTATCAAATTTTTCTTTAAGTAATAAAGCTGGCTGTTCATGCCCAATTATTACAACTTCAACATTTTCTGGATATTCAATTTTTTTATGGCCATGGGTAAAAAGAATTCCTTTTTCAAAATAGAAAGGATCATAAACCTTAAGACCAATATGAGAAGCTATAGTTAACAAATAATTGTCGTGATTACCCCTAACTAAAATTATTTCTTTAAATTTTCTTTTTGCAAATTCAACAAAATCTTTTACTTCTCTCCATTCTTGCCTACTTGCTTCTCCAAATTCGTGCTTAAAATCTCCATTTATTATAAGTTTTTTCGCTTTTACTATTTCAAAAATTTTACTTAAATCTCTCTTCATTTCTTTTAATTGGAATTGGGGAATGAAAACTCCTTTTTCTTCAGCTAAATATAGCTCATGACCTAACTGCAAATCTGAAATTGCTATTGTATTTAACTTTTTAATAAAAATTGCTCTATATCCATTTACTATCTCAATCCCATCAAGAATTCTCATAATCTCTAATTGTCTTTTTGATTAAAGTTTTATATCTTTCCTTCCTTTTTTCTTTTATGGTAGGTTATATCTTTATTACTGGTGGAGTTATAAGTGGTTTGGGCAAAGGAATTACAACAGCTTCTATCGGAAAAGTTCTTCAATCAAAAGGTTTTAAAGTCACTGCAATAAAGATAGACCCTTATTTAAATGTTGATGCTGGAACTTTAAGGCCAACTGAACATGGAGAAGTATGGGTTACTGAAGATGGTGGAGAAATTGATGAAGATTTAGGGCATTATGAAAGATTTTTGCATAGAAAGATTAGTAAAGAAAATAATATCACTACTGGCCAAGTTTATTGGAAAGTTATAAAAAAGGAAAGGAATGGAGAATATTTAGGGAAAACTGTTCAAATCATTCCACATATTACAAACGAAATTAAAAGAAGGATAAGAGAAGTTGCTAGAAAAGAGAAAGTAGATTTTGTTTTGGTTGAGATTGGTGGTGTAGTTGGAGATTATGAAAATATTCCATTTCTAGAAGCTATTAGACAAATGAAATTGGAAGGTGATAAAGTTGTTTTTGTTCATGTTAGTTATCTACCTGTTCCTAAATCTTTAGGAGAAATGAAAACTAAGCCGACGCAGCACTCAGTAAGAGCTTTAAGAGAAATTGGAATTCAACCAGATTTCATAATTTGTAGAGGAGAAGAAAGGATTGATGAAGTTAGAAAGGAGAAAATAGCGTTATTTTGTAACGTAAGTAAAGATTCTATAATTTCTAATCCTGATGTCAAAAATATTTATAAAATTCCTTTGATTTTTGAGAAGCAAAAATTTGGAGATAAAATTCTTAAAAAATTTGGAGTAAGAACAAGAAAATCTGATTTGAAAAAATGGAAAGAATTTGTTAATATACTAGAAAAGTCAAATAAAATCGTTAAAGTTGGGATTGTTGGAAAATATTTTGACATAGGAAATTATGAATTACCAGATTCCTATATTTCTGTTATAGAAGCTGTAAAGCATGCAGCCGTAGCTAACAAAGCTAAGCCGAAAATTAGATTCATAGATTCTAAACAATTTGAAAAAAGTAAGAGAAAGCTTAAAATATTAAATGAAGTAGATGGAATTATAGTTCCAGGCGGCTTTGGAAAAATAGGCACAGAAGGAAAAATTTTAGCTATAGAATATGCTAGAAAAAATAACATACCATATTTAGGTTTATGCTTCGGCTTCCAATTAATGGTTGTAGAATTTGCTAGAAACGTTTGCAACTTAAAGAAAGCACATTCAACTGAAATAAATGAAAAGACTCCTCATCCTGTTGTTGACCTTTTACCTTGGCAAAAGGAAATTTTGAAAAAGAAAGGATATGGGGCAACTATGCGATTAGGTGGGCAAAAAGTAAGAATAAAGAAAAATACAATAGCTTTTAATCTTTATAAGAAGGAAATTGTGATAGAAAGGTTTAGACATAGATATGAAATTAATCCAAGATATGTAAAGATATTAGAAAAGAATGGTTTGGTTTTTTCAGGCACAACTCTAGATAGGAAAATTATGCAAATTGGTGAAATACAAAATCACCCATTTATGCTAGGAACACAATTCCATCCAGAATTTACTTCTTATCCATTAAAACCTAATCCTTTATTTAAGGGTTTCATAAAGGCTTGTTTGAAAAAAATATTTAAAACAAACAAAAAATAAGAAATATGAAAAAACTTTTAATGTTGCTACTTTCACTCTTTGCATTAACAAATCTAGCTATCGCTCAAGAAGTAATAATAGCAACAAACATAAGCTATGCAGACTTTGCAGTGGGAAGTGTTGCAGCATCAAAAACAGGTAGTGAAATATTTTTCGTAGAAAAAGATAAAATTCCAGCTGAAATTTTGAATGAAATAAGTGAAATAAATCCAACAACAATTTACATAATTGGTGGACCCGCAGTTATAAGTCCAGAAATTGAGAACGAATTAAGTGCTAAGTATAATGTAACAAGAATTTGGGGAATGACAAGATATGGAACTTCTGCAGAAGTTGCAAAATATTTTTGGCCAGAAGGAAGTGAAGAAGCAGTTTTAGTTTGGGATTTACCAGACTCTCCAAATGTTAATTTAAGTGTTTCAACAATGATATCTTTAGCTGCTGAAGAAGCTCAAGCCCAGGAAGCTCCATTATTACTAATTCAAAAAAATCATTTGTCATATGAAATCGAAGATACTTTAAAAACATTAAATGTTAGCAAGGTAAAGGTATTTGGAAATGTTGGTAACAAAGTATTTGAACAATTAGCTTCTCTAGGCATAGAATATGAATGGGTTTCAGGTGAACCTGAAGAAATTAAAGAAAAGATGGAAAGAGAATTGGAGAATCGTTTTACAGAAGAAAAACCTTTGGTTATTTCTGCAGTTGCAAATTGGCAAGAAGGATTAGTTGTTAGAGCAGTTCCAAAAGGAGTTTCTTTACTTGTCTTTAGCGAAAATGAAATTGACGACATAGTTGAAAAAGTTAAAGAAATTTTAGGAAAAGGAAATATATCAAAAATTTTGGTTACAGGAAAACCATTTCTTGCAGAAAAAATTTACAATGCCTTAATTGAAGAAGGTATTAATCAAACAACTCCTGTAATTTGGGTAACAGGAAAACATTTTGAAGTTAATAGAAAAATTGTTAGAGAAGTTAGAGAGAGAATAGAAAGATTGAGAGAATTGCATAGAAAAAGATTGGAGGTTATTAAAGAAAAATTAGCAAAATTGAGAGAAAATATT
The DNA here is from genome assembly GCA_964632185.1 of uncultured archaeon. Taxonomy (GTDB): domain Archaea; phylum Aenigmatarchaeota; class Aenigmatarchaeia; order CG10238-14; family CAZWBF01; genus CAZWBF01. Next base: position 5,287 of record CAZWBF010000024.1, read on the forward strand.
GAAGATAGATGTAAATATTGGTATGATGAAGCAAATTCAACAGTAGAAGAAATTAATACTAGTGTTGCAATAGCAAGATATAATTTAATTTCAAGTTTGAAAAATGAATGTTTACAAGCAATAGAAAATAATAAAGCTGTGCAAGCACTCAAATACTTATCACAGATTAAACATGAAGTAAGGTTATTAAAGTGGGAAAATAGAGATGTTAGAAGAGAATTGATAAAAGAAGATATAGAAGAGGAAGAAGAAAGTGGAGATAAAGTTAGGGAAAGGGAAGAAAGAAATGTCGAAGCAATGATAAGTAAAGTTCCTTTACTTCCAAAAAGGAAAAATGAATGTACAGCATTATTAGAGAAGCTTAGAGAAGCTATAAGAGAAAAAGCATATCATGAAGCTAAAAGATTAAAAGTTGAAATTACAGAAAAGTGTTTTCTTGTAAAAAGAGCACAAATTGCTGAAAGAGTAAGAGAAATTCAAAAGACAACTCAAATTGCTGAAAGAGTAAGAGAAGCTGGAGGAATAACAATCAGAAGATAATTTCATGCTAACTTTTCTATTATTTTTTTATGTAATTTCAAAAGCAATTTTTTTCTATCTTCCATTAAAACAACATCACTCTCATTTATAACAAATAGATTATGGGCAAATGGAGAAGGAACATTTGCTTCTGGCAAAAACTCAAATTTTATCTTACCCTTTTCTATCTCTTGAAGAATTTTCTTTGAATTTTCCACATCCATAAAATCTTCCAAAATTTCTCTAAACGTTTCTTCTAATATTGGAAATTTTTCAATCTTTTTGACAACTTTTATTAACCTCTCAGCATTCATTTGCTGTTTTTCAACTCTTATTTCATGCCCCTTATAATTTCTTAAAACCATTAAAGACCTAACTGCATTATGTCTGAATTTTCTTTTCATTAGTTCGGTATTCAAAATAGCCTTTTTCAAAATTTTTTCTAAATTCTTTGAAGATATTAATTTTACAATTTCTTTGGGAGAAACCAATTCTTTCTTTCTTTTTAATCTCCTTATACTAATCCAAGTAGAGGGTTTATAGTTCTCTATCTCAAATGGAATGGATAAAATAAACCCATTATCATTTATAGCTATTCCTATACTTCTACCAACTTTTTTCATTAAAACATATCCATAGGCTCTACTTAAAGTATCATTAACTCTTCTTCCAAATAAAGTATGAAAAACTATGTTTTGTGTATCTTCTTCCACAACATTTTCAACAAGAATTACTTTATCGCTTGGATAATTTCTTATTCCAAACTTTTTCAAAAATTTTAGTTCAAGAAGTAAATAATCATAAATTATTTCTGCAACATCTCTATTAGCCAAATATTTCTTTTGCAAATATTTTATCACTTCACTCTTTTTCTTCTTTTCAATAAGCTTAAGAATTCTATTTCTAAATTTTGCAATCTCTATTGCTAAATCAAAGTTTAAAGGTAATTGCTCTGAAAACCAACTTGGTATAGTCGGCCTTCTTTCTTTTACTGGTAAAACATATGCTACATTTTTCCTAGCTTTAACAAACTCATAAGTTTTTCCTCCCAAAACAAAAATATCGCCCTTAGATAATCTCTCTAAAAAACCTTCTTCTATAAATCCTATAAACTTTCCGTTCAAATCCTTTACTTTAATTTTTATTTCATCTGGTATAGTCCCAATATTTAAAGTATAAATTACTCTAGCATATTTTCCCCTTCTTCCAAACATTTGATTGTTTGCATCATACCAAATTTTTCCATAAACTGAGTAATCTTCTAAAGTGTGATAATTACCAGCCAAATAATTTAGCACTTTTTCAAAAATTTCAAAACTTAAATCTTTGAATGGATATGCTTGTTTAACTAAATTAAAAGCTTCAAAAACGTTCCACTTTTTTTCTATAGCCATTCCAAGCAAATGTTGAGCTAAAACATCCAAACAATTTTTTGGCATGGAAAATCTATCTAACCAATACTCATAACATTTTTTTGCCATTACCAAGCATTCGATTAAATCATCTCTATCCAAACAAATTATTCTACCTTTTGAAATTTCATGCAATTTGTGCCCACTTCTTCCAACCCTTTGCACTAATCTTGAAACAGATTTTGGACTACCTATTTGGCAAACCAAATCGATATAACCAATATCAATGCCTAACTCTAAAGATGTACTTGAAATTGCGCATTTAAGTCTTCCTTTCTTCATTTTTTCTTCAACTTCAAACCTTATATCTCTTGAAATGCTTGAATGATGAACTCCAGTTGTCCCATCTAAATATTTGCTAGGAAACATTTTCTTCAAGTGAAAATGAACTCTTTCTGCACCACTTCTTGTATTAGTAAAAACTAAAGTTGTTTTATGTTTTGAAATTAGTTTATGCAATAAAGAATACATCTTTCTGTTTATATTATCTGCAGACTCAAAAATTAAATGTTTGGAAGGGACTAGAACTTTTATATCAATTGGCTTAATGAACCTTGCATCGATTATATAGCAATTTCTT
>CAZWBF010000025.1:0-7101 GCA_964632185.1 uncultured archaeon
TTGGTGATGATGTTAAATATGCTTTTAACCAAGCAGGAGCATTACAATTTAATCAAACCTCTTCTACCAACATAACTGGAAATGCTTCAACTATAATTCAAACAGAAATTGATGCAAGATTAAATTTTAATGCCGATGGTTTAACGTGGGACATTACAGAAGTCCCAAAAGGTACAGTTGTTGAATTGATATCTTATTATAATTTTACAGATACAACAAATAACAAAGCTTTTAAAGACCCTTCTGCTCAAGGATCTACACCACCAGCTTGGAGTAATAATTGGGGAGGTACAGAAGCTAATTCTACCGAATATGCGAATTTACAAACTTCAAACGATCAATATACTGATTGTTTAGCAACTTCCACCCAATTAGAGCCCTTCTGGAGATTTAATTTTACGATAAATGAAAATGTCAATGACATTCAATGGATTTATATTGCATTAGAAGGTTATGGAATCTATGGGAGTGGAGAAGGAGCAGAATGCTATATAGCAAATTTCGAAACTCAAACATGGGATTCTTTTGCATCTTTAACAACTTCTGATGCTGTTTATACACAAAATTATACTTCTGGATTTAGCAATTATATTGATAGTAATAAACAATTAGTTTTGTCTTGCCAAGGAAAAAATGTAGATAGTGGAGAAGGAGTAAGAATTGATTTTGTTGAGGTAAGAGTTGCGTATACAACTACTATTTATACATATAGTTTATCTGTGGAACATAATACAACAATTAGTTATCCTGGAGTTTTAAATAGTATAAATGTTTCTATAAACTTCACTTCTACAGCAAGCAAGATTTTCAATATGAGTATCTATGATTTTGCTAATTCACTATGGGATTCTTCTCCTTGTCAAAGTATTTCTGTAAATGCAAACAATTACTACACTATATGGTGCAATGTTACAACAAACCCAACTAATTATGTTTCTTCTGATAATAAAGTAAGAGTTAGATTAAATTCTACTGCAAACTCAAATCAAGCTACACTGAAAGAAGAATTTGTTCAATTTTACATTGGTTACAATATAGTTTATTTAGAAGTTTCTTTGTTACAACCAAACCCTTCTGTTATAACAAATGTTTTACAAAATTCTACCTTTATTGTAAATACAAGTGTAACTTGTAGAGGAGGAGATTGCGGTTATGTAAATGGTACTGTGAGGTATAATTCTTCTTCTCTTTATCCAGATACTCCAATAAGCACAACTTTTGGAGATAAACCTTTTTTCATTCAGGAATCTCCAGCTCTAGCTACAAAAGAATGCCCAAACAATCCTTTAAGTGATGGAGAAACCTGTTATCTAAATTGGACTATAAATGCAACTGGTAATATAAACTCTGAATGGAAAATTGGTGTTCTGTTTAACTCTTCTTATTCATATGTAGAATCAAACCATACAGATAATGCAACAATATCAATTCTTCCTTGCACGGTTGACTTTACTTTAACATTTAATTCTGTTAGTTTTGGTATTTTAAACCCAAATACTTACAATAATTCGGCTCTTGGTAATTCAAATAATGAGTATAATATAACTGTTAATCCTGGTAGTTGCAATTTGAATCTTTATATAAAAGGTACTAATTTAGTTAACGAAACATATAACTCAGTAATAAAAGTAGGTAACTTAAGCTGGAGCAATATAAGTAGTAATATTAATGATGGATATTTTAGAATGAATGAAAGTTATTCTTTGATTAAATCAAATGTTCCGCCAAATACAAATGTCACACTTTGGTTCTGGATTGATGTTCCGCCAGTATATGCTGGCTATTATAATGGAACAATTTATATAGAGGGTGTAGAATATGGTTAAACTTTTCATTTTAACTTTTGTCATTTTTTTTCTAATCTTTAATTTAGTTCACGCATTCAATTTTGGTATGGTTGTTAAAAATCCCTCTGTAAATATTTCAAAAAATGAAACTGCAAAATTTGTTATATTGTTTTGGAATAGTGGGAATGAATCGTATAATGTTAGTTTAAATGTAGAAAATGCACCAAAGGATTGGTTCATTTTTATTGATCCAAAAAAAATTAATTTAAAACCTTTTGAAGGAAAAGAATATATTTATCTTCCTTATGGTTTGATAAAAGCTTTACCTGTTAAAATTTTTGTTAAACCAAAAAATATAGAAAAAAATGAATATACTATTTTAATTTCAGCAAAAGCTTATTTACCATCCAATGAAATTTCTATAGTTCAAGAAAGAAATATCTCATTAAAACTTTATTTTTCTAATTTTGAAAAGAAACAAATTATAAATGAAGAGGTTAAGATTAATAAAAAAATTGAAAATGGAGAGACGAACAATTATAATTACTTTTTTATTCTAGGTTTAATTTTAATTTTTGTTTTTTCATTGCTAATATATAAATATGCATAAAATAGAGTTTTTAGTCATTTTTTTAGTCATTCTTTCTTTTTTCTTCATCTCTCAAATTTCAAGATTAAGAATTACTGGTTTTAATGTAGTTGGAATGAATGTAAGTATAAAAGAAAAAGTTGATGGAAGAATTTTGCTTGCCTATTCACCTCTAATCAATATAACAGATATTCAACAAATTTATGCGGAATTTGAAAATACAGGGACGGAAGATGTAGTAATGAAGATGGAAATTAAAGTTTATGGTTATGAAAATGGTACTCTCAAGCCTTTAGCTTATTATTACGACGCTCCAGCCATCGTGAAAATTGGTATGAGAAAGGGTTTTTCAACCTCGTTTATTCCTTCTGATACAGGAATTTATTATATCCAAGCTAAAGCAGAATTTGATACAAAAGTTACTGAAACTTGGGGGGCTTTCCAAGTTGTTTACCCAACTATAATAGTTCCTGTTTATAATATAACTTACGAATTAGTACCACCAGCTCCTTCACCACCTTCTAAGCCTGCTCCCGTACCTCTAATTGCGAATATGAGTATATCTTATCCAAAAAAAGTTAATTTAACTCAGGGGGAAAAGACTTTATTTACAATAAATGTGAATAATACTGGAGAAAAGACTTTAACAAAGATAAAACTTTTATTCTCAACAACTACTCTTTTAGATTTTGAAATAAATCCGAAAATGATTCAAAAGTTATTACCTAATTCCTCTTCCTTCTTCTTAATAACGATAAAATCCTCCTCAAATACAAATCCTGGAATTTATCCATTTGAGTTTGAGGTTGTGACAAATGAAACTAGCGCAAAAGGTAAAATTTCTATAGAAGTACTGAAAAAACCGATTTCAAAAGAAGATATGTTAAGAAAGAAGATTTTGAATTATGAGTTTTTAATTTCAGAAGTGGAGACTCAAATATTTTCTGCAAAACTACAAGGATATAATACTGAAAAGCCGGAGCAATATTTAAATCAAGCAAAAGAAAGTTTTGAGAAAGCAAAAGAATATTTTGAGAATAAAGATTTTGATAATGCAGAAATAGAATTGAATAAAGTTAGTGATTATTTAGAAAAAGCTCTTCTTGAAGTTTCATCTTTAACTTTATACGTTTATAAGCCACCAGCTTACATAAGATATGCTTGGATTATTATGATAATAGTTGTATTTGTATTAATTGCTGCTTTTGTTTATTATTACAGAAAGAAAAGATTGAGAAGGCCAAGACTTTTGACTAGAATGGCAGAAAGGGGAATTTGATATATAATAAAAATAAAAATTATTTTATGTCTTTATTTGGCCCTTTTGTATATAAAAATAAAAAGAAACAAAAATTTTGGTTGCATATGAGCCAAAGGGGAAATAGAGTGATTTATTATTTTTCAAAAAATCCTGAAGGTGCTTTATTTAGCGTACCATTAGGATATGAAGTTGTTGAAAATCCAAAAACTGGAATGCCTTTCTTAAGGAAGAAGAGAGGAGGATTTTTTAACATTTTTGGTTTTTTGAAGCCAAAAAAGAAGGAAGAAGAAATTAAGTAAAATGTATAAATCTCATTACTAAAAATTATATAGAAAAGGTGAATAATTTGGGTAGAATAATTGCTATTGCTTCTGGTAAAGGTGGGGTTGGAAAAACAACAATAACCTCAAATTTAGGGATTGCCCTATCTCAAAAATTTAATCAAAGAGTTGTCTTAGTTGATTGTAATATCACAACTTCTCATTTAGGTCTATTTTTTGGAATTTACTATTCACCAGAAACTTTAAACAAAGTTTTAAGAGGTGAAACGAATATTAAAGATGCTTTAGTAGAACAATTTTCTAGTTTAAGAGTTTTACCAGCATCTCTTTCCCTTAGCGAATTAGAAGGTGCGGATTTAATAAATTTAAAAGATGTAGTTTATCCTCTAAAAGATTCTAACGATCTAATTTTCTTAGATACAGCACCTGGTCTGGGAAGAGAAGCTATTGCCTCAATAAAAAGTTCAGAAGAAATTCTTTTTGTAACCACTCCTTATTTACCTGCTGTTATTGACGTTGTCAAAACTATGGAAGTGGTTAAAGAATTTGGTATAAAACCTATAGGAGTAGTATTAAACATGGTTGGTAGAGGAAAAAATGAAATGACAATAAAAGAGGTTGAACAATTAACTGGGTTAAATGTCATTTCTTCTATTCCATACGATAAAAATGTTGTTGAGAGTATAACTCTTAAAATGCCAGTTTTAATTACAAGACCTAAAAGTAAAGCAAGTAAAGAAATTATAAAATTAGCAGCATTTTTGATTGGTAGAGAAATAAAGGAAGAAAGTAGATTTTCTAGATTTTTTGAAAGGTTTAAATTGAACTTTAGAAAATTTAGAATTGTTTAAATTTTGTTTAAGTTTAATTTTATTTGTAATAAATGCGCCGTTAGTCTAGCCTGGTAGGACGCGGGCTTCCCAAGCCTGCAGCGCGGGTTCAAATCCCGCACGGCGCATGATAATTGTCTACCTAAATCTCAAGTTTCTTCATTTCTTCAACTCTTCATAAACTAATATTGCAGTGATTAAATCTTCGTGAGCAACGCCTGTAGATTTAAAGAATGTTATTTCATTGTCAGAAGCTCTGCCACTTGTTTTTCCTATTAATACATCACCAATTGGAATTAAATCAACTTTCTTTATTATACCCCTCTGAAGAGCCTGATAAACTTCGCCAGAATTTATACACTGCTCAAGGTCGTCTACGAAAACCTTTGCCTTTTTCAGCACCTCGGGCTCAAATTCAATTTTCTGTTTAGCATCAGCACCCACACCATTTATATGCATACCAGCACCAATTAACTCTGTAGAAATAAATGGTTTTTTGCTTGGTGTGATAGTTGTTATTATATCCACATCTTTTACTGCTTCTTCTAGAGAGCTTGTTAAGACTATGTCAACACCAAATTCCTTTTCATTTTCTTTAAACCTCTCTGCTGTCGAATGTGAAATGTCAAAAACTTTTATTTTTTCTATTGGTCTCACTGTGAGAATGCCTTTCGACTGATAATACGATTGTTTGCCTGCACCAATTATAGATAGCACTCTAGAATCCTTTCTTGCTAATGCATCTGTAGCAACAGCTGTAGCTGCGCCTGTTCTATAAGCTGTGAGTTCTTCTGCCTGCATAATCGCAAGTAGCTGTTGTGTCTCAGCATCTCTGAGTATGTATTCACCTAGCACAGTAGGCAATTGCTTGCTGCGATTATTAGGTGCAACACTAACTATTTTCACACCACAATACTTTCCATCTTTGTATTCTGTTAAATAAGCTGGCATACATCGCATGTCTGAGTCAAAAAGTGTGTTCACATATATTTTATGCGGTATATCAGCTTTGCCAGCAGCACTATGCTCAAACCCAAGCTTTATTTCTTCTATATATTTTTTCCATTCAATTCTTTCTATAACTCTTCGCACATCTTCATTTGTAAATATAGGCACTCCAAGCTCATCAACGATTTTCATAGAATATATTTAGAGGCTTAAGATTTAAGTTTAAAAGAACATTAATTTGCTTGGAAAGGAAATAATTATTGATGAAAAAATGAAGGAGAAAATAAAGATAATCACAAAATATGGTGAATTGGAAGCAGAAATAGAAGATAGTAAAAATCCAAAAACAGCTAAAGAAATAATAAAAATTTTGCCAATAGAAGGAAAAGCAAATAGATGGGGAGAAGAAATTTATTTTGAAATTCCTTTGAGTTTAAAAGAAGAAAATTCTCAGCAAGAAGTTGAAATTGGGGATATGGCTTATTGGCCCGGGGGAAATTCTTTATGTATATTTTTTGGAAGAACTCCAGTTTCTACTAGCAATAAACCAAAAGCTTATTCAGCGGTGAATGTTATTGGCAAAGTTACAAAAAATCTTGATATTTTGAAAAAAGTTAAAGATGGAGATTGGGTAAAAATAGGGAAAATAGGAAAGGATTAAAATTTAAATTTAAGATAGACATTAAATTTTATGGTAAAACCTACAGGACCGACAAATCCGTATTTAAAGGAACTTATTGAAAAGCTTAGAAGATTTTCTTTTGAAAAAAATGCAAAGATTTGGAGAAGAGTAGCTGAACTTTTAGGAAGACCTAGAAGAAAGAGAATTGAAGTGAATTTGAGTAAAATAGAAAGATATTCAAATCCAAATGATTTTATTGTTGTACCTGGAAAAGTTTTGGGTGCTGGTAATTTAACGAAACCAGTTAATATAGCTGCATGGAGATTTTCTGAGAAAGCAAAAGAAAAGATTTTAAAAGTTAATGGAAAATGTTTAACAATAGAAGAGTTGATTGAAAAAAACCCAAAGGGAAGTGGGGTAAGAATAATATCGTGATTAAAATGAAGATTTATGATGCAAGTAATAAAATTTTAGGAAGATTGTGTAGTATAATTGCTAAAGAATTATTAAAAGGAGAAGAAGTTGTTGTTGTAAATTGCGAAAAAGCTATATTAGCTGGTAACCCAAAATCAAGAATAGAACAATATCTTCAAAGAATTCATGCTGGAGATCCTCTAAAAGGTCCTTTCTTTCCCCGCTACCCAGATGAAATTTTTAGAAGAGCTGTCAGAGGAATGTTACCTTGGAAAAAAGAAAAAGGAAGAAAGGCTTTTAAAAGATTGAAAGTGTTTATTGGATTACCAAAAGAATATGAAGGAAAAAAATTTGAAGAAATTAAAATTA
>CAZWBF010000026.1:0-7097 GCA_964632185.1 uncultured archaeon
TGGGAGGAGAGGAGATATCTGCGGTTGAGCGTGTTTTGCGCTCTGGAATGCTTTCACAGGGAGCGAATGTTGAGGCGTTTGAGTCCGCTTTTGCTGATTAAGCCGACATCCACCGAAAACAGTGCTTGCGGCAATGGAGGGGATGAATTAAAGATTTCTGAATTCACAGAGAAATTCAATGAAATTTCAGAGCGCATCTGATATTGAAAAGCATGCTGCGGATGAGATAGCAAAGTTCCTCCGTGGGGCGGACTCATCATATATAAGGATTTCGATTTTTTCTGCTACGAAAGAAATAGAAAGTATTAAAAAGGGACACAATTTAGTAATAATTGGCACACCATAAACCTATTGCTTGAGAATATGCGATGACAAACACAAAAAGGGTAACGGAAGGATACTATAGTGAATGTAATAAAGATAGGAGGGTTAAGAAGACACTAAAAAGCAATCTGAAGTTGATAGGGATTTTAGCAATACTAATATGGCGCTAGAGAAAGGATTAGGAGGCGAAAAAAGGTGGAACAAATAAAAAACAAAATGAGTGTCTTAAAGTTCACATTTGTATTTCTATGCGCAACGCTGACATTTTTATGTGTTTGTTGCGCATCCGCAAAGACAATATATGTGCCTGACAATTATTCAACGATTCAGGATGCTGTGAATGCCTCTTTTCCAGGCGATACGATTGTTGTGAGAGATGGAACATATGTTGAGAATGTTTTTGTGAATATACCATATTTAACGATAAAATCAGAGAATGGTTCCGCCAACTGTGTTGTTCATAGTGAATATGTTTATGGTGGATATGGAAATGCATTCACATTGAACGCTGATGGAGTCAAAATAGAAGGTTTCACAATAACTGGATATAATGGTATTTATGTTTATTCTGACAGTAATATTATTTCATCAAATAACATCTCATCGAACAACTGGTATGGTATATCCCTCAGTGATTCAAGCAACAACACAATATCAAATAACAACATATCAAACAACGAATTTGGCATATCCCTCGGTGATTCAAGCGAAAACACAATATCAAATAACAACATATCAAACAACGGGTGTGGCATAGACCTCTTCTCTTATTCAAGCAAAAACATCATCTCAGATAACAACATCTCAAACAACTTGAATGGCATGCACCTCTACTCTTATTCAAGCGAAAACACAATATCAGATAACAACATATCAAACAACGGGTATGGCATATCTCTCTGGCGTTCCAGCGAAAACACAATATCAGATAACAATATTTCATCGAACAACTATATGGGCATATCCCTCAGTGATTCAAGCAACAACACAATATCAAATAACAACATATCAAACAACGAATTTGGCATATCCCTCAGTAATTCAAGCAAAAACATCATCTCAGGTAACGAATTTACAAATGATGGTCTTTTTGTGCATTCATATCAAAACAGCGTTTTTGATAATACTGTGAATGGGAGACCACTTATCTACCTTGAGGATGAATCAAATAGATTTGTTGACTATGCAGCAGGTCAGGTCATTCTTGTGAATTGCAATAATATAACAGTTAAGAATCAAGAATTGACAAATACAGATGTTGGAATTGAACTCTTCCATTCTCATAACTGTCTGATATCAGAAAATAACATATCAAACAATGTGGATGGCATATACCTCGATGATTCAAGCAACAACACAATATCAGATAACAACATATCATCGAACAACTGGATTGGCATATACCTTTGGATTTCAAGCGAAAACACAATATCAGATAACAACATATCAAACAACGATGAGGTTGGCATATTCCTCTATGATTCAAGCAACAACACAATATCAGAAAACAATATCTCATCAAACAAATGGTATGGTATATATCCCTTTTCTTCAAGCAACAACATTGTATATCTCAACAACTTCAACAACAGTGATAATGTCTATTCATATAATTCAAACAACATATGGAACACAACAGAGCAAATAACATATGTTTACAAAGGCGTAACTTACACGAATTACATGGGTAATTACTGGAGCGATTATGCTGGCACAGATGCAAACGAAGATGGGATAGGAGATACCCCTTACAGCATAGATTCAGACAAAGACAATTATCCGCTGATGCGACCCTTTGAGAACTACTTTGCTCTTGACATCATTCCGCCTGCAAGTGTCACCGACCTCAGTGCCACCAGTGGTGCCACTTGGATCAACTGGACGTGGAAAAACCCCCTGGATCCCGATTTCAGTCACACCATGATTTATCTGGACGGAAGATTTGTAGTCAATACCAGTGATTCATTTTATAACGCAACAGGCTTATTTCCAGGGACTGTGCACACCATAAGTACTCGGACTGTGGATAAGAACGGAAACATAAATCAGAGATGGGTTAATGACACAGCTATTACAACCGGCAGCTTACCAAGTGGTCTTAATATCAATGTTCATGAACCTGACAATTATTCAATCTATCCTGTTGGAGAGATATTGAGATTCAATATTACAGTTACAGATTCATCGGGGCATCCTGTTACTTCTGGCGTCTCGGCTTATGCTGATCTTAAAGGTCCCTATGAAACATCAAGATTGGTTATGCTATCAAAAGACGCCAATAATTTAACTGGTGAATATATTGTTAGCAAAGATGACCCTCATGGCATCTGGACAGTTAATTTAACCGCATACAATGATACTAACAGCGGTCATGCGTCTGTAAAACTATTCTTTACAGGTGCTTACTTTATCTATCCTAGCAGTGATAAACGCTCTTATGTTCTTGGCGAGCATGCAAACTTCACTGCCATGGTGATGAAACCTGGAAATCTGCCTAAAACCCTTACTGACCATAACCTGAGTCTGAACTTTTCAATATATCCATTCAATAGCTCAATACCGATATTGGAATCTGCTGAAATGATGTTTGATGATACTGCTGGGATATTCTATAGAAGCATAGACACAAGTCTGCTCGGCTCTGGCTTGTTTACAGTGTCATTTATTGGAAACGACACCTCTGGTAATGTTGAAACTGCAAATCTATTGATTGGCGTATCTGAGAACTTCACCGTAACTCTCAGTACGGACAGGATGTATTACGACAGAGGCGAGCCTGTCAGCATTTATGGAAGAGTGAGATTTGAGAACAATAGTCCCCTTTCAAATGCTAACGTGAGCCTTCAGGTAAATGTGCGGGGTTTCACACGCTCTTATTCAACAATTACAAACGAGACAGGCGAATTCAATTATACGTTCCAGCCGTTTGATGTTGAAGCTGGCAACTACACGGTAAAAGCTGCTGTGGCAAACATGGGACTTCTGAGAACGGCTGAGAGCCATTTCACAATCCACGGTTTATACTTATCTCCACCATATGCTACAGTGAACATGTCTGAGAATTCCACACAAAACATTAAACTTACGCTCTACAATCTGGGAGAAACTACATTAACAGGTGTCACGGTGAGTGTGAAGGATCTTAACATATCTGATAATATCTATGTAACTATAAACTCCACTAATATACCCACCGAACTTCAACCTTGTGAAAATACATCCATAATCCTGCAAATAAACGCAGGTAAACCTGTTCCTGATAAAGCAGTATTCCTTGTAAATGTTACAACTGACCAAATGTCAAACGAATTCAGCGAGTTGCGTGTTAACCTGTTCCCACAAACTCCTGTAATGGTGCTTGAGCCCACTAACTTCGTAATTGGCTTGAATAAAAACCAGACTGCCATAAAGACAGTTAAAATCTCGAATATCGGGTATGGCGTCCTGAGAAACATCACGCTACACCAGTCTGAAAATAATTGGATGGAAATAACCTCAAATACCAGCCTCGGCGATCTCCAACCGGGTGAAAGTATCACCTTTGATATTCATGTTCATTCCTATAATGCGGATATTGGAACATATCATGGCATGGTGAATATAACCAGTGATAACTACAAAACATTGACCTTGGATTTAATTGCTCATATAACTGATTTGAGTAATGGATCACTTCTTTTTTATGTAGAGGATGCCATCGGTAGAAATATTTCAGGTGCAAACATCACTCTTATTAATGAAACAACTTTCGATGAATATAATTTCACAACAAATAATAGCGGTTATGCACTGATAAAAGACCTCCCTGTTGGAAGATATATCTATGAGGTTTATTCTGGTAACGATACCTTACCCCAGTCAGGATCAGTATTAGTAGAACCAATGCCCACACCTAAATTAGTCAATGTCTCACTTTCTCTTTCGTTTATTAGCTTTGATTGGAACATCACACCGACCATTATAAAGGACTTATATACAGTAACATTAAAAATGAAATTTGAAACAGATGTACCAATTCCTGTATTAGTAGCATATCCTCCATTATTGGAATATAACATGAGACAAGGAGAAGAAATAAGTGGAACACTAAACCTGATTAACCTGGGAATGGTTTCGCTTAAGGATATAACTATCTCCAAACCAGATCTAGGACCCTATGCAAAGGTTGAGATGCTTGTTACCAGTATCCCTGAGATAAAAGCTAAAAGTAGTGTTCAGGTACCATTTAAAGTAACATTATCTGAAAGCGCTCCTGATTGTCAAAGGCTGAGCAGTATAATAGATATAAATGGGAGATATATACATTATGTTGAAGGGAAAGAAACATTTGGAATTGCTAGAACTTCTGTGGGAATAAATATCAATACGCCTGTCGTTCCTGGATGTATTGAAATACCACAAATTCCAATTAAGATATGTGTAAAAAATCCTATTTTGGATATGATTTATGGTATTGAACCCGAATGTCTGGCGCTTGATAGGACTTATCTACCGGTTCTAAGTCTTTTTGAGTGCGGTGATATCGTATCATTGCCAAGTATATCAGACGAGTATAAAATTAACGCCACTAATTGTAATAATATAGATGAAAGCAGTATAAAACTTAGCCCTGCCATAGGGTTAGTATTTAAATATGGTGTGGAAGAAATTTTATCACGATATGGAATTTCGATTGTAAATAAATACGTCCACGAAGAATTTTTAGAGGGTGAAAGACTTGTTATCTGCGAGAATCTTATTAAATATCAGCATTATTATGAATATTGGTATTATGAAGACGTAATTACCATTTTCTCTGCCCCAATTAAAACAGGTATCGGAATACCTTATATCGACAGTGTATTAGTTGGGACGTTTAATCCGCCGGTAATTAATCCTGAAGAATCATCAACTTTGGATCTTAAAAGTATCTCAACCTCTGCTGGCATAAACTTACCAAAAGCAATAGCAGGGGCTGCATTCTTTGTATTTGGACCCTCGGATAGATGTTACAATTGTTTATGGATAATACCCACATTTGGAATAAAAGCCGATATACCTTGTAAATTACCCAATATGCCTCAAATACCCGAAATAACATTCTACATGCCAGTTATCCCTGAATTTAGTCGAATATATCCAGATAGCGGTAAAATAGAAGTCAGTGGAATACATTTTGTATATCCTTATTGGGCAGGTATTCCAACCACTCATTTTGTATATCCTTATTGGGCAGGTATTCCAACCACTCCGTATTATGATCAACAAACTAGATACAATACTCTAACACGCACAATACATGAAATTGTAACGCTTTCTATTTCCCAGAACATTACTATGGAACGTGACGCATTTTGGGCAGGTCTTGGTATTCGCAATCGGATGTCAGATAAAAGCATAGAGAATGTAAGAGTTAATTTGCAGATCACTGATGAAAATGGGTCAAACGCTAATGAAAAATTCTTCATTAAAGCTCCCAGACTTGATGGCATAAGCAATATCGATGGAACTGGCATAATATCACCTCTCCAGCTCGCAAAAGCTCAGTGGCTGATCATTCCAAAGCCTGGAGCCGGTGGTACAAATGGACAGAAGTATAATATTTCGGCAAATATCTCATACCGTGTAGATGGCGTTAAGTTTGAAGTTACAACTAGAAGTATAGAGATATTGGTTAAACCCCAGCCTCAACTTACTCTCGATTACTATATTCCATCGGATGTTATTGCCAATAAACCCTTTAAACTCGCAGTCAGAGTGACAAACGACGGCTATGGAACTGCAAGAAACTTTTCGATAGAGACCGCTCAGCCGGTTATATATAACCCGGCCGGTCTATTAATTGACTTCAAGATTATAAGAAGCGCCCTGCAGGGAGAAGATAGAGGCACCTCACTAAAAATAGATTTCGGAGATATTCAGCCAGGCGAGAGCAAATTTGCATGGTGGGAGATGGTTACCACTTTGAATGGAACATTTACAGAATTTACAGGAACTTATACCCATAGTAGCGAGCTTGGCGGCATGGAGACATCACTTATTAAGGCATTGAACACACACATTATTATGAAAGAGATTGATACGGGGAATGTGACTTATGATTTCCTTGTTGATTCGGATAATGACTGCGTTCCAGATTGGATAGTAAATGCCCTTTATGGAAGCTCTGAAGAAGTCTATCCCGTTAATTATACGGTTATAAGATGGCCAGTCATTGGTAATCCAATTATGACAATAAAAGGTGAAAAATTAGAAGGAAAATGGATATACACATCAGTAGAAGACCCATATGAAAATAATGTTCCAATCACAATGGTTGTACGCTCAGACGGCAAAATACTGCCCCCATCGAACTACTGGACAGGTGATGGTAGAATATTTATTGTTGATGATCCCACAGTAAAATATAATATCACTTTCAACTTAAATTGGATAACACCAATCGCAAACTTCACACATTCTCCAGAAAATCCAACAGTAAATCAAACAATAACATTTGATGCCTCATCAAGCTTTGATCCGGATGGTAACATCACGAAATACGAATGGGACTTTGGTGATGGGAATATCACGGAAGTTGAAGAACCTGTCATAACGCATACATATTCAATAGCGGGGAACTATACGGTAAAACTGACAGTCACAGACGATAAAGGAGTGAAATCTTCAATTTCCAGAAATATAACAGTGAGACCTGTTATCAATCAGCCACCAATAGCAAATGCAAACGGTCCATACGCAGGAATAGAGGGACAACCTGTTGAGTTCAACGCATCATTAAGCTATGACCCTGA
>CAZWBF010000027.1:0-6936 GCA_964632185.1 uncultured archaeon
GAATCTTGCAATTTAGGTTCTATTAATCTTTCAAAATTTGTTGAAGATGGAAAAATTGATTGGGAAAGGTTAAAAGAAACTGTAAGGTTAGCAGTAAGATTCTTAGATAATGTTATAGATGCGAATGTTTATCCTATAAAGGAAATTGATGAAATGACAAAAGCAAATAGAAAGATTGGCTTAGGTGTTATGGGATTTGCTGATATGCTGATCAAACTACAAATTCCATACAATTCTGAAGAAGCATTAAAAACTGCTGAAAAAGTTATGAGGTTTATTACTACAGAAGCTAGAAAGATGAGCGAAGAACTTGGAAAAGAAAAGGGAAACTTTCCTAATTTTAAAGGAAGTGTTTGGGATAAAAGAGGTTATAAATATATGAGGAATGCTACAGTAACCACTATTGCACCAACTGGCACAATAAGTGAGATTGCTGGTTGTTCTCAAGGAATTGAACCTTTGTTTGCAATTGCATACATGAGAAATGTAAAAGAAAGTTTGGGCTATGATTTAACTGTAATTAATCCTTTGTTTGAAAATATTTCAATAATGGAAGGATTTTATTCTGAGGAATTAATTAAGAGAATTGCTTCTGGCTTATCTATTCAGCATATAAAAGAAATTCCTGAAAAGTGGAGAAAAATTTTTGTTACAGCAATGGATATTGATCCAGAATGGCATGTTAGGATGCAGGCAGCATTTCAAAAATATACAGATAATTCGGTTAGTAAAACAGTTAATTTGCCAAATCATGCAACACCAAATGATGTTGAGAAAATATTTATGCTTGCATGGAAGCTTGGATGTAAAGGAATTACTGTTTATAGATTTGGAAGTAGAAAAGTTCAAGTTATAAATCCAGCTACTGGCCCAGTAAGATGTGAAGCTTGTGAGTGGTAAGATGGGAGACATTTATATATATACAGGTAATGGTGCAGGTAAAACAACCAATACTTTAGGATTAGCTTTAAGGTGTGTTGGACATAAGAAAAAAGTTGTAATAATTCAGTTCTTAAAATGGTGGAAAAATATTGGAGAAATTAAGGTTAAGGATAAGTTAAAGCCTTACTATGAAATTTATCAATTCGGAAGGCCTGTTTGGCTAAACGTTACAGGAAAGAAAAAGAAGAGTATTAAAGTCAATGGAATGAAATTTAAAGTTGAAGATATGGTAGAACTTGATAAAAAGCTTTGTGAAAAAGCTTTAGAGTTTGCTGAAAAAATTGTTAAAAAGAAAAAAGTTCATTTACTTGTCTTAGATGAAATAAATCTTGCCATGCATTTAGACTTGGTTGATACAAAAAGAGTTATAAAGTTTTTGAAAAAAGTTCCAAAAAGAACACATGTTGTTTTAACTGGAAGATATGCACCAAAAGAAATTTATAGAATTGCGGATTTTGTTAATGAAATAAATGTTATAAAAATGCCAAAAAAGTTAAGGAGTGTGGAAGGAATTCAGTATTAAATAGAAAAAAATTTAAAATTTTTCATTTGAAATCATTAATATTTTTTCTTCCAAAGTAATAGTATGAGTGTTTTACCATATATAAATGTTGAAGGTAAAACTTTTGCAGAAGCTTATCATAAATTATTGCTTGCTGTTTATGAAGAGGGTATTACAAGTGAAAAAGAAAGTTATGCTTTTCAAACTGAAAAAGATGTTTTGTTTAGAGAATGTGAATCAAGATTTGAAGTATTGGATTTTTTAGAAGAACCAATGTTTTCTAGAGCTATGCCAGGATTACCTGATTTTCCCCAATATATTGAAGATATACTACTTGGTACTAAAGATTATCTTGTTGCAAAAGGAATTTATACATATACTTATCATGAAAGAATTTTTGTTCCAGAAATAGAAGGAGGTCAATTAGCTGAAGCGATAAGAAAGTTGGGAAAACACCCATATTCTAATAGGGTTCAAGTAGTTATTTGGAGAGTTCCAAAAGATAATTTAATGGAAAGTGGTCAGCCATGTTTACAAAGAATATGGTTCAAAATTTTCAAAGATGAAAAAGAAAATAATGTTTTAAGACTTCATGTTTATTTTAGGAGTAGAGATTTGGGTTATGCTTTCAATGAAAATGTAGTAGGGATGAAGGGAGTAGCGAAACTTGTAATGGATTGTTTAAATGATCATTATGGTTTAAATATTGAAAGAATTAACTATGTCGACCATTGCGATTCATTGCACATATATGGAAAAGATGCCAAAGAATTTGAAAGAACTGTTAATCTTTTAAGAAAAAGAAAAGAAGAAGAATTATTTTTAGAATCAACAGACCCCTTTTTACAAAGATTATGGAAAGGAAGAAATCTTTTTGATGCAGTGGAAAAAGTAAAAGAAGAAATTTTTGATCCTATATTTAAAAAATAATGCGCCGGCCGGGATTTGAACCCGGGTCCCGAGCTTTTTACTATTTGGCAAGCTCGTGTCCTACCAGGCTAGACTACCGGCGCATAATAATTTTATTCCTTTAAGATTTTTTAATAGCTTATTGAAATATATTTCCAAAACCTTCTATAGCTTTTTCTTCCTCTTTCTTATTTTCTTCCAAAATTTTCTCTTTCTCCTCTACTTCTTCTCCCAACTCTTTACATAATTCTCTAGCTTTTTCAATTTGCTCTTCATTCCCAGAAATTATAAAATAATATCCTTCTTTTCCAAAATCTTTTGCACTTTTATATTTTATGCTTGCTCTTGAAACAATCTCATCTTTAAATAAAGCATCTTTCAATTTTTCAAAGTTCTCTTGCTCAACAAATATAACAATTTCCATATTTATTTTAATTATTGTTTTCCAAACCTAAAAAAATTTAAAAGTATTTCTTCTAAATATAGTGTATGCTAACTAAGGTAATTGGCCTGTATCTAATAATAGACGGCATAGGAAGTTGGCTAATTTACAGAAAACAGAAGCTAATAATTACAAAGAAAAAAATAATTTCACAAATTCCTTTAGTAAAGATAAATCTTAAGAAATTTAGAAAGGCTGAGATGAAAATAAGAACTTTTAGGCAGCATAATATAGAACACTTAACCCGCTTTATAAGAGCAGGAATTGGTTTAGGGTTATTAATAGCACCTCTACCATTTTAAATTATGCTTGAAGCGTATATTCTTAACTTGGTAAAAGAATATATTTATCTTGGTACTTTTTCTCTAATGTTCATTGAAACAATTTTTCCTCCTATACCAAGCGAAATTGTGATGCCATTTGCAGGCTATTTAGCGAATTATTGGAATTTTTCAACTTTTGAAATAGTAGCTTTAATTCTCTCTGGAAATTTTGGGACTACATTGGGAGCAACTCTAATTTATTTTATTTCTCTAAAATTTGGCAGAAAATATCTTTTAAAATATGGGAAATATTTTTCGATAGATAAGGAAGAAATTAAAAGTTCAGAAAAATGGTTCAAAAAATATGGGAATTTTGCAGTTTTTATATGTAGAATTATACCTGGCATAAGATCTTTAATATCCATACCGGCAGGTATAACAAAAATGGATTTCAAAAAATTCTTAATATTTACTTTTATAGGTTCTCTCTTATGGACAAGTTTCCTTTTCTTTATAGGTTTTGTATTAGAAGAAATATTCCAAATCTCAAAAATGATAAATTTTGCAGGCTTGCTTGTTGTGCTTGCAATAATATTTTACTTTGTGTTTAAGTTTTTTAAGAGAAAATTTTAACTTAATTTTTATTTCAACTGCAAAAATAATTAAGAATTACATACTTTGAAGTAATATCGCTGTTTGAATATGGCCATCATCTAATATTCTCAATTCTTTTTCATCAACAAATTTAAATCTGCCTTTAGAATAAATAACTCTGCTCCCACTTCCCAATTCGCTTTTTATTTCTATGAAATGAAAAGGAGGATAGCTGTAATCTGTACATCTATTTACAAAAATTCTTAAATCGGAAAAATGAGCAAAGTTTCTAACAATTCCAACATAAGGTATATTATTGCTCCAAATATCTGTAGCGCTTGGTAGATTAATAATAGAATTACTTTTTACATACTTTTCATCAAAGTAGTTATGATTGTGAAAATAACATTTATATTCATAACCCATTTTCTCAATTCTTTCTTCAATTTTTAAAAATCCTTCAGAAGGATAGTATTTGTCCAAAGGCTTTCCAAACCACTTATCAAGAACCAATATTCTCCCACTATCTTTTAAATATAAATGTATTCCAATCTCATTCTCATTTCTCAAATTTTCAAACAAAAATTTTAACATTCTTTTGGACAATTCTAGTGAAAAATCAATTCTCCTTAAAACAAAAGTTTTTCCCATATTTTGAATTTCAAAAGTTAAACTTATTAAATTCAAGCCCCGGGAGGGATTTGAACCCTCAACCTACCGCTTTATCGGGAGAGGATTATATTCATCTAAAAATCATTCTGCCCATCTCTCCTCATCCTTACGAAGCGGCTGCTCTACCGTTGAGCTACCGGGGCTTCTATTTATTTTCAGGCAGACAATATATATTAATATGCCAAGAAAAAAAGAAAAGATAATCCCAAGAGAAGCATTTCTATGGTCAAAAGAAAAAAGAGGTTTAAGATGTAAAGTTTGTTTTAGAAAATGTTTAATTAAAAGAAAAGGTCAAGTTGGTTATTGTAGAGTAAGAGAAAATAACGGTAAAAAAATTGTTGCTAAAAATTTTGGAAAAATTTTATTTGCTGATGTGAAGCCAGTAGAAAGTTTGCCTTTATACCATTTCTTGCCAGGAAGTAAAGTTTTAGCAGTCTCTTCTATAGGAGCAAATTTAAAAGGAAAAATTGGATTTAAAGATGGTTATGAAGAAAAACTGAAATCTTGTAGCTTTTATTCACCAGATGATCTAGTTGCAAAAGCTGAAAAGCAAAAAGTTAGTTCTATAGCATTTTTGGGAAATGAAGAAAGCGAACCATTTTTATATCCAGAATTTACATTCAGAACTTCTAGATTAGCTCTAAGAAGTAATATAAAACCAATTTATGTGACATTTGGCCTTGGTAGCGAAGATGTTCTTAAAAAGTTAACTAAGTATATGAGCGCAGCCCTTGTGATATTTTATGCCTTTGGGGATGAACAGTTCTATAAAAATTTTGGAGATGTAAAAAAAGTTGAAGAGATATTTAATACAATTATTCAGCTAAGAAAACAAAGAGTTCATGTTGAGATCGCAAGTTTTGTAGTTCCTAAAGTGGGAGATGATTTAGAAAAATGTAGTAATTTAGCTAGTTGGATAGTTGATAAGCTAGGTTCTGAAGTCCCTTTTCATTTACTTCAATTTTATTCAGAAGAATTTCCAGAGTTGCCAGCAACTCCAATTGAAGTTTTAGAAAGATGTGCTGATGAAGCAAAAAAAACTGGTCTAAGATATGTTTACATAAGCAATTTTCCACATCCATATAATAATACATATTGTTACAATTGCCTGAGAACTGTAATTGAAAGAGAGGTTGGAGAATTGAAAAAAATTGATTTAGTAGATAGTAGATGCCCTAGCTGTGGATTTAGAATAAATGTAATTAGAGAATAAATTCATTAATTTTAAAATATTATTATGAAGAAAATCTTTATAGCATTTTTTCTTTTACTGATTTTTCTCTCTAATCTTTCTTTTGCTCAAATTCGAAATTATGGTGTTGATATAGATATCGATAAAAACGGAGAAGCTATAACTAAAATCACAATAACCTTTGCAGAAATTGAAAATGAATTTAATGCAGTTTTTCCGGTAAATATAAAGAATTTAAAAGCCGAAAGTACTGCTGGAAATATAGATTGTCAAGTAATTTCAGAAAAGGTTTCGCAAATAAATTGTAAGTTTAATTTAACAGAAGAGAAGAAAACAATTAAACTTGAATTTTTAACAAATGATTTTGTCTCAAAAATTGAAGATACATTTTATTTTAATGCTGATCTAAGTATTTGGAAAGATATAAATGAAGCTTTTATAGCAATAAGACTTCCAGAAGGTTTTGTTTTATCAAAAAATATTACAATTAATCCAGCTAATGCTATTATTACTAGCGATGAAAGAGGGAGGAGAATAGTTATTGTTTGGCGTTTTAATAACATAGAATCAAATTCTCCTTTAACATTTCAGTTAGCTTATGAATCGACTTTTAAAGAATTCGTTTTTCCTTGGCAAATAATTCCAATAATAGTTGTAATAACTTTTATTATTTCATTTTTAATTTATCGAAGATTAAGAAAGCCAGAAGAATTAATTTTATCTGTTTTAGATGAATATGAAAGAAAAGTTATGGAAATTGTTAGAAATGCAAAAGAAATTAGACAAAAGAAAATTGTTCAACAAACCAATTTGAGTAAAGCAAAAGTAAGTAGAGTAATCAAATCTTTACAAGAGAGAGGCTTAGTAGAAGTTGAAAAAAGAGGTAGAACAAACCTAATTAGACTTGGAAAGAAGAAATTCAGGATTTTTTCATAAAAAATTTATTTATTTTTTAAAGAGAAACAATTTTTTATAATTAGAAACAATTAGCAAACAATTTTTTTAATTTAATCAACTTTTAAATCAATATTTAAAATCATCACTAGTGATGAGAAACTGTTTCAAGAAATGTATAAATAGCCTACAAATATAATACTTTTTTAGGAAAAAACCCAAGCACTGGATACGATGATTTATCTAAATCTTTAAGATTTAGATAAAGAGTTCCAGTGTTTGAAAAGAGTGAGAAAAAATGTCGAAGAAAATAATTGTAGGTTTAATATCAGCCTTAATGGCTCTTGGATTAGCAATAGCAGCAGCTCCGAATTTGAGCACATATCCAACATTTTTAGGAGAAGATGGACAGCTAAATGCAATAATAGTAGTTGGTCAAGACGCTAAACCAGAAGATGTAGTCGCAGCAGCAGATATTGCTGTTGGTCTAGGAGAAGTTTCAACTGTAGAAAAAACTGTAACAGTT
>CAZWBF010000028.1:0-6830 GCA_964632185.1 uncultured archaeon
CAAAATATGAATTGTTTTTTCCCAAAAGAAACTTCTTTTTCATAAAATTATATTGGAATGAATAAATTTCATATTAGTTTAGCATACTTTTCTATAACCTTAACAATTTCTTCAGACGGTTCTTTAATTTTTTCTTCAATCCAATTTTCTAATTTTTCTCTTCTGCCTCCAGCATGAATATTTACAACTGGTTTAGAGGAAACTCTTTTATAACCACCACAATATTTTCCATCAACAACTAAAGCTCTTATATCCCAAAAATTTCCATTTATTTTATTAACATTTATTCTTTCTTGAAGAACATATTCTCCTCTTGGAAGTTTTACTTTTTCCAATTCACTTACTTTATCAAAAACCATTACTTTTCTTCCAAAAAGTCCAAATCTTGGTTTTATTACAAACCCGTTTTTTAGTATAGGTTCTCGTTTTAATAGAATTCTAACATCTCTCTTACTCCTAACTAAAAAGGTTTTTGGTACATTTATATTAGTATATTTCTCCACAAGCTTTGTCGAAAGAAATTTATCTATTGAAATAAAGCTTATTTCAAAAGGATTTATTATCCACGCATTTTTAATAGATTGTTTTAAACTTAGGAATGGGGTAATTACAACATTTGGCCTTACGGTTTCTCCATTTTTATCAACAAAAAAATTTTTATTTACCTGATCTTCAAAAAAACAAAAATGACTTTCAAATTCTTTATTCATTTCTTTTATTCTTCCGTCAAATTCATCTTTATCAATCTCATAATTTTTTCTGCTATCAACAATACAAACAACTGGATTTTTTACCCTCTTTTTTATGACTTCTATTAAGCTATCAAGTGGTTTTGAAATATCATACAAATGTTTTATTCTATATAAGCCGCCAGGAGAAGAATTTATTTCAATAAAGAAAATATCGTTATTTTTATCTACGATAAAATCTATACCTGCATATATGAATTCCATAATACCCTATACCGATTTTTATTATTTGTTTTTAAATTTTTATTTAGCACAATAATTTTTTGCAGTTTCTGCAATGACAGTTGCGAGTATCTGATATTTTATTGATGGAAATGGAGCCCTTCCTTTTCTTGCAAATTCAATTAAAACACCTCTTCTATTTCCTTTGATGTGAGTGTTAAGAATATATTCACTCCTTCCAACATAAATTTTCTTAGCAATTCCCACTTTAACATCTTCTTTCATTTCTTTCATTTTTTTAACAACTTCTCTTCTAAATTTGAAAGCTAGTTTTTTACCTGAAATAAATCTTTTCTCTTTTCCAAACCCAAATAATGCATCAAAATTTCTAATAAAGGTTCCATGAAATGATAAGATAAAACTAGGATTTATTTTCTCAATTATCTTGTGAAATTTTTTAAGTAGATTCAAATATTTTTTGTTAGTATGTATTTTAATCGGAATCCTTTTCCCTCCAACCAAAAAATTTAAGACAAGTCCTTTTCCCAGATCTTCAATCCCTCTTGCAAAATCAGCCTCAAATCTTGGTACATATGAAATTAGGAGTGCGCAACCAACATTATAACTCGCAATTTTAGTCAATTCTGCAACATTTTTTTCACCACCTGGAATTAGCATGTTTTTTCCTTTAATGTTAAGAAGGTATTTTCCTTTACATGCATGAGGAGCAACTATTAAAATTTTATTTTCTTCATAATTGTCAAATTTTTTGAATTCTAGATAATTGTCAATTTTCTTAGTTTTTATGTTAGAGAAAAAATTTTCAAATTCTTCCTTATTTTTAAATACAATCATTTTTCAACCCTTTCTTTTAAAAATTCTAAAATTTTTCTTGCAATATTAACTTTTGTTGCACTTTCCAGACCTTTAAATTGAGCATTAACATTTGTTTCAATGAATAAAGGCCCCTTATAACTTGGTATAAAATCTACTCCACATATTTCCATATTTAGAGCATCAGCTGCATCTAAAACTAAATCAATTTCTTCATCTTTCAGTTTATAAACTTCTCCTTTTCCTCCTATCGAAATATTTGCCCTTCTTTCATCTTTTTTTGCAATTCTTTTCATGGCAAAAACTTCATTTCCAATAACATAAGCTCTTATATCTTCACCAGGATTTTCAACATATTCCTCAATGAAAATTGGTTGCTTAAATCTTTCTAATGTATCCATTATGCTTATTGCAGATTGTTTTGAATCAGCAAACATCACTCCTATTCCTTTCGATCCATATAAAAGTTTTAGAACTAGTGGAAAGTTAATTTGATCTAAAGTTTCTTCAAGTGTATTTCTTTTTAATGAAAGAAAAGTTTTTGGTACAGGTAATCCTTTTTCAGCTAAGCAAACCAAAGTCAAAAATTTGTTATGAGATAAAATTACAGAAAATGGGTCTATCGGTAAATATTTTTCTTCTGATTTTAAAATGGTTAGTAAAGTAAAACCATAGGTTTTATAACTTCTTGGGATTCTTGGCAAAATAACTTCATAATCTAACAAATTTTTGTTTCCGTAAGAAAGGATTTTTTCTTTATTACTAATTCTTATAATAATTCGTGGTATTGGAAAATAGTCAACTCTATCAAAAATCTTTCTTCCTTCTTCAATAAATCTTTCTTCCTCATAACCTCTTTTTCTTGGTCCAAGGATAGCTAATTTCACTTTTCACCACCTTTAAAAGCTTAAGCATTATTTTTTCAATTTTTTTGAAGATGCTTTTTTCCCTCTCTTTAATTTTATTCTCTATGAAATTTGCAAGTAACTCTAAATTCTTATTAGTTTTTTTCAAAAGATCTTCAGAATAAGAAATTTTTATGTCATCGACATAAAACTTGTCTTCAGTCACTTGAAAATCTATTGTACAAAAATCGATAGAAAATAAATCTTTAATTTTAATTGCAGTTTCCTTTATTTTATCCTCAACTTTTACAATTTTTATTTTATCCTCAATTTTTTCCATTCCAATTACAGAATTTCCAACTACGAACACACTTAAATTTCTTGCATTTCTCAAAATTTTTTCAATAGTTATCATAATGCCAGGTTTAAACAAAGATAAAACTTCTAATAGAGTGCTTCTTTTCGTGACAACAATCCTTTTTTTACTAGGCAAGCTTACAATCAAAGGAAAACTAATTTCTTTTAATATATCTTCTATAACTGCTTTTTGAGCTATAACAAACATTTTCCTAACGTTTATATTATTTTTTATCAAAATGTTTGAAAAGAGAACTTTGTTTGAAACTATTAAGAAATTTTCACTTGAAATAGGAGTATTAACATTTTTTTCAATCATTTTTAATAGAGTATAAAAGATTTCTCTATTCAAAGTACTTGAATTTGAGTTTATAATAAGGTAATCTAAATCAAATAAATTTAGTTTTTTGTGTTGAATGCTAAAGCTTCTTTCAACACCAAATTTTATTTCTGAAAGTGGGATAAAGAAAGTTGGAAATTTTTGATTAAAGAAATCCAGAACATCTTTATTCATTTTTGCACTAACTATACCAACTTTCATTTTTCCATCTCTTTTAAGGCTAAAATTCTTTTATAAGTTAAAGGATGGGATGAAAATATTTCCATAAATTTCATCAAAGGATTTTTCCTTTCCCATTCCATTGCACTTTCAATTTCTTTTTTGCTTAAAGTAAAATCAGAATATTCTTTCCCCAATTCTTTAACTTCTTTTACAGCATTTACAGGATCAGCAATGAAAAATGCACGAATTTCAGAATTTCTCAATTCGCTATTAATACTTAAGCCATAAGTTATTTTAGCTAATGCGTTTGCCAATAAACTTGGTTTCGTAGTTTTTGCACCAAATCTATCTGCATAATATTCTCTCAATCTTGATAAAGCTAAGACTAACAAATTTGAAATGAAATAAACTAGAAAAGCACCCAAACCAACTAATATTGCAACTGAACTTTTTCTTTCCTCTCTAACTCTTCCAAAAACTAAACTCCTTGCTAGGAAATAGGCAATTATTGGAATTGCTGAAACTAGGGTCATAACTATACAATCTTTATGTTTTATATGTCCTAATTCATGTCCAATCACAGCTTCTATTTCTTTTCTTGTTAAGTTTTTTAGTAGGCCCATAGTTAAAACTAGGGTTGAAGTAGATGGTGTTCTTCCAAAGACAAAAGCATTTGGTGCACCAGTTCTTGCAATTGCAATTTTTGGTACAGGAATCTTTTCTTTTTTGCAAGTTGATTTGACAAATTCCCAAATCCATGGAAATTCCTTTTTTGAAATTAATCGCATGTTTGTAGTTAACCAAATTATTTTTGGCCCAATTAGCCATTGAATAAAAACTAAGAAAATAGCTAAACCTACTGAAAAGCCAATTGGAAACTCAAAATAATAGCTAATTGCAGCCAAAATTCCAAATAACAGTGCAAAAAGTAGGATTAAAGTTAAACTCATTGCAACGAAAAGCTTTATTGGCATACTACCATGCTCTTATTATAAATAGAGAAAATATTAACAAAAAGATTGATAAAATTAACATCAAATAAAACATTGTTTTGCTGCTAGCGCCAACTATTGGAATAGGTCCAAGAAACACAACAAACCCACCTTCTGTTTTTGCCCTTCCTTTTAAAGTAAATATACTTCCAATTAAGAGTAGAAAGAAACCTATGAAAATTGTTATAATGCCAATGGGTATTAATTGCTCCATCATAGCTATTTTTTAGTTAATCAAACAAGATTTAAAAATTTGACGAATTTAAATTTTTTATGCCATATAAATGCAAAGAAGATAATTGGGTTGGAAGAAGGCCTAAGGAAGTAATTCGTCATTTAGAAGATTCTCATAATATTAGAATAATAGAACCTTCACCATGCATTACTTATTATACTAAACCTCCTTTTTCAGTAGTAAGATTTGGTATTTATTTAGGTAGAGAGGGTAGAGCTGAGAAATGGAGAATAAATGATTATATATGTGATAATGATAAGATAGCATTACCAAGTTTCAGTCTTTTACTAAAGCATATTTGGGAAGCACATAACATAAAAATCTTTAGATTCAGACGCAATTCTCCTGTTGATCCTTATGAAATGCTAAACCAAGTTTCTTCAAAATTGTTAATGTCAAAAGAAACAAAGGAATTGTCAAAAAATCTTTTAGAGAAATTCTTACATTTTCCCTTATTCCAAGGAAAACATAGAGGTGGGGTAGCAGCGTTAGCAGTTTATGTAAGCTGTCTTAAAAATGATGAAAAAATGAGTCAAGAAGAGATAGCAGAAAAATTTGGAATAGCAAGAGTTACATTGTCAAAAAATTATAAAATTTTTCGCCAAATAGAACATGAATTAGATTTAGGATAAAATTTAAAGTAATTTAATTCTGAAATAAAATAAAAATATGAAAAAAGCGTTTGTTATCACAACTTTTATTGGAACTTTGGCTATAAATGATGGGAATAAGGTAGTGGGATTTAGATTAATTGGCGAAAAAGAAATTCCAGAAAAATTGTTAAGAACTAAGGAAGAGTTAATTGAAGAGGAAAAAGAGCTAATGGAAGAACTAAAGAAAGAGGGTTTTGAGGTAATTAAAGGAAATGAAGAAAAAGAAAATTGGGTTAAAGAAAATTTGTTTGAGATAGCTAAAGAGTTGAAAGTAGTAAAGGATAGGATTGAATTTAATTCTTTAATCTCAAGAATTGGAGCAGAAATTGCTAGATTAAACATTAAAAAAGCTATAAGAAAAGATGATTTAATTTTGCATGCTAACAATGCGATTGAAGAATTGGATAAAGTGATAAACGTTTTTATTGAAAGATTAAGAGATTGGTATTCTTTACATTTTCCAGAATTGGAAAAAGCAATTAAAGATCATGAAAAATTTGTTAAGCTAGTTGCAAATTATGGAGATAGAAAAAGTTTTGAGAATACTGAATTTGAGGATTTGGCTAAAAAAAGCATGGGTGCCGATTTTTCTTTAGCTGATTTAAAAATTATTAAACTATTTTCTCAAAATATTTTGAATTTGTTTAGTTTAAGAAAAAAGTTAAGTTCGTATTTAGAAAAAACATTAAAAGAAATTGCACCAAATTTAACGGAAATTGCAGGACCAACTTTAGCTGCAAAATTAATTGCTAAAGCTGGCAGCTTAGAAAAATTAGCTAAGCTACCATCTAGCACAATTCAATTAATAGGGAGTGAAAAAGCTTTGTTTAGATTTTTGAGAGGAAAGGGGAAAAGTCCAAAACATGGCATAATATTTGTTCATCCCTTAATTCAAAATGCTCCTAAAAAATTAAGAGGAAAGATTGCGAGAGTTTTAGCTTCAAAATTAAGTATTGCAGCAAAACTTGATTATTTTTCAAAGGAATATAGAGCAGATAAGCTTAAGAAAGAGCTGGAGGAAAGAATAAAAGAAATTTTCGGAGGAAAGAAATGAAGATAAAAGAAATATTTGAGGGAGTTTTTGAAATTGATGGGAAAATAGCTACTCGTAATCTTGTTCCTGGAGAAAGTGTATATGGAGAAAAACTTTTTAAGATAGAAGGAATTGAGTATAGGGAATGGATTCCATTTCGGTCTAAGCCAGCAGCTGCAATAAAAAAAGGATTAAAAGAATTTCCTATTAAAAAAGGAATGAGAATATTATATCTTGGAATTGCTTCCGGAACTTCAGCATCTCATTTTAGTGATATAATTGGTAGAGAAGGTATAATTTTTGGTGTTGAGCTTTCAGAAACTCCTTTACGCGACTTAGTTTTACTTTCTGAAAAAAGAGGTAATATAGTTCCAATTTTAGCTGATGCAAGAAAACCAGAAACCTATGAAGATCTAGTAATTGGAAAAGTTGACTTAGTTTATGAAGATATAGCAGATCCTGATCAAA
>CAZWBF010000029.1:0-6585 GCA_964632185.1 uncultured archaeon
AGTTTAGGAAAAATGCTGTTCCTGGTGAAGGTCCAATTGATGCAAAAAATATTTTTTGGAAAATTATTGAAGTTAAAAACTGTTAAGTAAAAAAGAAGTAATTTATTTTATGAAGATTATTGTTGCTTCAGTTCCTGGAGCAGGCAAAACTACAGTTTTAAATTTTGTTAAGAAAAAGTTGCCTTCAGCAAAAATTGTTAATGTTGGAGATTTAATTTTAGAAATTGCGAAGAAAAAGTTTAAGATAAAAGACAGGGATGAGTTAAGAAAAAAGTTGAGTTTAGAGCAGCAAAGAGAATTGCAAGAAGAGGCTTATAAAAAAATTTCTGAGATGGAAGGAAAATATGTTTTTATTGATACACATTTAGCAATAAAGACCCCTAAAGGCTATTTCCCAGGTTTATCAGAAAAAACTGTTGAAATAATTAAACCAGAGCTAATAATTGTTTTGGAGTTTCCACCAAAAGATATTTTGGAAAGAAGGTTAAAGGATAAAAAAAGGAGGAGAGATATAGAAGATGAAGAAGAAATTGCTGAACATCAAAGAATTAATAGAGAATTTGCAATTGCTGCAGCTTCAGATGCTCAAGCTGCTGTTGAAATAATAAGTTTTGAAGAAAGACAAAAAAAGGATTTTGAACATGCAAAGATTGCTGCAGAAAAAATTGTGAGAGTAGTGAAAAAATAAATTTTTATTTATTAGAAACAAAGTTAATAAATGAAGTTAATAATTTTTGGCCCTCCAGGCTCAGGGAAAGGAACTTATTCTAGAGGATTGAAAGAAAAAATAGGAATAGAGAAAATTTCTACTGGAGATATTTTAAGGGCTGAAATAAAAAGTGGTAGCGAAATTGGTAAGAAGTTTGCTAACTATGTAAAAGATGGTAAGTTAGTTCCAGATGAAATTGTGAATGAAATTGTTAGGAAGAAAATTTCAGAAATAAATGATAATTTCATTCTCGATGGTTATCCTAGAACAATAGGGCAAGCAAATTTTTTGCTTAACTTAACAAAAATTGATGCAATAATTAACATAAATGTTCATGATGAAATTTTAGTAGAAAAGATTAGCGCAAGAAGGATTTGCAGTAATCCAAATTGTGATGGTAATTATAATATTGCAGATATTCGAAAGAAAATTGATGATGTTAAATACTTTTTACCTCCTTTATTGCCAAAGAATGATATGAAATGTGATAAGTGTGGAAGTGATTTAATTCAAAGACCTGATGATAAACCAGAAATTATAAAGAAAAGAATTGAGATTTATTATGAGCAAACCAAGCCTGTTCTTGAATTTTTGAAAAGTAAAAACATTCCAATAGTTGAGGTTTGGATGTGTAAACCGCCGGAACAAGTTGTTGATGAAATAATCGATAAATTAAAAAATTTAAACTTGCTTTAACTTTTCATTTAGTGCACAATAAATTAATGGTAAAAGAATAGTTGCATCTCCCTCTATAGTTACATGCTTAGCTTTTTCCCTAATTTTCCCCCAAGAAATTGCTTCTCTTGTTCTTGCTCCGCTTAAACTACCATCCCATTCTACAGCTGTAGTAATGTAAACAGTATAATCCAATCCATTTTTAAATTGGTTCCACCAAATTACATGATGCTTAGAAATTCCACCCCCAATAATTAGGGCTGCAGATTTTTTTGCATTCCAAATTAAATCACTTAGCAATTTCTCATCCTTTAAAATATCTACTTTAAAGTTATGGTCTTGAGAAAATTGCCATATTTGATAGCCAACAGCACCATCTGTTATTCCAGGAATTATCATTGGAATTTTGTTTTTATAACACCAATAAAGAATTGAATTCTTATTCAACCTTTTACCAAATTCCCAACAAAGTTCATAGGTTGAAATTTCATTTTTTTCTTTATAAATTTCTGGTAACCATTTTCTCATTTTCTCTTCGATTATAATTCCATAACTTTCTTTTGGTACAAGCACATTTCCTAACCTATGAATACCTTTTTTATGCAATTCTTTATCATCCATTAAGAAGCTTCCCTGATAGTAATTCTTAAAACTCCTTGCAATATCATGGTCTAAGGTTCCACAAGTGGTAATTACTACATCGAACCATTTTTTTCTTACAAATTCTTTTATTATTCCTCTTGTTCCAGTTGCAATTATACAAGCTGGAAAAGACAAAAACTTTAAACAGTCTTTTTCTCTTATAAAATTTTTAATAATTTTTGTCCCCATAGCTAATTTTTTAGCAACAAATCCGCCGGAATTTAGCATTTGACCAATTAAATCACTAAACGAACTTTTTCTATCCAAATCAAAATCTTTTACAACTTTCATAATAAAATTAAATTCAAATAAAAAATAATTATTCTTTATGTTAAGAGAGATTGCTGTAAGAATATTAAGAAATGCAGGTATTGAAGTAAAAGAAGAAGATTTTGAAATTCCCTCAGAAAAATTTGGTGATTTAGCATATCCTTGTTTTAATTTAGCAAAAAGATTATGTGAAAATCCTGTGAAATTAGCTGAAGAATATGCTAAAAAAATAAAGAATGAATTTCTAGAAAAAGTTGAAGCAAAGAATGGATATATAAATCTTTATTTTGATTTCAGTAAAATTTCAAGAAAGCTATTAAAAGAAATTTTGAATAAACAAGAAAATTTTGGAAAAATAAAAGGAAAAAGAATTGCTATAATAGATTATTCTTCACCAAATCCAGCACATCCAATTCATGTTGGCTCTGCAAGAAGTACTTTTATTGGAGAGTCTTTGGCAAGGATTTTGTCTTTTAATGGATATAAAGTAAAAAGAATTTGCTATATAAATGATTTGGGTAAGCAAATTGCAATTTTAATTTTTGGCTATCAAAAGTTTGCAAAAAATAAAAAGCCAAATAAAAAGCCAGATCATTGGCTTTTAGATATTTATGTTAAAGCTAATCAAGAAATTGCTAATGAGCCGAGCTTAGAAAAAGATGTTGAAAAAATTTTATATTTATATGAAAATGGAAATGAAAAAATAAAAAAAATAGCAGAAAAGCTTGTAAATTTATGCATAAAAGGTTTTAAAGAAACTTATAAAGTACTTGGAATAAAATTTGATGAATATTTATGGGAAAGCAAATTTGTAAAAATATCGAAAAAATATGTTGAAGAGTTATTGAAAAAGAAAAAAGCGTTTAAAGCTGCTAATGGGGCAATTATTGCGGATTTAAAAGAATTTAATTTACCAAATACTGTTTTGATAAGAAGTGATGGCACAGGCCTATATTTGACAAGAGATATAGCAGCATCTATTTACAAGTATAAAAAGTATAAGCCAAATCTAAACATTTTTGTTGTTAGTGAAGATCAAAAATTACATTTTCAACAGCAATTTAAACTTTTAGAAATTTTAGGATACAAAAAACTTGCAGAAAGTTCTGTTCATATAGGTTATGGTTATGTAAGTTTGCCTGAAGGAAAAATGAGTTCAAGATTAGGAAGAGTAGTTTTAATTGATGATGTAATAAATGAAGCAATTGAAAAAATAAAAGAAGAAATTGAAAAAAGAAAAGTTGTGAAGAACAAGAAGGAAATTGAAAGAATAGCCAAAGTGGTTGGAATTTCTGCAATAATCTATGCTATTTTAAGAATAGAAGCAAACAAACAAATAAAATTTGAAATGGATAAAGTTCTTTCATTTGAAGGAAATACTGGTACTTATTTACAATATGCCCATACAAGATGTGCAAGCATTTTAAGAAAAGCAAAAAGATGGAAAAAAGTTTTTTCAGTTAAAAATATTTCTAAAGAAGAAAAAAATTTGATAAAAAATCTTGCAAGATTTAAAGAAGTTTTAAAAGAATCGGCAAAAGAGTTAAATCCATCTTTAATATGTAGTTATGCATATGAGTTAGCTACTTCTTTCAGCAACTTTTATCAAGCATGCCCAATTCTTAAGTTGAA
Source organism: uncultured archaeon (assembly GCA_964632185.1). Taxonomy (GTDB): domain Archaea; phylum Aenigmatarchaeota; class Aenigmatarchaeia; order CG10238-14; family CAZWBF01; genus CAZWBF01. Next base: position 3,929 of record CAZWBF010000029.1, read on the forward strand.
AGATGAAAAAAGGAAGAATTTTAGATTGGCATTAGTCAAAGCAACAAAAATAGTTTTAAAAATTTCATTAAATTTAATGGGAGTAGAAGCTGTAGAAAAAATGTAATTATCTTTTCTTTTTTACATAACTTCTTTTATCAATAAAAATCATTTCATTTTGAGCTAAATCTTCATATAGACAAACAGAAGGACCTACTATAGAGTTTGGACCAATTTTTATTCCTGGCATAATAGAAGCATTAACTCCAACTCTACAATTTTCTCCCATGATTACTCCAAGTTTATTTCTTCCAGAGTCTATTTTTCTATCTTCAATTTTAACTTTTATTATTTTCTCATCAAATCTAAGATTTGCTGTTACAGCTCCTGATCCAAAATAGCAATTATCAGAAATTATAGAATCACCAATATAATTTGTATGGAAATAACAATTATCTCCAATCAAAGAATTTTTTATTTCACTTGCAAAACCTACAATACAATTATCTCCAATTGAAGAATAATTTCTTATCAAGACATTATTTCCAATCAAAGTGTTTTTACCAATATAACATGGGCCTTTAATACAAGCTCCTTCTAAAATTTTAGCCCCTTTGCTTATCCATACATTTCCTTCTATATAAGCTTTTTCAGAAATACTAACATCTTCTTCTATTACCTGCTTTTTAATGTACTTATTCATTAAATATTCATTTATTGAAAAGAGATCCCAAGGATATTTATAGGTTAAAAATGATTTATCCCATTTAACAACTTTTACAGAATTTCCATCATCAATAAATTTTTGGATTGCTTTTTCAAACTGATCATCTGAAACTGGAATTTTTTTATAATAGTCAAAAATTTTTTTGTTTAGAATATAAGTTCCGATTACAGCCAAGTTACTAGGTTCCTTTCTTTTTCCTGGCTTTTCAACAATTCTAGTTACCTTATCTTCTTTTACTTCAACTATACCAAACTTCCATGTTTCTTTTACAGGTTTACAAGAAAGAATTATTTCAGCATCACTTTTTTTAAATAAATTGTACATTTTCTCTAACAAATCACTTTCAAAAATATCATCAGCATTAATAACAAAAAAGTTATCATCAACTAAGTCCTTTGCAGCTTCTAATGCATTTGCCATTCCTAGAGCTTCTTTTTGGTATGTATATTCTATACTAACACCAAGCTCTTCTCCATCTTTAAAATAATCTTTGATTTGATTCGAAAAGGAGCCAGTAACAATTATTATATCTTTTAAATTAGCCTCTTTTAACCTTTCAATAACATAATGAAGTAAAGGTTTTCCCAAAATCTTTTGCATAGGTTTTGGTTTATTTGCAGTTAGTGGAAAAGCTCTTTTTCCTTTTCCTCCAGCCAAAACAACAGCTTGCAAATTATTCACCCAAAACATTTAACAACTCATCTTCTGCGATTTTACATAACTCATCAAATCTTTCTTTAGTTTTAGCTTCAACATAAACTTTGATTTGTGGTTGAGTATTTGAAGCTCTCCATACAATCCACCCATCATCAAAAATAGCTTTTACTCCATCTAAATCTAAAATATTAAGATTTTTTTCTTCCAATCTTTTTTTCAACTTTTCTATAACTTTAAATTTTTTCTCATCTGGACATTCAAAATTCCAATTGTATTTAGTAAAATATTTTGGAACCGAATCAACCATTTCAGAAAATTTCTTATTGTCAGAAAGAATTTCTGCCATTTTTAAACAAGCAAATATAGCATCATCAAAATAAAATGTTTCGGAAAAGTAAAAATGATTACTATATTCCCCACCAAATACAGCCTTTTCTTTCATTAGCTTATCTTTTATAAAAACATGACCAACCCTTGTTATTATAGGAATACCGCCATTTTTTTCAATGAATTCTTTAACTATATCAGAGCAACAAATGTCAAAAACTATTTTAACATTTTTCTGTTTTTTAAGAATTTGATCAGAGAACAAAATTATAATTGGGTTTCCATCAGAAATTATTCTACCTTTTTCATCAACAAAAACTACTCTATCACCATCTCCATCAAATCCAGCACCAAGGTCAGCATTTTCTTCCAAAACTTTTTTGCTAAGTTCTTCCAAATTTTCTTTGGTTGGTTCTGGTAAATGGGCAGGAAATCTTCCATTAACTTCTTCATTTATAACTTTTACTTCACATCCAGCCCTTTCTAAAATTTTTGGTGCAAACAAACTACAAACAGAATTTGAAGTATCTAAAACTATTTTTAATTTTCTTTTAATTTTTACTTTACTCAAAACAAATTCTGAATAATCGTTGAAAATATTTTCATATAATTCAACCTTACCTTTTTCTTTTGTTTCTTCGAATTTTTCATTCAAAACTATATCTTTTATTTTTTCCATTTCTTCTCCAAAAATAAATTGCCCATCTCCTCTAACAAATTTCAAACCATTCCATTCTGGAGGATTATGAGAAGCTGTTATCATTACTCCAGCATCAGCTTTTAAATGAATAGTAGCAAAGTAAAGGATTGGAGTTGGAGCTAAACCAATATCTATTACATTGCATCCTGTAGAAACAATGCCAGAAATAAAAGAATCTCTTATTTCTTTGCTACTTAATCTCCCATCTCTCCCTACAACAACTTTTTTATTTTTTCCTAAAAAAGTTCCAAATCCCTTTCCAATTTT
>CAZWBF010000030.1:0-6577 GCA_964632185.1 uncultured archaeon
CTCAATTGGAAAATGCGATAAGAAAAGATACAATTTTAGTTTCAATAATGCATGCAAACAATGAAATTGGTACAATCGAGCCAATAAAAGAAATAGGAAAAATTTGTAGAGAAAATGAAATTTATTTTCATACAGATGCTGCTCAAACCTATGGAAAAATTTCAATTGATGTAAAGAAGATGAATATAGATTTGTTAACAGCTAGCTCTCATAAAATGTATGGTCCAAAAGGAGCAGCCTGCTTATTTATAAGAGAAGGAGTAAAAATTGAACCTTTATTGCATGGTGGAGGGCATGAATTTGGCTTAAGGTCCTCTACTCTAAATGTTCCAGCTATCGTAGGATTTGGAGAGGCAGCAAAAATTTGTAAGAAAGAGATGAAAAAAGAAGAAAAGAAATTAACAAAGTTAAGGGATAGATTAATAAAAAATGTTTTGAAAATAGAAAATTCTCATTTAAATGGACATCCTAAAAAAAGATTGCCAAATAATGCAAACTTTTGGTTCGCTTTTATTGAAGGAGAGAGTTTAATAATGCAATTGGATATGAATGGTATAGCAGCTTCTACTGGCTCTGCTTGTTCCACAGAAAGTTTAGAGCCAAGCCATGTCTTATTAGCTATTGGATTAAAGCCATGGGAAGCACATGGAAGTTTGAGATTAAGTTTAGGGAGGTGGAGTACTAAAGAAGAGGTTGATTATGTTTTAGAAGTTTTGCCAGAAGCTGTTGAAAATTTAAGAAAAATCTCTCCATTTAAAGGAAGGTGGAAATAATGCTATATTCAAAAGAAATAATCAAACATTTTAAAAATCCGAAAAACGTTGGAAGGATAAAAAATGCTGATGCTGTAGGAGAAGCTGGAAATTTGCTTTGTGGGGATGTTATGAAACTTTATTTAAAAATTGGCGAAAATAGAAAGAAAGAAAAAATAATTAAAGATATAAAATTTGAAACTTTTGGTTGTATAGTTGCTATTGCTAATTCTAGTATTCTAACAACTATGGTAAAAGGAAAAAGATTAAAAGACGTTTTGAAAATAACAAAAGATGAATTGATAAAAAAGCTTGGAGGTTATAAGAAAATACCACCAATAAAAATTCATTGCTCGATTTTAGCTTTAGATGCTTTACATGAAGCAATTTATAACTATTTTAAAAAGAATAATTTACCAATACCAAAGGAAATTGAAAAAGAGCATAAGAAAGTTAAAAAAACTTTAGAGACTATTGAAAAAAGACATGAGGAATTTGTTGAAATGGAAAGAAAATTTTTGAAATAGGATTTAATTTTTAAAATTAAAATTAAAAAGTATGGTAACAAAAAAAGAAGTTTTAAATATTTTGAAAGAAGTTATTGACCCGGAAATAGGAATTAGTGTTGTTGATTTAGGTTTAATTTACGATGTAAAAGTTGAAAATAATAAGGTTAAAATAAAAATGACTTTGACTTCTCCTTTTTGTCCTTTATCAAATTTTTTGGTGGAAAGTGTTAAAGAAAAGGTAAAAAGTTTGGATATAAAAGATGTGAAGGTCGAAATTGTTTTTGATCCTCCTTGGACTCCAGAAAAAATGAGTAAAAAAGCTAAGAAAATACTTGGAATTAAATGATAAGAACTTCAGCTTTTTTAATAGCGTTTTTTAATAGCTTTTTCATTGCAAGTTTTTTCTCTAATTTTTTTACAATCTCAATCTTTGCTTTTGTTGTTGGATGTTTTGGTATAAAGAGAGTGCAACAATCTTCTTGCGGCTTAATCGAAATTTCGTAAGTCCCAATTTTCTTAGCTAAAGAAACAATTTCTTCTTTATCCAAACCTATTAACGGCCTAAATATAGGAATTTTTACTACTTCACTTATTGAAAAAATATTTTCTAATGTTTGAGAAGATACTTGACCCAAACTATCTCCTGTTACTAAAGCTTTAGCATTTTCTTTCTTTGCAACTTCTTCAGAAATTTTTAGCATAAACCTTCGGTAAAAAATTATTCTATATCTTGCTTCAATCTTTGTTTTTATCTCGCTTTGAATATCTGCAAAAGGAATTAGATATAATTTGCTTTTATTCTGAAACTTATTTAGAACTTTAATTAATTCTTTAACTTTTTCAATACTTTTCTTAGAAACGAGTGGAAAAGAATGGAAATGAATGAAATCAACTTTGCAACCTCTTTTCATCATTAGAAAAGAAGCTACTGGACTATCTATGCCACCAGAAAGTAAAGCTAAAACTTTTCCACTAGCACTTACTGGCAAGCCTCCTATTCCTCTTATCTTTTCAGTGAAAATGTAGGTATCATTATCTCTAATTTCAATTCCAATCGTTACATCTGGATTTTTCAAATTAACTTTTCTATCAACAACTTTTCCAACTTCATTTTCCACATCTTTGCTTGTAAACTTGTGCTTACCAACCCTTTGAGCTCTTATAGCAAAAGTTTGTCTTTTCTTAACCCATTTTTCATAATTTTTCTTAACAAAATTTTTTATTTTCTCTAGATTTGATGTTTGCAAATGATAGCATGGAGAAAAAGAAGTTATACCAGGTATGTTTTTTAACATTTCACAAACTTCTTTAATCTTTTCACTTGTAATAAAAATCCTTCCTCTCTTTCTGTAAATTTTAAACTCAATCCCATTTTCTTTTAAACTACGCTTTATATTTTTGACTAGCTTTTTTTCGTAAATTCTTTTTACAGGCTCAGACTTAATGAATAACTCTCCATATCTTATCAAAACTTCCATAATATCACTTTAAAAAATCAGAAATTTTTTAATTTTTAAAATAGTTCCTAAAAACAATAAACAGAATAACTGAGATAATACTAATTGCAAAACCATAAACAAAGGTTATAGTTGGGTTAATTTGCCATAAAGAGCCAGCGATTAAACTTGCTGGAAGAGCAATTAACCCATTTATAGTATGAAATGTTCCTAATGCTGTGGCTCTTAATTTTTCTGAAGACAGATCAGATACATATGCTCTTTGATTTCCTTCTATTAAAGCATAGACTATTCCGTAAAGAGCAAATAAAATGATAAATGCTGTTAATGAATTCAAAAATGCAAAAGCAAGAGAAGTTAGCGAAAATAAGAAGTAGCCAAGAACAATTACTTTCCTTCTCCCTACTCTATCAGAAAGAATACCAAAAGGAATAGCGAACAAAGCATAAAAAATGTTAAATAAGATATATAAAAGAATTGGTATTCCAATAGATGATTTTCCTGTAAAAAATTCTTGAGCTCTAAGTATAAAGAACATATAACTAAAGTTTGCCAAACTGAAAATTCCAGAAATTAAAATGAATAGTTTAAGAGGTTTAGAAAGATTCTTTAAACCTATTTTTAAAGTAATTTTTTGCGGTTTTCTCTTCCTCTCTTTTACAAAATAGAGGGGGATTAAAGAAAGAAAAGCTAAAAGTGAAGCGATAAGTATGATCGATTGAAATTCAAATCCAAAAAACCAAAATAGAAGAAAAACAGCAATAGAGCCAAAAATTGCTCCTAAAGTATCTAGGGCTCTATGAATCCCAAATCCTTTACCTCTTTGCTTAGGCATAGATTCTGCAATAATTGCATCTCTTGGTGAGGTTCTTAATCCCTTACCTATTCTCTCAAAACTAGCAAAGAGTAAAATATGCTGCCACGACTTAGAAAAAGATAATAACAATTTAAAAATAGAAGAAGTTAGATAGCCAGAAGAGACAAATATTTTTCTTTTTCCTGTTTTGTCAGAAAAATATCCACAAAAAACTTTTAAAATACTTGAAATGCTATTTCTTAAGCCCCCAATTAATCCGATAATTAAACCGCTACCTCCTAATGCTGTAATAAACATCGGTAAAATTGGCATTATCATTTCACTACTTAAATCATTCAAAAAGCTTACTATACCAAGCAAAATTATATTTATACTTATATCTTTTAACTTACTCTTCATAATTCTATTTAAGTGCTAAAAGCTAATGAAATTAACAGAAATTTATTAAAAAATAAAAAATTTTATTTTGGAAGTTTATGGTAAAGCTTAAGATTTTAATAAAAAGAGTCCTTTTATAGAAGAAATAACAAATTAAGATTTACATATTAAAGTTAGAGTTATTCCTCTTGGGTTATAGAAATTTCATCTTTTCTAGACACTTTAGGTATTTTAAGAATATCAGAAGCAATTTTATCTACTAACTTTTTAAATTTTTCATCCTCTTCTAAATAATTCACATTAACAATCAAAGTATTTTCCTGGTTATTTAAGTATAAGATAGGATTATGGCCTTTTCCTTTTATTTCAAAAATACCACCGCGAATTTCAAGTTCATATTTTTCCTTCATTTCTTTTAAATTATTTTCTAATTCATAAAGGTCTAAAAGAGAAAAGATTCTTTTATTTTCTCCTAGAGAAAAAGTTGCATAATGGCATCCATCATTTTCATTAAATGTAAAATCTATACTTGCTAAGCCATATTTTTCTTTCAGTAATTGGAGATATTGGTTCAAAAGCTTAAATCTTGCTCTTCCATCTGCAATTTCATAAGTTGTAGATCTAGTGAATTCTTTTATTTCTTCAGCAATCCATGACATAAAAAGATAATTAAATAAAAAATTATTTAAGTTTTCAAAATGTGTTTGCTATTTTTATCTTCAGAAATAAAGTTAAATTTTTCCAAGATTTAAAAACTTTTTGTTTGAATATTAAAGTATGAAAATAATTAAAAAAATGATAGAGTTCATTAAGGAACTGTTTGAAAGAAAGCCAGGAAAATATCAAAAATATGAAGCGTTGGAAACAATGCCAAGAAACTATTATGAAAAAGAAAAAATAATGAATGCAATCCTTAGAATTGTAGGTGGAAGAAAAAATTTGTTAGATGCAGATCCAGCTTATGTCCGTCAACAACTTAATGAAAAATATGGTTTGAATATTGATAGGGTAGCTGTTTCTCATTATATAAATGTTTTGAGAGTACACCCTTCTCCTGGAGATTGTATATTGCGGGGAAAAGTAGAGGATTATTCCCATAGAGAAAGATATTAAGATTTCTTATCAAGGTTATGTAAATGCCAACAAGCTCTAAATGAATATACAAAAGCAGTTATAGCCGCGTGAATAGTTATAGTAACAAGAGAGTAAAATGGCATTCCAATTAAAATCCAAAATAGAATATGGATGTTGTAAAGGTTTCTTCTCCCCGCTACTCTTCTGAAAATCTTATCGAAATTTCCATAAACATCTAAGCTTTTTCCAGTTTCCCTTGAAAATCTATCGTAACAAGCTCTGTAGAACGACATTAGAGTTATTGAAATTAAGCAAAGTATTAATGGCATGGCAGAATTCATGCTATTATATAAATAGAGAGAAAGGGCTACTAGCCAAGAAAACTCATATAATAGATCAAAAGGATGCTCCATTTTTCCAAGTTTAGTTGTCATTCCTTTTGCTCTTGCCAACTTTCCATCTACTCCATCTAACAAACCAACAACAAAAGTTAAAATCGAAGCTATAAGTAAATGACCATAATAAAATAGAGCAGTTGCACAATAAGCAATTAAATTAACAAGTAAGGATATTTGATTTGGAGTAATACTCGAATTTCCTATAAGCATTACTATTTTGTTTTCTAAAGGCCTATGGATATAATGAGCTAGGAAATCAGATGGACCTTTCTCCTTTTCAATCTTATCCATCCGTAACCGAGACATATAACTAAGAATATAGTATATCAAAAAATAATAAAAATTTTTTTGTTCTTTACTATAAATTATAACTATCTATACAGTTCTTCATCTTGAATCAACATATCTAAATCTAATCCATTTTCAAGTTCTTTGTACCTGTTTCTTATGGTAACCTCTGTAACATTAGAAGCTAATGATAACTTATGTTGTGTAATCTTAAAATTGCATTTTTTTGATGCAGAATATAGGGCTGCTGCTGTCAATCCTATAGGATTTTTACCAGCTGAAATACCTTTTTCTTTTGCATATTTTAGTATTTTAGCAGCAAGAATTTGTACATTTACTGGAAGATTTAACTTGTTAGCAATTTTTGTTATATAATTTTTACTATCTGCATTAGGAACTCGAATTTCCAATTTCCTTAATAAAATTCTATAATTTCTAGCAATTTGTTTTTTCTTTAGAGAGCTTGTACTCGAAAATTCCTCAATACTTCTTGGTATACCTTCTATTCTACAAGCAACATATAAACTGGCTGCTGCCACACATTCAATACTTCTACCCCTTATTAAACCTTCATCTAAGGCTTTACGATAAATTACCATACCTTTTTCTCGAGTTGAGTATGGCAATTGTAAAGAATTGGAAATACGAGAAATTTCTCTACTAGCTCGAATTAAATTTCTTGTTTTTGTATCTTGTAAAGAAACTCTGTTTTGCAACCTTTTTAATCTTCTTGCTTTATATCTTTTTTTAGTCGATAATTTTCTACCATGCATATCATATTTATCTTCGATTGTTGTAGAAAGGCCTTTATCATGCATGGTATAAGAAGTTGGTATTCCTACACGACTTCTTGATATTTTTTCTTCTGGTGTAAAAGATCTCCATTCTGGACCTCTATCGAGCA
>CAZWBF010000031.1:0-6480 GCA_964632185.1 uncultured archaeon
GTTTTAGAAGGAGTAAAAATTTTTGATAGGAGGATAAATCTTTTAATTGCTTTTTTAGCAACTCTTGCATTTTCAGCCTCTCCGTTTTTTGAAACATTTTCTCAATTTTTTATAAAATATTCAGCCTTTTTTATTCTTTCAATCTTTCTAGTTTTGTTTGTGGGCGGTGGCCTAATATTTGGAAAAAGAAAGATCTCCTCAATTTATGAGGAAACAAAAGAACTGAAAGAAATTGAAAAAGAAATTGATAATTGCAGAAAGGAATTAGAAAAGGCAGAAGAGGAAGGGGATACTAAAAAAGTGGAAGAACTAAAGAAAAAATTGAAAGAACTTGAAAAGAAAAAAGAGAAATTATTAAAAAAATAAATCTTTTCAATTAGAATTATTTTTTGAGAAGAATGGAACCTTATTTCGAAATTGTGGCAAAAAAATTAATTGAAATTGGATTTTATGAATATGTTTTGCCATTTTTAATAACAGCAACAATTTTTTACGGATTGCTAAAAAAATCGAAGTTAATTGGAGAATCAGCAGTAGTTAACGGTACTTTGGCTGTAAGTATCGCATTTTTAATCTTTGGATTTCCTGCTCTAGCAGGAATAAGTTTAGCAAGTCCTCTCTCAACCTTCTTCACATATGCAACAGTTTTTATATTGGTTTTTGTTTTTGGAATTTTAGTAGCAAGCTTATTTTACCCAAATCTTCAAGATTTTTTAACAAAATATTTTGTCGAAAGAGTTAGCAGAACTTTTTGGGGATTAATTGTTCTTGGATTAGCCCTATTAATAATGTCCGGCCTTCTCTGGGTTTTAATAGGTCCAACAACTCAACCCAAGCCAGGAGCAGTTGTAATGCCATTAGATTTAATTGTTTCAATAACTGGAATAATTATATTTACTATAATCATATTCCTTGCAACTTGGATGATGAGAGGTGCATAAGATGTTAAAAATGCAAACCCCATTTGAAATTGTTGTATTAAGATTAAGGGAATTAGGAGCATATCAATTTCTATTTCCATTTCTTATAACACTTGCAATTTTTTATGGGTTGTTAAGAAAATCTCAACTTTTTGGACCACCAGAAAAAAATGTTGCAGTAAATGCATTAGTTGCAACTATTGCAGCATTTATGGTTTGGAGCTATCCGCTTCTTACAGGAGTTAATATAGAAAAAGAATTATCAGCATTCATGTTCCAAAGTAGTGTAGCTTCTCTAGTTGTAATTGTTGGCTTAATGATAGCAAGTCTATTTTCCCCTCCAGACCTATCAAAAATAGTTGGAGAAAAGCTAGGTACAAAACTTATTGCAGTTGTAGGAATTGCTGTATTATTCGGAGGGGTAGCAATATTGTTTACTAGCGGACTCTCAAAGATCTTTTTCCCTTCAGGAGCTGAATTTAAGATTTCAGAAGATTTCATGACAAGCATTTTAATGTTAGTTATATTGATAGGAAGTGTTGCTATAATTGCTTGGCCTTCAAAAAGTGGAAAGGGAAGTTAAATGGGTTTTCAAGAAGCGATTGAACCTTTAAGAAAAATTGGATTTTTCGATTATTATTTGCCTTTTATTTTAATGTTTGCAATTTTTTATGGGTTGCTAAAAAAATCAAAAATTTTTGGTGAAGATAAGAGTGCAGAAAAAATAAATTTAATAATTTCTCTCTCAGCATCTTTTTATGTAACGATTTTTACTCCAGTAGGTATAAGCTTAGCAACTTTTTTTGCTAACTTTTTTGGCGGAGCATTAATTATCTTCTTAACTCTATTAATTTTCGGTGGAATAATTTGGATGAGCTTTAGAATAAGCGGAAAAGAAAAAGTTGAGTTAAAAGAAATCAAAAATCTTAATGTTATAACAGCTCTCATTGGTTCAGCAATTTTAATTTTTATATTTAGCTGGGCTGGCGGACTTTCAATTTTTGGAGTTAAAGGTGCTCAACTTGCTATTGACGAGGTATCAGTTTTTATTTTTATTGTAATAGTTTTAAGTTTACTAGGTATGTGGTGGATGTCTAAGCCAGAAAAGGAGAAAAGTCAAAAGAGTGAAAGTAGAGAGTGAAAATTATATCTTCCATATTTTGATAATATCCTTCTTGTAACCTTCTCAGCTTTTTCCTTCGCTTCTATTTCATTCTCATCATTTTCATAATTTTCCAAATAATCGCTAAAGCTACGCGGTTTCAATCTACCTAAATATTTTTGAGCTGCATGACAAACTTCTTCAGCAAAAGTTCTAACATAAGGCTTAAGATTTCCAAAAAATTTTTGCAAATAAACCCAAAGATCTATATAAATCTCTTTTCTTAGAGGATTATAAGCCCCAAGTATTTTACCGATTCCCTTATAAACTTTGTTTCCAATTTTCTTCGCATAAGAAATGAAAGGTAGAGGCAATATATTTACTCCCCTTATTTCCTTTTTTAGTTCATTAGGGCTTATCCTATACTCTCTAGCAACTTCTTCAACAATTTCTTCGTCCAAATCTTTTGAATAAAGACTCTTTATCCAACCAAAAAATCTCATACTCAACTTTTTATATTTAATCCTTAAAAGCTTTATGCCTCTAATTAATATCGTTAACTTAACAAAGCCAAAAACTCTTCTTCTGTAAAATGTAGAGTTGATGGAATTATTAAACATGCTGGCAATTCAAAATCTTTTTGCAAAAGATTTTTTATCTTATCAAAAACTATTTTAGAATTATTTCCTAAACAAGACAAAACAATTATTTTAGAATCTTCACTAATAACCCCTTCTTTAAACTCATCTTCCATTTGCAATAAAATTTTTAAAGCGTCTTTAACTTTCAAAAATTCCTTTTTCTCAAAATCAACATCTAATAAGCATAAAGTATGCAAATTTCTTTCTTTATTTTCTTTTATCCCATCATAAACTGATTTTGGTAAATCTGAAAATTTTTCTTTTAGAGGAATAGTTACAATTCTACCAAATTTATAGATGTGTAAACCACTTTCTGCAATTGCTGAAACTATACTAGCATTATGAACAATTCTTATTTCTACATTTTTCTTTTTCGCTTCCAGAATAATTGAAGAATGAGTAGTTGCAACTAAAGGATCTCCTCCAACTAAAATCGAAATCTTTTGATTTTTTGCTTCTTCTAAAATTTTGTTCAAATTCTCTTCTAAATCTTTTCTTCTTAACAAAACAACTTTTTTACCTACAATCTTTTTAAGCTTTTGAATATTACCCTTCCAAATTGAAGTATATGGCTCAAAATAAACTTTATCAGAGCTTTTAGCTTCTTCTATTCCTCTTAAAGTTAAATCCTTTTCATCCCATAAACCTAAGCCTATTAAAACCAACATATTCTCAATTTTAATTTTCTAGTAAAAAATTAAATATGGCACTTGAAATTATTGGGTCAAAAGAAAAAGCAGTTGCAATAGTTGAAATTAGAGAGAACATAAATAGGGAAGAATTAATCAAAGAAATTCTTTCAAAACATAAAAATGTAAAAACTATTTTAGAAAAAGCTTCTGGAAGAAAAGGAGAATTGAGGTTAAGAGAGTTTAGGTTAATTTATGGAGATAAGAATACAGAAGTTTTACATAAAGAATTTGGATATAAATTAAAAGTTGACCCTCAAAAAGTTTATTTTTCCGCTAGAGAAGCTTTTGAAAGACAAAGAATTGCAAACCAAGTTAAAGAAAATGAAATAGTTTTAGTAATGTTTAGTGGAATAATGCCTTTTGGTATAGCAATTGCAAAAAAAGTTGAAAATATAAAAGTTTATGGAATTGAAATAAATGAAATTGCTCATCAATATGCTCTAGAAAATGTAAGAATTAATAAAGTCTCGCATAAAGTTTATCCAATTTTAGGAGATGTAAGAGAAAAGTGCAAAGAATTTTTTGGAAAATGCGATAGAGTTTTAATGCCCTTACCTTTTGGCTCTAAAAAATTTTTTGAGTTAGCTGTAAAATGTTTGAAAAAGAATGGGATAATCCATTTTTATTCTACTGGAGAAGAACCAAATGTTTTTGAAAATGCAGAGAAAATGATCTCTGAAAAATGTGAAAGACTAAAGGTTAATTATAAGATTTTGAATAAAAGAAAGATTCAAATGTATGCTCCTCGAAAATGGAAAGTTTGCATAGATTTAAAAATTGAAAAATAGTTATTCTCTTAATTTGTAATGTGGAACTCCTGCTTTAACCTCTTCCTCTAAATATCCTTCTTTAGCTAAAACGTCTAATATCAATGGAATTAAAGGTTTGACATAAATCATTCCTTTAGCTTTAGTTTCTGCTATCATACTTGCACAAATAGGTTCCTTAGCTAACTCAGAATTTGTTTCCCATTCTCTAATATACTCTATTACTTTGTCTACTGCCATTGAAACGAATCTTCTTCCTTCTTCAAGAATTTTTTCAATTATCTTTTCCTTATTTTCTTCCAATTTATTTGCAATCATACTATTAATATAGATTTTAATATAAATCTAATTCTGCTTTAATCTTTTTCCAATCATCTTCTACCAAATTTTTTAGTCCTGGATTCCTTAATGCAGCTGCTGGATGATACATCGGAATTATTTTTAGTTGATTAAATAAAGTTGAGATTTTAAAGATTTTACCATGAAGTTTTTTCATAGGTGCTATTTTTAAATCAAATTTATTGAAAATGTATTCAACCGCAACTTTTCCAAGTAATATAAGAATTTTCGGTTTAATTAACTCAATTTGCTTATCTAGATATGGCGCACATGCCTTTATCTCTTCTTCACTTGCTATATTATTTGGTAAATAGCACTTGATAACATTAGTTATATAAACCTCTTCTCTTTTTATCCCCGCTAAATTAAGCAACTTGTTTAGTAGTTTACCAGCAGCACCAACAAATGGCCTACCTTCTAAATTTTCATGATATCCTGGGCCTAAACCAATTAACATAATTTTTGCATTTTCAGGACCTTCACCAAAAACTGGCTTATTTCTATTCTTCCATAATTTACATTTTCTACAATTTTCCACTTGTTCTTTAATTTCATCCAATCTCATTTTACTAAACCTAAATTTCGATTATTTTTCCAACCCCATTTTCAATAAAATTTTCTTTGTATTCTTCTCTAAACAATTCTCTACATCTATCTCCTGAACAATGACAAGGAGCTACTTTTTCAATTCCTAAATTTTTAAATTCGTTGACAATTTCTTTTAGTTCTTCATCAGAAACTCCAAATAAATGAAAACCGCCTAAAACCAAATAAATATTCTTTTCAGGAAAGTTTTCCTTCACTTTTTTAACTATGTTTACTATACCAGGATGGGCACAACCAGTAATGATAAGCAAGCCTTTATCTGAATTTATAACTAAAGATTGCTCTTTTATCCATGTTCCCAATTCTCCAGTAGAAAAAACTCCTTTTGAAATTTCTTTTGAACTTTTAACATCAATCCATTTTGAATCGGAAGAGCTTATCATTTCTCTAATGGAATTGGGAAAAGAATGTGGAATATAAACCGTTAAATTACTTTTTTCCTTTAAAACCCCTTCTAAACCACCTGTATGATCTCCATGAATATGAGATAGAAAAATTATATCCAGATCTTTAAAATCCAAACCCATTTTCTTTGTATTAAAAGATAAAGTTTCAAAATCCGCTCCTGTATCAAACAAAATATTTTTTTCTCCGATTTTTATCCAGCAAGCAAATCCCCATCCAGTTTTTAACTCTGGATTAACCAAATAATTATCGTAAACAGTTATTATACCAATTTTTCCTTTAATTTCACTCTTTTCCATTTTTATCTCTTTTTCAGGTATTTGCCAAATTTTTGGAATAAATAAAATTAAAACTAATAAAATTAAGGTTATCTTCATTAAAACTTTTTTATGCTTCATCTTTTCTAATTCTAAATGTAGTAGTTATAATTTAAAGGCCGGGGTCGCCTAGCGGACAATGGCGCAGAATTGCGTAAGCTTCAGGAGCCTGTGGCTTAGTGCCTTCGTGGGTTCAAATCCCACCCCCGGCATTTGAATTTTCTAAAGATAAACTTTTTATTTAAATTTACAAAAAATTTTTTCATGAAATTCAAAATTGTAAAAAATGTTTTGATAGTAAGAATGGATGATAATGAGAACTTGTTTAAGAATTTGGAAAAAATTATAAAGGAGAAAAGATTGAAGTCTGGAATTATAGTTAGCGTTACAGGTATGCTAAAAGATATAGAATTAAGGTATTTAACTTATCCAAGAGAAATTGGAAAATATAAATCTAAAAATTTTAAAGGCCCTTTTGAAATTGTTAGCTTAGCTGGTAATTTTACATTTTTAAAAGATAAGCCAATAATCCATTTACATGGAGTTTTTGCGGATGAAAAAAATAAATGTGTAGGAGGACATTTAGGAAAAGCTAAAATAAATGCAACTTTAGAAATGTTTATAATTTTATTAAACAAAAAATTAGAGAAAAAATTTGATGAAAAAACTGGTTTAAATATATTAGATTTAA
>CAZWBF010000032.1:0-6450 GCA_964632185.1 uncultured archaeon
TAATCATTTGCGATTATAGAGAAAGAGAAATAACTAAGTTATTAAAACAGCTAAATGCAAAAGTTAGTATAACAAATTTGCCTTATGGAGATTTTTTAATTGGAAATGAAATTGCTATTGAAAGAAAATCTCACTCTGACTTTATTTCTTCCATAATTGATGGTAGAATTTTTTCTCAAATAAAAAATTTAAAAGAAAATTTTGAGAAAGTTATTTTAATTGTTGAAGGTTTTTCTGAAAGAAAAATTAATGAAAATGCATTAAAAGGAGCTATTGCAACTTTATTGCTTGATGAAAATGTTAGCGTAGTAAATACATTAAATGCTAAAGATACGGCAAAAACTATTTTGTGGATAGCAAGAAAAGTTGGGAAAAAGGGAAAATATACTTCAATAAAAATTTTAAAAAAGGGAAAAAATATTAGGGAAATGCAAGAAAAGATAATTGCAACTTTACCTGGAATAGGAATAAAAATTGCAAGAAGATTGCTTAAACATTTTAAAAATGTAAAAAATGTTTTTAATGCAAGCGAAGATGAATTGCAAAAAGTTAGAGGAATAGGGAAAGAAGTTGCAAAAAGAATTAAAGAGGTGATTGAATCTAATTATGAATGAAATTTTGATTGCGGGAATAGATACAGGAAAAAATGTTGGAATAGTTCTTATGAATTTTGATAAAAAAGTATTACTTATTAAAACTTTAAGAAGTCCGAACATTGGTAAAATAATTGATACAATTAAAAAAGGAAAAATTTTAGTAATAGCAAGTGATGTTAGTAGGTGTCCAAGCTTAATAAGAAAAATTTCTTCTCAAATTGGAACAAAAATTTTCACTCCTAAAAAATCTTTGACGAAAGAAGAAAAAGAAAAATTGACAAAAAATTATTCAGAACTTCTAAAAAACAAGCATGAAAGAGATGCGCTTGCAGCATGCATAAAAGCTTTGGAGAAATATAGAAAGGTAAGGGAAAGGATTGAGAGAAAGTTGAAAGAAAAGAGGTTAGAAGAGTTTACCAATGAAATCTTTGAAAAAATTGTTTTTGGAGAAGTTGAAAATATAAAAGAAGGGATAAGGAGGATGGTTGTATAAAAAGGATAAAACTTGCATTTTTCTTTGTTATATCTTTAATTCCTTTTTTGTTTGTAATGTATGGTATAAATTCCTTAGATCTAAAATTTCAACCTCTTCAAAATTTTATTGCATGTATCGTTAAAAATTTTTTGATTTTCTTAAATTATGAAGCAAAAGTTGAAGGAGAGAATATTATAGTAATTCATAAAAACATTTTAATGCAGTTTGAAATTTCGTTTGACTCAACTGGCTGGAAAGGCTTATTCTTAATTTCAGCTCTAGTTTTTTCAACACCAGCAATAAAGCTTAAGAGAAAAATGAAGGTCTTGGGTCTTTTCCTTCCTCTTGTTTTTTTAATTAATCTCACTCGAATAATTTCAACTATTCTAATCGGAATAAATTTCGGTTTTGAAAGTTTTCGTTTTTGGCATGTATTTCTATGGAGTTATGGCTTTTTACTTATTATTTTTATTTTTTGGGCTTCATGGCTTTTGTTTGAATACAGGAAAAATATAAAGACAGAAAGGAAAATTATAATTGAGCATGCCAGAAGAAAAAGAGGAACAAAACGCAGAAGAAAAATTTAAGATTTCTTTACTTAATCTCGAAAGAAAAATTTTAGATTTAGAAGGTTTGATAGCAGACTTATCAAAAAAAGTAAAAGAAGTTGAAAAAGTGAAAAGTGAGATGGAAGATTTGGAAGATTTAACGATGGTTGGTAATTTAGCTGTTATTGACTTAAAGAAAAGGGTTGAGGAAGTAAAAGTTGATAAAGGAAAACTTCAAAGCTTGATAAATGAAGTAGAAGCTTTAAAAAATACTTTAAAACCTCTAAAATCTGAAATTGAAGAAATTAAAAAAGTTTTACCAATGGAAGAGATGAAAGAGAAAATTTCTTTTCTAGAAAATATGACCAAAAGGTTATCAGAAGAAAATAAAGAATTTCAAACTAATTTTTCGGAATTAACCTTAACAATAAACAAAATCAAAAAAGATATTTCAAGACTTGAAGAAGAAGGATTGAAGAAAATTCTTTCAGAAATTACTTCGATTAGGAGTGAAATGTATAAAGAAATAAGAGGGTTAAAAGAACAAGTTGAGGAATTGGAAAAGAAGACATCAAGCGTGGATATAGCGTTGCTTGCTTCAAAGTTTAATTCTTTGAAAGAAAATGTTGACTATTTGCTTAATAGAAAAGTTGAGATAGATATGAAAATGAAAAATCTGGAAGAAAGTATTTCAAAAATTATGAGTCAAGAATTCCTTCCAGAAAATATTGTAAATGATTTAACAAGAATTTCGGAAAGAACAAGGTCGCTTGAAGAAAGGGTGGAAAGTTTAAAAGCTATAGTTGTTGGTATGGGAGAGAAAATTAAAAAGGTTGAAAGTTCTAAAATCTCAACTGAAGCTCCATCAAGCGAGATATTAAGAAGATTGAAAAATGTGGAAGAGGAATTGAAAAATATTAAAGGATTAAGAAGTGGAGCAAATTTAAATGAGATTTTGAATAGAATTGAAAATTTGGAAAAAGGTGCTAGTCCAGAGTTAGTGTCCACTTCAAGTTTAATAAAATCCGAAATTTCGGAAATAAAACAAAAAATTAAGGAATTGGAGGAACAAATAAGCACTAAATCTATTGAACCGAAAATCAGTGAAGAAAACTTTTCGAGAATTGCAAATAAAATAAATGAATTAGAAAAAAGAATATCAAAAATTGAAAAATCATTAACAAGTGGGGCTATAGTTATTGGATAAAAATTAAAATTTTCAAATATAAGGATTTTTATGAGTTACATTTTAATAATTGCTGAAAAACCAAATGCAGCAAGAAGAATTGCTGAAGCTTTAGCAGATAAAGGTAGTCTTAAGAAGCATGAATTGAACAATGTAAACTATTATGAATTTACTGTAAATGGGAAAAAACATATTTGTGCTGCTGCTGTTGGCCATTTATTTGTTTTATCCCCTTCTAATTCAAATGGATGGACTTATCCAATTTTTTCATATGAATGGAAACCGACTTTCTTGAATAGAAAAACTGAATGGACAAAAAAGTATTATGAAGTTCTTTCTCAACTTGCAAAAGGTGCAAAAGGATTTATAAACGCTGCAGATTTTGATACAGAAGGAGAAGTTTTACTCTATAACATTTTACGCTTTTTATGCAATGTAAAAGATGCAAAAAGAATGAAATTCTCAACTTTAACAAAAGATGAATTGAAAGAATCTTACAAAAATTTATTACCTCATTTAATGTTTCCTATGCTTGAAGCAGGTTTAACAAGGCATGAACTAGATTGGATTTGGGGAATTAATTTAACCCGAGCTTTAACTTTAGCTTTAAGAAATCATGCTAAGCGAGGTTTTGCGATTTTATCAACCGGTAGAGTTCAGGGACCTACTTTAAGTATGCTTGCTGAAAGAGAAAGTGAAATTAAAAAATTTGTTCCGAAGCCCTTTTGGGAATTGCAATTAATTTGTGAAATAGATGGTAAAAAGGTTGTTGCAGCTTATAAAAAAGGTAAAATTTGGAAAGAAAAAGATGCAAAGAAAATTTTGAAAAATGTTAAAAAGAAAAGTGCTATTGTAGAAAAAGTAACGAAAAGAAAGTATAAGCAAAAGCCTCCAGTTCCGTTCAATACTACAGACTTACAAGCTGAAGCATATGCTCAATTTAAATTTTCTCCTCAACAAACCTTAAACATAGCTGAAAGTCTTTATCAGCAAGGTTATATAAGTTATCCGCGAAGTGCTTCTCAAAAGTTACCACCAAGTATAAATTATAAAAGAATTTTGAAGAGTTTGGCAAAGTTTCCTAAATATAGAAAATTCGTAGAAAAATTGTTAACTAAAGAATTAAAACCTAATGAAGGTAAAAAAGAAGATCCTGCTCATCCTTCAGTATATGCAACCCACGAAACTCCAAATCTAAAAAAATTAACTTCTCAACAAAGAAAGATTTATGACTTGATTGCAAGAAGAACTTTAGCAGTTTTTGGTGATGTGGCAAAAAGAGAAAGTATGAATGTTGTACTAAATGTTAATGGAAATAAATTTTTGCTTGTTGGTAAAAGAACTTTAGAACCTGGTTGGACAGAAATTTACAAGCCATATTTAAAAGTTAAGGAACAAATTTTGCCAGAATTAGAAGTTGGACAAAAAATAAAGGTTTTGAAGTGTGAGCTGTTAAAAAAAGAAACTCAACCACCAGCTAGATATTCACAAGGTAGTATAATAAGGAAGATGGAAGAGAAAATGCTTGGGACGAGAGCAACAAGAGCACAAATTTTGCAAACTTTGTACGATAGAGGATATATAAACGGAAAATCTATCCAAGTAACTAAATTAGGAGAAATAGTTGTGAATGTTCTGAAAAAATATTGTCCAACTATTCTTTCTGAAAAGCTAACTAGACGTTTTGAAGAAGAAATGGAATTAGTTTACAATGGAAAGAAAAAAAGAGAGGAAGTTATCGAAGAGGCTAAAAAGATTTTAGAAAAAATTTTGAAAAAAATAAAGAAGAAAGAGAAAGAAATTGGTAAAGAATTATTAAAAGCTTTAATAGAAGCAAGAAGAAATGAAAGAAGAATTGGTGTTTGCCCAAATTGTGGTGGAGAATTAAGGATAATAAGATCGAAAAAAACTGGGAAAATCTTTTGTGGGTGCTCAAACTATCCCAAATGCACTACTTCTTTTCCACTACCGGCAAATGCTAAAATTCGACCGACAGGAAAAGTTTGCGAAAAATGTAAAACTCCAATAATTCAAGTTTGGCGAAAAGGAAAAAGACCATTTACAATGTGTCTTGATCCAAATTGTGAATCGAAGAAAAATTGGAACAAAAAATCATAAAAATCTTTTTGCAAGTTTATGAGCATGTTTGTTTTTACTTCTTCTTACATATTTATATTCAACCTTATCAAAAAGTAATTCCAAAATTTTTATTTGCTTAATTAATTCCAACAAATTTTTGTTCCTTATTCTGTAATTTCCGTTCAATTGTTGAATTAATAGCTTATTATCAGAAAAAACTTTAATTTTATTTCTACAATGTTTTAAAGCAGCCTCCATTCCTTTCAATACTGCTCTATATTCTGCTTGATTACTTGTTGTATTTTTTATTTCCTCGCAAAATTTTTCAAGAATATTTTGTTTATTATCTTTTATTAAAACAGCAATCATAGCATTTCCTGGATTAGATTTACATGCAGCATCTGTATAAATAAAAATTTCATTAATTCTCATTAAAGGAAAATGGAATTGGTACTATAACTAATTTTTTTACTACTTCAAGAGATAAATCAAGAAATAAAAAGAAAAAAATTTAAAAAAAATCAACCATACTTAGATAATGGAATTAAATAAATTTTTGAATGAGGCGTCAAAAGTTAGAAATTTTGAAATTAGTGAGACTTGTTTTAAAAATGTTTTGAGAACAATTCTTGAAAATCAACCTTTAGATATTTGGGATATTTTTAAATATTCGAACGAATATTTTGACGCTATTATTGGAATAGTAATAAAAATGCTAGATTATGGTTTGCTTCAAGTAGATTCAAAAGGAAGATACAAATTAACAAAAAATGGGAAGAAATTAGCTAAAGAATTAAATGTGAACATTGTACCGAAAGAATTTAGAAAAATTGCTTATCCGCCATTACCAAAAAGTTTGAGGAAACTCTTTCCAATATTAAGGAAAATTTACCAAGAATTTGAACCAAAAATAAAAACGGAAATTGAACAAGGGCCTTTATATCCATTATCTTCTTTAAGGAAAATTTATTTTGCTATCCAAAAAGGAGATGTAATAGGAAAAAGAATTGCTTGCGTAGGCGATGATGATTTTCTTTCAATAGCTTTAGGTGCAACAGGCTTGCCAGAGAAAATAACAGTTTTTGATATTGACAAAGATATTTTGAAAACGATAGAAGAATATAAGAGAAAATTAAAAATTAAAGTTCCTATTGAAACAGTTAGGCATAATCTATTAAATCCAACTCCAAAAAAGTATAGAGGAAAATATGATGTTTTTCTTACTCAACCTCCAGACACAGTTTTAGGATTTACTTTATTTGTTTCTAGAGGAGTTGAATTATTGAAACCTAAGCCAGGAATGGTAGGTTATGCAGGATTAACTATAATAGGATGTCCTAAACTTGGAATACTTGAAATCCAAAGGATATTTACTGAAATGGGATTAGTAATTACTGATTTTCTAAACAAGTTTTTGCATTATTTGCCAGGAAAAACAGAAATTCAAAAAGTTGAAGTACCAAAGCATGCTCCTTATCCAGCAAGAAAAATTTGGTATATTTCTGATTTAATAAGAGTAATAACAACTAAAAAAACAAAGCCTTATTATAAAGGAATAGTAAAAGA
>CAZWBF010000033.1:0-2920 GCA_964632185.1 uncultured archaeon
TACTGTAGCTGAATCAGAAGCTGCAATAACAGTGTTAAATGATATTATTAACATTAATGCTGATATTAATGTTAACAATACTGTTAACATTAATTTTAACTTCATAATAATAATTAATGTAAAAATTAATATTTAAATATATCGATAAATTATATTGTAAAATTAATGTTTAATTCTAATGTTACAAAAATAGTTTAAAATTAATAAAAAAATGAAAGTAAACAATAATTTAATAACTACCTTTTAACAATAATTTAATATGAGGAATGAGAAAGAAATAATTCTTAATATTCTTAAAAATGAACCAATGGGGTTAACCATACAAGAAATAGCTAGACGTGGAAAGATGAGTAGATTTACTGCTACAATTTATATTCATGAACTTTTAGGAGAGGGAAAAATTACTGAGAGAAAATTAGGAGCCTACAAACTTTACAAAATTAAAAAATAATTTTTTAAAATCAACGGATAAATAAGATTATGAAAGTATTAGGTATTCTATTTTTGTTGATATTATTCTTATTTTTTCTTTTACTTCCATCGCTTTCAGCAAATTTTTCGGTTGGTGTTTCTCCACCAACAATAGAACTTTGGAATTTGAAAAAGGGAGAAAGTAAAATTGTTAAGTTTTATCTTGTTTCTCCAACCAATGAGCCCCTACTTGTTAAACTTGAAGCTGAAAATGGAAATTTAGATTTTTTTGATAATCCAAGATACAAAAATCTTGTAGATAAGTATTCGGAAGAAAGTGTAAAGGAATGGGTAGAATTTTTTGATAATCCTGTTGAAATTAAACCTGCAAACAAAAGCTTAAAAACTGTTGGAGGGGAAATAACGGGTTGGAAAGAAGTTAGTTTTGTTTTGAAAATACCTGAAGATGCTGAACCAGGATATCATTTAGTAAGAATAAAACCTATTCCATATCTTCCTTCTGGAACTTTTGGACAAGTTGGTACAAGAGTTGTGGCAATAACTTTAATTAATGTTATTTTTAATGTTAGTGGAAATGCTGTAAGAGATGGAGTAATTTTGGATACAACTAGAGATAAAATTAGTGGAAATTCTGTTGGGATAAATACTTACTTTAAAAATATAGGTACAGTTACCATGAGAGTAAGAGCTATAAACGAAATTTATGAAAATGGAGAAAAGGTTGAAACTATAACTTCTCCAATACAAGTTGCTAAACCATCTCAAACAATAATATTAAAATCATTCCTTCCTTTAGACAAAATTTCTTCTCAAAAAATATTGGTCAAATCTTCTGTTGATTTTTCCACTGGAAAAGTTTATAAAAATTCAACTATAAGTTTAGAAAAAATTGAGGAAATAAAAAAACCAATAGAAATTGATTACACTAAGTTAATTTTTGTTGGAATTGTAATATTAATTGTATTTATTGCAATCCTATATTATCGGTGGTGAAATGAAAAGGAGAAAAGAGAAAAGAGAAAAATTGTTCTTTTTAATTTTTTTAATAGTTGGTATTTTTATATTTAGCTCCGTTCCTTTACTTCAACCAAGCGAATTTGTCACAAATAAAACTTTTGAAAGAAAGCAAAGTTTATTTTTTAATGTGGAAATTAATAGATATCCAACAAAAGTTCAAGTAATGAATTATACAAAAGAAAAAATAACAGTTGGCGTTAATATCGATCCTTGGAATTTAAATTTTGGAATAGTCCCTATAGGGAAAAATTATGCATCAAGATTTGTTAACTTATATAATAACAACAATAAAACAGTAAAAGTAATCTTTAAAGTCTATGGAAATATTTCCAATTTTGTTACTTTTAGTAAAAATTATTTTTACTTAAAACCGAATGAGAGTGAGACTGTTCAAATTAATTTTAATGCAGAAAATGCAACAATTGGAATTTACGATGGAGAAATTGATGTAATAGTAATGAAACCAAGATTTAACTTTGTTTATTGGTGGGGACAATGAAAAAATTAATTTTTTTTGTGATCATTTTCCCCTTAACAATTTTATTTGCTAATGCTATAATGATCAGAGTAGGGATAAAAGAGAGATTAGATGGAGAAATAAGTTTTTTCAATATAAAAGAGATTTTTAATTTAGTTAAATTCGAGATAGAATTTTATAATACTGGAAGTCTTGAGTATAAAGCTAGAGTAAGAGTTGATATATTAAATAATTCTAAAATTGTTTTTACTGCCTGGAGTAATGAAGTTTATTTTTCACCTGGAGACAGGAGGAATTTTAATTTATACTGGTTCTCAAACACTTCGGGAAATTTCACTGTTAGAGTAAGAGTCTACTACGGAAATGAAATTGAAGAGAAGATATTTAATTTCAAAAAGAATTCATTTAACCAAAGTTTAAAGAATATTGAAATTAGTCCAGTAAGGGTTTATGATAATTTCATAGTTTTTGATTTGAAAACAGAAAAAAATATTAGTAAAGTTATAATAATACCTGATCATTTTCCTACAACTTGGATCGTAGAACAAAAAGAGATTGAAATAAAGGGAAGGAAGACAGTTTCTATTGATTATCTACCAATTACTTTAAAAGAAAGAGAAGGTAAAATCATAGTTGTTAGTAGTGATGGTAAATATTTTGGTGAAAGAAATTTTATATTCAAAAAAGAAATTGGATTAAAGTATTACATTCTCTTGCTAATCGATAAGATCAAACTAGCTTTTTATTAATTTTCTATTGTAACAATATTGTTACAATACTTTTACTAAATATAAACGATATTTTTAAATATATTGTAACCATATATTAACAATATATGGAAACTATTACTAAGGAAGTTGAAGAAAGAATTCTTAAATTGTTGAGTAAAAAAATCATGTCGGTTTCTCAACTCTCTAAAGAAATTGGAGTCAAAAGGTATTTACTTGCCGGTTATTTAGAAGCTTTGAAAAATAGTGGGAAACTTGAGGCACA
>CAZWBF010000033.1:3020-6264 GCA_964632185.1 uncultured archaeon
AACTACTATTTCACTTCCCCTAACAATTTTACAGCAATAACTTATTGCAGCAAAGAAAATGAAACTATTAATCAAACAGTAAACTTTTCTTATTCTAAATTTGAGTACGAATATGACATTTCTCCTTCAACAATTTATAAAGGAGATTTGGTTGAAGTCAGCGTTCAAGTATATAAAAATGATGTAGATATAAGTAATAGTATTGATATCTCACTAGAAGTTTATCTTAACAATTCTAAAGTTAGCTGTCCCTATAACTATGAATCGGGTAAAGGAAGAGTAATTTATTTAGATACTTCAACTTTAGTTGGAAGTTATTTGCTGACTGTTATTATAACGTATGATAGAATTAGTAAAACTATTTCAATACCATTTACTGTAAATGATCCTATAGATTTCAAAATAAATTCAATTTCCACGACTCAGTTAAGCTCAAATTCTACGTTTAAGTTAACTATTACTGCACTTGAAAGAGGCAATCCTATACAATTAGATGAAAATAGTGTTAGTGTTAAAATAGATAACACTAACTGCAAGTTAATTTCAATCACTCCCTCAGGTAACTCTTATATCTTGACTTTGACAGCACCTAATCTCTCGCCAGATATCTATACTTTGACAGCAACCCTTAACTATGGAACTTACACTTATTATGACACAACAACTGTTTACTATCCAATTAATATTGAAGGAAGATTTATTGACCAAAATGGTAAAAGTATCTCTACAAAAATTACATTTTATTCTAATGATCAAAAAATCTTAGAAATTTATACAGATTCTAGTGGTAAATATTCTGGAAAAATTTCCCCAGGAACTTATGATATAAAGTTTGAATTTCCACAAGCAACTCTAATTTTAGAAGATGTGGATATTGATAGTTTTGAAGATCCATTGAAGTATTTATATATCTCTTCAACAGACATAGAAGGGTTTAATGTTGTTGGTCTTTATGTTTTTGAAACTGATTTGAGTTATGCTCATGCTTCATTGAAACTAGAATATGATGAAAAAAATGTTTTGGATGAAAGTTTGATAAAAGCTTATAAATGCGAGAAATGGAATAGTGGTAAACAAATTTGTGTAGATAAATGGAAAGAAATAGATTTTGTTTTAGATGATGTTAGAAACGTAGTTGAAATTTCATCTAATAGTTTATCTGCTTATGCTTTAATTACTTTAAGAAGTCTAAATGTAGATTTTGAATTAAATAAAGATGTTTACCATTTAAAAGATTTAATTGGGATTAGAGGAATAGTTAAAGATGAATATAATAATCAAATAGGAAATGTAAATGTTAGTGTATTTTCTGGTACGAAGATTTATTCCACAACCTTAACTGATATTAACGGGTTATTTACTTTAGAATTTTTAGCACCACAGAAAGAGGGAATTTATAGTTATATCTTAAAAGCAAGGAAAGATCCTTTCATTAGCTTCAATAAAACTTTTCAAATAAAAGTCGAGAAGAGTAAAGATGTCTCCATAGTTTTCCCAGGGACAATAAGGATTTATCAAGGTAAAAACTTGAGTCAAGAAGTAAAAGTTGTGAATATTGGCCAAGCAGATTTAGAAGATCTGGAAATTGCATTAGATGGCATATCATCAGAATATTATCTAAAGTTACCAAAAATTGAACATCTAGAAAGTGGAAGTGAAAAAAGTGTTTATATAAACTTTGTAATTCCTTCCAATGCAACACCAACAACCCTAGCTGCCACTTTAAAAGTTTTATCTCAAAACTTTACCAAGAAGAAAACTTTTGGATTAACAATCTTAGAAAAAAATGAAACGAAAGAAAGTAAACCAACTGGGTATTTCATAAAAATTAATTTTGAAAGTATTCCAAATGAAGTGGTCTATCTTTTGATAATAGCTATAGTTTCATTTAGCATTTCAATCATACTGAAAAGAAGAAAGAGAGGAGAAAAGAAAGTAAATGAGAGCTTAAGATACTTAATTGAGCTCAAAAATTATTTGGAAAATAGACAAAATCTTGGAGGGGTAAAGGATGGTTAGAATAATTAATATATGCTCTGGAAAAGGTGGGGTAGGAAAAACTACTGTAGCTGCAAATTTAGGTTACGTATTACAAAAATTGGGTAAAAAAACAGTAATAATTGATTTTAATTTGACTACATCACATTTAGCTTTGCAATTTGGGTTTTATGACTATCAAAAAACTTTTAATGATTTTTTAAGAAATGAAATAAGTTTGAAAGAATCAATTTACATTCATTCTTCTGGTTTAAGCATAGTACCAGCTTCTCTGGACCTTAAAGATTTAATTAATATAGATGTTGCAAATCTTAAAGAGAGAATTAAGGAAACTTTTGAAGATTACGATTTTGTTTTATTAGATTCTGCACCTGGTTTAGGAAGAGAATCTATAGTCGCTTTAAAAAGTTGTGATGAAATTTTGTTTGTAGCAAATCCATATATTCCTTCTCTAGTTGATATACTCAAGTACTTAAACTTGATCAAAAGATTTGAGTATAAACCAAATATTATTGGAATTGTTTTAAATAAAGTGAAAAACAAAAATTTTGAAATTAAAAAAGAGGAAATTCAAGCTGCATTTGGCTTACCTGTAATTGGCATTATACCAGAAGATGACAGCATCTTAGAAGCGTTAAATAGAAGAATTTTAGTTACTATGTTAAAAAAATCGAGAGCATCTGAAGCTTTATGGAAGTTAGGATCTAAAATTGCAGGAATAGAATATAAAAAATCTTCATTTTTTTCTTCTTTGTTCAGTATTTTCAAAAGGTGAGAAATCAGTGTCTATGAAATTTAAGAGTAAAAAACACACAAAATCCATAATTTTTATTTTATCAATTTTCTTAATCCTTTTTTTATTTTATCTAAATAATGTTTTATCGAACTTTCTGTCAAAACCACATTTAACTATTGAAAATCCAAAAAGCTATCCAATCGTTGGTGGGAATTGGACAGTTAGATTTTCCACAAAAGGAAAAGCAGATTTAATTATTAAAGCGATTAATGGAACATCCTTTGGAGAAAATTTTCCGGATGATTTAAAATTTTTAGAATTGAAATGTGGAAATGACATTTTAAGTCCGGTTTTAAAAGATAATTCTATAATTTATCCGGAGTTTTATTGTAGTAAAAAAGGAAGTTTTACTGTTAAAGTTTTAACAGATGGAAAACACACACTTGAATTTAAATTTGGTGATGATGTTAAATATGCTTTTAACCAAGCAGGAGCATTACAATTTAATCA
>CAZWBF010000034.1:0-5988 GCA_964632185.1 uncultured archaeon
TCTTTCAATCAGGAACAAAAGCTTTTCATTGAACGATTTTCTTTTGAGGAGAATTATTTCAGCAGAAGAGGATAAAGAAGGATTTATTGTTATAAATAAAAAGATTAAATTGCCAGAAGATATGACATCTGAAAATTTTTGTGATGTACTTCTAACATTGCTTGAATCTAACAAGAAGTAATTATTCTAAAACTAAAAATACATTCCCAACCAAAGGTTCAATAAAATATTTGTCAAAAAATGAATAAAGATAGTTCATCAAAGTTAATAATAAATTAAAATATAAAAGCGATGGGGTAGAAACTTTGTGAAATCATCCAAATTTAATTTTCCTAAGTTCAAATTTTAAAATATGAAAATGAAAAAAGAGGTTAAGATTTTCCTCACCTTTTTTGTATTTTACTCCATTTTTATCAACTGGTATGGTTGGAATGAACAATCTCATTTTGTGCTTACAAGAGCAATAGCCGATGAAAATAGATTTGAGATTGATAGTTTTTACAACCTGACTGGAGATAGATCAGTTTTTAACAACCACTATTATTCTGATAAAGACCCAGGATTGGCAATAATTTCTCAACCAATTTATAATCTTTGGAAGGTTGTTTTTTCATTCTTACCTTCTGATATAAAACAAGCAAACAAATTTAATCCAAACGCTTTTTACATAGATGTTTCAGGAAAAGAAAAAATTTATTGGTATTATGAGCTAGGTTTTTTCATTAATTATTCTATGATACTCTTGACAATCTTTTCATCTTGTTTATTTTCTTCATTGACGACAGTACTTGTTTATAAAATTTCTTCTATATTCATTGGTAATGAAAGGATGAAAATTTTGTTGACTTTGGTATATGGTTTAGGTACACTTCAATTCATCTATTCGTTACATTTTATGAGTCATGCGATTGCTACGTTCTTTTCCTTTTTATCTTTTTTTATCTTTTTTACTCACAGCGATAAAAGGAAAATATTCCTTTCTGGGATTTTCTCGGGGTTTGCTATAGTTGTTGACCATTCCTTGTCGCTGCTTGTATCCTTATTTTTACTTTATTGTTTTTTTAAAAAAAGAGAATTCTTTTTCCTTTTACTTTTTTCATCTTTTCTTGGGGTTTTACCTCTACTTATTTATAATTTCGTGAATTTTGGAGACCCGTTGACACTTGCAAGCACATATGTGGACAGAAATATTTTCACAAAAGCATATGAACTTTCTGGAGTTTCTAATACAAAAATAGAAGTAACTAAACTTTCAATTGTTGATATAGAGTCGGTTCTTAAAAAATTGCATTTTGAGTTCCAACCGAACGCTTTCATTTTCCTAAGGCTTTTGATCTACCCATATAGAGGATTTTTCTTCTATCATCCTATTTTTCTTCTCATTATTCCAGGAATGATTTTTATGAGAAAAAAATATAAACTAGAAACATTATTCTTTCTATCACTTTTGATTTTCTTCCCAACATTCGTTTCTATGAGAAGAATCTGGTGGGGAGGTTACTGCTTTGGTGAAAGGTATTTTGTTCCGATAACACCGTTTCTCTTTATTCCAGTAATTTACTCGACCAAGAGAATTGATAAAAAAATATTTTTCATACTAGCAATTATTTCCATATTTGTGAACATAGTGGGTTTGGGATTTGCAGAAGATTATGCCTATGATTGGAAATCAATGGATATGAAGAGCGACTGGTTTGAAAAACAAAATAGTTTGACGGTACTTTATAATCCACTGTTTGAACATTATATACCACAATTTCTTAATTATGGACCTAGAAGCAGAATTTTAGAAGAAGTTATAAATGGTTATGTTTTTTCTATTGATATCAGATTAACAAAATTACCTTGTGGGTTCAAATGCAACAAACCTTACAGATACATTCCTTTTATACCTTTAATCTTCTTCTCAATCCCTATATTCCTTTTGAGAAAGGAGCTTAAGATAGGTTAATATGTTACTTAATATTTTAAATTAAATATGAGAGTTCGGTTTAATCAATTTAATATTTCTAAAGAGGAAGTTATTCTAATTTTTTTAATTTTAGTTATTTTTCTTTCCAAAATTCTCACAATTCATCCAACATTTTCGGATGAGAACCTTTATTTTTTAATGGGTAAAAAAGTTAAAGAAGGTCTAATTGTTTATAAAGATTTTAGTTATGTACATCCACCACTTCAAATTTATACATATGCGCTTTTTTTCAATTTATTAGGTACATCATTTTTAGTAGCTAAACTAATACCATTAATTTTTAGTAGTTTTTGCGTACTTCTTGTTTTTTTGTTTTCTAGAGAGATTTTTGAGAGAAAAGTAGCTTTATTTGCTGGTTTACTTTTTTTATTTAATCCAGCTTTCATAGCTTTTTCTGACCAAGGCTACGGGATGTGGGAAGCTTTAGCATTTTTACTTTTATCATTATATTTCATCGTGAAGCAAAAAACTGTTTTTTCGGCTATTTCCCTTACATTATCTTTGTTTTTCAGGTATCTTGTTCTAATTTATTTGCCATTCATGATCATTTTAATTTTTTTAAAGAAGTTTAATTTAAAGAGATTCTTATTTCTTTTTATTTTATCGACTTTTTTCACATTTATGATAATTTATTCGTTTTTTGGTGATGAGTTCATCCGTGAGACTATACTCTTTCAAATATATGCCCGTTTCTTATCTACCACATCAAAATCAATTTTCCAATATTTCAACTTTGGATTCTTCACTTTTTTCTTGTGTATTATTTCAACAATTGTTGCACTTACAAGAAAAGATAAACTACTAATGTTATTTTCACTTTATCCAATCCTTATCGATTCTCTCCTCTTCCTTTTTTTCAGAAACATAGTTTATCATTACTTCCTTTTATCTTTACCGTTTATTGCAATGGCAACAGCAAAAGTATTTTTAATCTCGAAAGAAATGACAATAAAGTTCTTCATAATTTTGGTTTTTATCCTTGCTTATTATACCAACTTACCAACCCTTGATTTTTACCTTAATCCTAAAAATTCGGAAAATATTTATCAAGTCAGAGATTGGATTCAAAGCAAAATCTTAGACGGTGAAAAAATATTTGGTGAATATTCAATTGTAAGCTACATATCTCTTTCTACTAATATACCTGTAGCTGCAAACCGTTTTGATACTTATTTAGATTACATGAAATTTGAAGGAATAGCTAAAATTATAGAAGAACTAGAAAAAGATAAACCAAAATTTATAATAGATTTGAATGATTACTTAATTTCAGATGTTAATTTTGGTGAATACATTCATAAGAATTACATGCTCAAGAAAATATTTTTAGGGATCCCATCTTACTCAGTATACCAAAGAAAATAACTTTATATTTTCATAATCGTAAAAATAAATATTGAGTTAAGAGTATGAAAAAAATAATTAAAAATTTGAACTTCTTTATAAGAAAATTAATATTCAAATTTATCCACATTTTTTGGTTGGATAAGGATCAAAATGTAGTGGCCATGGGTAGAAAAGGTATAACAAAACTCAGCATTTATACTTTAATTTTATCTTTTTTAGTTTTTTATCAGCTCTATTTTTTTGGTTCTACAAGAATTGTTTTAGCTTCTTCCTGTCCACCATCAGCTTACTGTCCATTTACTCAAAATCTTTGTCCTGATTTGTGTCCTTCTAGCTATAAGAGTGGTTCGACATGTTATTACGACCTTGATAACTATTGTTGTTACAGTGGAGGTGTACCTCCTAATTGTGGAACAAAAGCATCAGCAGGAACACCAGGTTATGGTATTTGTGGATATGATGATGCCTGTACTCTAGCTCCTAATTCATGCACATCTAATAAATGTGCTTATACTTATGGAACATGTTCATCATCAGGCTGTGGTACAAGAACAGCATATTGTCCTGAAGGAAAAGCATGCTCCCCCTCCTCGGGCGTATGTGATGCAACATATTGTGCAGAAGTGTGGTTTTGTGATTCTGAAAGATATGTCAAGGTTAGTAAATGGACCTGTGATGGTTTTGGAGAATGCGCGATTCTGAAAAGTGTTGTACAAATGGACGATTGTGGAGCACCTTATTGTTCTAATATATGCACTAAAATATACAAATGTTCAGATGGTTCATGTGGTACCTTTACCCGATATGCTGGATGGGATGAGATTTGTTCAAATGGTGCAATACTTCCTGGTTCTTGTGGAACTGATGGTTGTTATGCATACGGTAATGGGTGTGAGATGAGGGATTATGGGTGCTCAAGCGGCTCTTGTACATATACTTATTCTAATAGACATACTGATACAAGTTGTAGTTACACTAGTTGTTCAGCTGATAAGTGTGATAAAATTGGTAGCTATACTGATTACTATTGTGATGGCGGAAGTTGTACAGGCCATTCTAAGTCCTGTTCTTCTCCTTGTCCAGCAAACAAATATTGTTCCGGTGGTTCATGTGTATCTGGACCTTGCGGTACATCATCTTGCCCTTCCGATACATGTAGTGGGAGTTGTCCTGGATGTTTTTGGAAAGATTATCCATCTTCTTGTAACAGATATTGCGATGGTAATGGAAATTGTGCAAGTTGTAGTTGTAGCTATACTAGCAGAGATCCAGATTCTTCTTCAACTTATTGTACTGGATGTGGTGAAACATGGGTTTCTAGTGTTTCTAAATGTTGTGGTGATGACGCTGGTGAAGATTGGTGTGCAGGAGGTTATAAAGCTTGTTATAACGAAGTTTATTACACTAATGGAGACTCTAATTCCTATACTTGCAATTGTGGAGGCGGTACATGGTTAGTTGGTAAATGTTGTGGTGATGATAGTGGAGAAGATTACACAAATCCCGGAACAGGAAATTCTGCTTGTGTCAATGCAAATGCAATAGCGCATGACAATGTAGATTCAACTCAAAGATATTTAGTTTATAATGGTTTAATTTATTACTGTGTTGAGGCTGGTGGGTCTGGTGAATCAAGTCCTATGCTAAACGTTAACCCAGGAAGTTCTGTTGGTTCTTGGAAGTGCGAACAAGATGGAATATGGAGAGGTGGAACAACAGCAATAATTCCAATTAGAGGTGGAAGGATAAAAATAGTATAATTTAGCTTACAGCAATACTCATTTCCATTCCTTGGATGGAAGGATCCCAACAATCTGTATTTTCTGTTATAATAAATACAAAATCATCACCAGAATTCAAAATTATATCAAACAATGGGGTTTCTCCTGCAGCACAAACTACTTCATGTTGTTTATTATCATTATTTACCCATTTTACCAAATCACCAGAACTTACTGTTAGTTGAGAAGGTTCAAATCTATTTGATAAAACAGAAATTTCATTTTCTTCCATAGTTTCTGGTTGTTCTTCTTGTGTTTGATTTTCTTGAGGTTGAGTTTCTGGTTGTTCCTGTGGTTGTTCTGGCTGCTCTGGTTGTTGCGGTTCTGCTTCTTGAGAAGGTTGAGTCTCTTCTTGCGTCTCATTTGATATAGTTTGTTGAGAAGTTCCTTCTTGTGTAGTTTCTGGCGTAGGTAAAGTGAATAAACGATAAAGAGAAATACCTGATATTGCCAATAAAAGTATTGCTATAATAACTATTGTCTTATTCACAAATTAATTTTAGAGTTTTTAAATAATAAATTTAACTAAGGTGACGAAAAAGAGCTTGTACATTATTCTCCAACTATTTTTATTTTTCCTCCTCTACCAATTATTATCACATTTTCTGCTACTCTACTCGTATTTTCTGGTAAAGATGTTACCTCGCTTTTATTTTCTCTTTGACTTAAATTAGTTTCTTTAGTAGCGTTTGTCATCAAATTCTTCCCCAAATTCTTTTTGTAATTAAAGTAAAGATAAAAAGATAAAATTAACAAGATAAAAATCAGAGTTAGTAGAAATATCATTTCCTCTTTTCTCTTGAACTTTAATTTCTTCCTTTTTACTTTTCTTTTCCTCTTTAACATACTTTTTTTCTTAGGCATAGATAATCACTTTGTTTTATTTTT
>CAZWBF010000035.1:0-5891 GCA_964632185.1 uncultured archaeon
GGTGGAGTTGGAACTTCTACTTGAACACATTTATAATTTGAACATACATAACCATAGCCACAATCTTCATCAACACAACATTCAACATCTTGATAATCTTTTCCTAAGTAAACTTTTACTTTTTTACAATAAGGTCCATCAGTTCCTTTAGTTAGTTCATACTTTATATTATAAACATCATAAATTTTTTGCTTGTTTTCACATCCAACAAAAACTCTCTTAATATATGCACTAGGACATGATGATAGAGAGCAATCTGTCTTTGATGGTGGACTATAACACTTACAACTAGAATCTTGACAAATATAATAACAGCAACTTTTATCAGATGGGCAAAAATAATAACTCAATTTAGTGTTGTATTGTCTTCCAGAAACACTATAAGTTCCTTTGCTCCAATCACAAACCACTCTATACCCAGATGGTGGAGATCCTGCTTTGTATTTCCAGCTATCACATTCAGAACTTGGATTGTATGAATTTGTATAAACTGTTACTCTCCAATCACAAAGACCGCTAACAGCATATAAAGTAACTTGCTCAAAACAGGATGGTGGTTCGCATATATAATAGTCATTTGCTTTAACAAAAACTATGAATGAAAGAAAAATTAGTGAGATTAATGGCAATATTTTCCATTTCATTTTTTCACCCTTTGCTTAATCATATCTAATATTTTAGGACCGAATATAATTAAAACTACAAACAAACCGAACCACATCAAAGTTGTTTTTATCAAATTACCAATCCATTCTAACCCTTTTCTTATATGACATACTATGTCCCACCACTCACATTCTTCTTCTGGTGGCACTGGTGGTGGGATTGGTTTTGTTTTACATTTTGCCATTCCATTAACTTCTTCACACATATACTCACATACTTGAACAGTTTTCCATTTTCCGTTTATGCACATTTCAACAGCTTTCTTATCAAAGCTACATCTTGTTGCACCTTCCTCAAAGCATTCTGGTAATGGTGCTATCTTTAGAGTAAATGGTTTTGATACTTTAACTGTCGGTTCGTTGTAATCTTGAACGGTTATGGTACATGGAATTTGTTGGTAGTTGGTTGTTCCAGTAGTAACATAAAGCTTTACTTCCTTAGTTTCTCCATGTTTTATTGGAACGTTGTTTGATGGTGTTATATGGACCAAGTTTGAATTACAAGTAGCATAAACGTTTATAGCACCATCCTCTCCGCTGTTGTAAACCTTTACAACTATGTATCCAGAAGTTGTTATTGGAGATGGGGTTTGCGATATTCCAGTTATCATTGGTTGAGTAACTGGAACTTTTATTCCAACCCAATCAGCATCTATTTTCAAAGTTAAAACTGGATAGAAGTATGGATTGCTTGTTACATCGAGAGTCACTACTCCACTTTGTAAAGTGCCACTAGTTGTTGAAGTTGCCACTCCAGGTATTTCCAAAGCTGTTCTAGATGCATCAGATAAATAGCTTGATAGCTCATTGTTGTATAGGTCTGCACACGCTCTAAGACCAGCTTCGTTTGGTGGATTTACATACTTTGACCAGCAAGATTTGAACTCAGTATAAAGTTTATTATAATCAAAATGTCTGTATAGTTTCCAACCATTCATGTATACTGCAGAAACCGTGTTCGGATTTGGCAAAGCATATATTCCAGAAATCAAATTACCAGTCCAATAAGCATAAAGCAACGATGTTTTTCCAGATTTTGATGCTCTTGTTAGAGAAACGCTCGATGTTTCTCCATTATCCAACTTAACATTTATTGTTGTTTTCCAATCATGCTCTGGATACCCAGCCAAAGCACCCCAATAACCAACTCTCGTTTCCCACTTACATAAGTAATATCCAAATCCCAGTCCAATTAATTCTGGTTTTTCACCACCTTGTGCTAAGTAATAATCTCTACACTTAGACCATGCATCTCCAAGAGTCCAAAATTTTTGATAGTGTATTTTGTAAATGGTTGCCAAACTTTGGGTTTGTATTGGATAAATAAGCTTTTGATAATCCATTGTTGTTGTTATAGTAAATCCTTGCTTTGCCTTATCTGGTGCTGATTTATAGCCAGTTGCACTCCTTCCAGCACAGTTTTGAGAAACTGTTAGTGAAAATGCTGGTTTGTTTAGGTCTGGGTCGCTTGATACATACTTAACCTCACTTAAAGATAAATCCATAAATCCATCACAAGTTCCAGAAACAGAGCCAACTATTTTTTCTTGAGAAAGAGCTGGTGATAATAAAAATAGTAAACAAATCCATGTTACAACAAACATCCAAATTTTTCCATTCATCATCTCACCATATTATATTTTGATTCTAAAAAGTAAAAAAAGTAAAGAAAGTCATGCTAAGTTGCTTGTGTTAACTAGATTACTCCAAGTATATCGTGGTGTTCCATGCAATTGTTGAACCCATGTCAGCGTTTGTTAATGGATTAACAAAGTATTCTTTTCCATCCATGTACCAGATGTCTTTATCGATTAAGTACCATGTCATTGAGTCTCCGCTTGGATCTTGTCCTGCTATAACATCTACTGATGCATCGTAAATTTGTCTTGGATCTTTGTCTGTGTAGTATGTTAATCCAGTGTCGAAACATTGGTCTAATGTTGAGACAATTCTTGTTGGTGCATCAACTTCGTACAATCCTGCAATCCTTACTTTGTTGATGTTTGCATCAGTGTATGCTACACAAATGTGTGGTCTGAATATTGCCGAGTATTCTTCTATTACATCGAACATTACTTGCAAGTTGAAGTCTTCACCAGCACCAATTGTTAAGTTGTAGTTTCCACCACTCAAGTCGTGGTAAGATGTATCAAATACTTGCAATCTTACTCCATTAGTTCCAGGTACTTGGTATAATTCAATTTGCACTGGTGTATCTGTTACACCAACTGTTAAATCGCCAGTCTTCCAGTAGTAAGAGCCATCGCTACCAGCCGCCCACTTTATGTGTTCTCCTGGCTTAACTGCTAATGATGCAGAACCGCTGGAAACTGCAACAGAAATTGGTTTGGATGATCCCTCTCTCCATACGTAGAGAGTTGGGTTGATGAACTCAACTGATTCGTTCAATGCATCAACGAATGTTGGCTTGAAGTTTACTGAAGAAATTGCTATAATCTGAGTTACTCCTTCTCCTGGAGTTGTTATAGTTTGTCCAGCTTCTTTTTCCTCAGTTCCAACTGTTTGCTCGAAGCTAGATAGTTTTGGGAAAGTTTCTGGAGATGCTAAGTACCATACTGCAATTCCTACAAAGAGTAACACTATCAATGTTTTTAGATTGACATCAGCCATGTTCTCCAAAATTAACTTGGTTTTGCTTACTATATAAAGCGGATTACTATTTTTTTGTAAAAAATAAGTATTTATATGGCTATTTTTTAATAATAATTATGGTTAGAAAGGCTAAGGTTGATGTTAGAAAAGTTACTAGGTGTGGTTCAAGCCTTTCTATAAACTTAACTAAGGCATTGAGGAAGATGGGAATTAAGAGAGGTGATAAAGTTTACATTAAGATTAATAAGGATACTATAATTATTTCAAAGAAGAAGGTAAATGGTAATGGAAAGCCAGAAATTATTGATGATAGAGTTTGGAGAGATTTTTTGGCAACTCTTGTAAAGCTTTATGGGAGAAAGTGCATAATGGATGAGAAGAAAATTGGAGAGAAGCTTGAAGAGGCAATAAAGACTTGGATAAAGAAGAAAACTTCTATATGGGAAAAACCAATAATCAAACTCTAGAAATCATAAATGCGAAAATAATTAGGATTAAAATTTTCCACCAATTTTCCATTAAACCGCCTCTCAGCATGTAGTAGAGAATTGCACCTATTACTAATAGAGATGCAAATGTGTTTTGTATTCCTATTATTGAAACGATTTCATTTGCATAGTTAAAAGTTGCTCTAAGAAATTTCATTCCTGGTTCTGCTAATCTCATTATTTGTGAGATGTCAACTGGAAGATTGAACTTCATGCTCCACCTTCCTTTTAATTAAATCTTGAATATGAGAAAATATTAAAACACCTGCTACAGCTCCAAAAAACATTTCCAAAATTTTGTCAATACCTAAAAACAATACTCCTAATATTAAAACTATTAATCCGTATGCCAACTTCTTTCCAATTATGTTTCTCAAGATGTAAATTGCTAATGCTAATAAGGAGAGAATTATTGCAGTTCTTAAATCTGTTAAAAACATTATTTGGCTAACTTCAATCTCCATGCAATCTCCTCTAATTTTTCTTTTATTTTATCCCAATAAATGTATATAAGGTATGCAATAGCTAATACAGCAACTATTTTTGCTATTAGCGTATAATCAATCGATATTGGTAATGGCTTTTCAACTTGCTTGAATGTTTTACCAGCTATGCTTACTTCGAAAAGCGTTGGAGAATTTACCTGCAAGTATCTTACCATTTTATCTCCTTTATCGTTCTTGAAGATGAATGTGTAGTTTCCTTTGGGCAATTCAATTTCTGTTGTCTTCTCTATAGTTTGGTTGAACAATATATTCCCATCTTTTTCAATTATTAAAATCATTTTCTCCTTTGGTATTATAGTTATTGGGAATTTGATTGTCATGTTTAGGGTTGGGAAGTATATTGTTTCATTTTCCGATGGAATGTAAACCACTCCTTCTGAAGGTGCTGGAGCTGGTGCTGGAGCTACAACGCTAACCGTGAAATAAACTGTTGAGCTGTTTTCGTTTCCAGCCTTGTCATCTGCATAAAGGGTTAGCTTGTAATTTCCGTTGTCGAGAATTAAGATGGTGCTTCCAGTTATTGTTACATTAGTTCCGTCGTTAAGGGAGTACCAAACTCTGTTTAAGTTGGTATCAGTAACAGTATAGCTTAGGGTTATTGTATTTGTCGTGTAGGTTGTGTTTGTTGGCGAAGTAATTGTTACTATTGGCTTTGTGTTGTCTATTGTTATGTTTTCCGAGTATCCGTATGAGCATTGAGTTAGATTGTCGCATGCCCTAACCCTTATGAAATATTTTCCATCTGGTGCTTCCGACGAGTTCCAAACGTAAGAAAGCTTTAAATCGTTGTCAGCAATCTTCTGAACAAAGTTTTCATCCAAATCAACCAAGTCTATCGTGTAGTTTACTATTGGATAGGCGTTTGGAGATATTGATTGAGTGTAGTTTATTGTTATTAAACCTCTGTAATAGCCTTCAGTTGGATTGTAAATGTCTGGAGATGATGGTGGTAAGTTATCTATCTGAATTAAATCTTGCCTTATTTCCGAGCAGTTTGAGTTTCCAAAGGTGTCGTTTGCACAAACATAGTACCACAAGCTATCGCTTCCGCTGAACTGGTGAATGTGCATGTCAACAGTTCCGGCAAAGTTGGAATAACTTCCTCCGTTGTTGTTAGAGTATTGAACTGTGTCTGGTCTTGAAATGTTTGTTATGTAGGAAATGTTCCAGCCTCCAACAGATGCACTGTCTCTCAGCAAAATGTAGGAAGTTGGTGTTACGTAAACGTTTGCCAAGTATCCAGTTGACTTGTTTATTGGTAATGGGATTATCCAATATAAAGAAGAATCTCTTGTATAGTTGTGCGGAGTTGTTGGCTCTAAATCATAAAATTCTACACAGTAGGGGCTGTTTTCTGGGTTTCCAGTTGAATAGCTTTCGTTACAGTAGTAAATTCTTAAAAATTCGGTGCTTGTTGTTTGGTTTTGAGTATCTAAAACTAAGTAATTGAACTCTTTATCGTTTGAAACGTTGAAGAACCTTATCTTCAAAATTTCATTTTTGTTATCCAAGCTGAAATGTTCTTTTGGTGTATCTCTCATTACTGAATCTGGCAAGTTGTAAGTTCCTGGATAGATTTGATGGTCTAGGTAGAAGTACCAAATGCTTGAAGAATTTGT
>CAZWBF010000036.1:0-5830 GCA_964632185.1 uncultured archaeon
TCACTTTATTTTAATATGAAGATAAATGAATAAAAATATTGTGAGAGAAAATAAATTCTTTGGAGAGATTTTTGAAGAAAGAGAAGCAAATGTGATATGTTTTGGAGTGGCTATAGGAAAAAATGGGAAGAAAGCACTAAAAGCTATAAGAAATGCTAGCTTATTTGTTGAACCCTTTGATGAAGGAAAAAATTTGTTAGAAAATATCAAAATTTTTGATGAAGGAAATTTGAAGTTAGAATATTTAGACCAAATTTTTGAAAAGATTTCGGAAATAAGAAATAAGAATAAAATTCCGCTAATGCTTTCCCGTTGTCATTTGCCAACCCTTTATGCCTTAGGAGCCTTTGACCCAAAAACTCATTTAATAGTTTTTGATGCTCATCTAGATTTAAAAGATTCTTATATCGATGAGAGAATTGAAGAAATGAATTATTTTCCTAGGGAGAACCTTCCGAGTAAAGAATTCAATGACTCAACTTGGCTGAGAAGATTCATTGATTATAGCTACAACTCAAATATTTTGGTTTTAGGAGTTAGGGATTTTGATGAGGAGGAAATGGACTTCGCAAGGAAAAACAACATAAAATTCTTTACTTCAAACCAAATAAAAAAGAATTTAGAAAAAGTGAAAAAACTAATTAAAGATTTTAGTAAAGGAAAAAAAGTTTATATAAGCTTAGATATAGATGTTTTTGACCCATCTATAGCGCCAGCAGTTGACTATCCAATACCAAATGGCTTAAATTTTTCTCAATTTTGCGAATTGGTAGATTCTATAAAAGGTAAAATGGTTGGAATTGACGTTAACTGTTTTAAAAAACTTAAAAATAGTGAAGTAACAGAATTTCTCATAGTAAAATCAGTTTTTAAGTTGTTATCAAAAATAAAAAAAGAAAGAAAGGGTTAAAAGTATCCGAGATACCAAGCTAAAGCTAAGATTACTGCAATTACTACAACAGCAATTACTGCCATTCCTTTTGTAGATTTTAGCCAGTCTAATGTCATATTCTCACTTACTCAAATTTAATTTCATTATTTTTAAAGGTTATGTTATTATTTTAAATGAACTTTTTCAATTTTTTTAACTTAACTTTCTAAAAATTGAAAATGCTTCTAACTTTTTCAAGAAAGCTTGGCTCATAAACTTCGTTTGCTAAATAGGCTGCTAGCTTTTTGAACATTATTGCTGCTTTAGAGCTCTTTTTAAAGATAACAACTGGTAATCCTAAAGAGAGGCTTCTAAAAATATTTTCATCTTCTGGAATTACAAAGATTTTTTTAGTATTTAAAAGTTTGGAAATTTCTTCAATCTTCATTTCATAATCCCTTTTCTTACATTTGTTCACAACAACTACAAAATCTTTTTTATATTTTCTAATCTTTTGAATTATTCTTGAAGCGTCACTAATGTCTGGCAAGAAAGGATTGATAACAACAATTATCTTATCAGAAGCTTTTATTAATTTATCAACACTCTCTCCAAAACCAGGAGGACCATCTATTATCACAAAATCGTATTGAGAGGTTGCTAAATGGGTTACTAATCTTTTTAATTTGTTCAATTCAAACTCATTTTCTGGAGAAGGAATTATGTGAACATTTGTATTGCTATTGTAAATTAATGCATTTTTTAACTCTCTCCTATTTTTCAAAACATCTCCCAAAGTTTTTTCTATTTCCTCTTTATTAGCACCAAAATGAAATTTTATGTGAGAACTTGAATTTCCATCAAGAACAATAACTTTTCTTTTAAATAGATTAGCAAGGGCTGTAGCTACGTTTGAGCTTGTGGTTGTTTTACCCACTCCTCCTTTTCCTGAAAGTATGGAAATGATCATTTTTATCAGCTGAATAAAAGAAATTAGATAAAAACTCTTAAAAATTTTATTTCTCACTTCAAATAATTAATTGAGCCGGGGTCGCCTAGCCAGGTCAAGGGCGCCAGCTTGAGGTGCTGGTGGCTAAGTGCCTTCGTGGGTTCAAATCCCACCCCCGGCATTTAAAAATATTTAAAATTTTCTACTAGGTTCATAAAATTTAAAAAATTTGATTTTTTACTCATTTATATGACATTTGTAGCTATAGGCCTAGATGATAAAAGTCATAGAATGAGCGTGGAGGAATATTTAGAAATAGAAAAAAAGCATGTCAAACGCATAAAAGGAAACATATATGAAGTAAAGGGAATGATTAAATTCGAGGATGATTCTACGATTGGTGTTTATAGTAAAGAAGGCATAAGAGTACTTCTTTTAACATGTATCGAGGATTATGAAATTGAAGAATTTAAAAAATTTGAGGGAAAGATAGTTAAATTTCAGATGGTGAGAGTAGAAAAAGATGACGAAATTTATAATATTCCCAGACTTCCTAGAAAAAATTAAACCAAGGTTTCTCTCAAATATTATTGAAGAAAATTAAAAATTATGAGAAAGCCTTTTGTCTCTATCATCATTCCGACAAAAGATGAAGAAAATTACATAGGCAATTGCTTAAAATCTTTAAAAAATCAACTTTATCAAGAAAAAGAAATAATACTCGTTGATTCAAGCTCTAATAACAAAACAAAAGAAATAGTGGAGAAAATTGGTGTTGATAAATATATAAGAGAAAATTGCACCATATCTATTGCAAGAAACATAGGAGCAAAAAATTGTGATAAAAATTCAAAATATTTAGTACATTTGGATGCTGATACAAGATTAGATAAAGATTGGTTGGAAAGAGGAATTAGTTATTTAGAAGCTCATCCAGGAGTTGTTGCTGTTTATGCTGATTTTAAACCTCTTGAAGACTTAAGCTTTGGGTCAGCTTTAGTTTACTGCCTTGCAAGATTAGAAAATAAATTTTTGAAAGTAATTGGAAAAGGAAATATAGCAATGCTTGCAACTGGCATGATTGTAAGGAGAAAAGATTTTGAAGAAATAGGTGGATATTCAAACAATTTTGTTGCTTGCGAGGATATAGATTTAACAACAAAACTTTTAAAACGTGGTAAAGTAAAGTTTCTTAAAGAAATGAAAGGTTATGCTTCATTAAGAGGATTTAAAAAATTTGGGATTTTAAGAAGATTTTTGTATTGGCATAAAAATTTTATTGAATATCTTTTTGGAAAGACTTCTAGGGAATATATTAGATAATTTAGGTTGAATAAAATTATAGATAATTTCTAAAATACTAAATTATTTTATTCTAAGAATTAAAAATATTCTTTATGGTAAATTTACAAGTTGCATCTTTTAAGTCACAACCAAAAATTATAGAAATAGTTGAAAGAAAAGGTATTGGACATCCGGATACAATATGCGACTCCATAGTTGAAAAAATTTCAATAGAACTTGCAAAATATTACTTAAAAAAGTTTGGTGAGATTTTACATTATAACATCGATAAAGCTTTATTAGCTGCTGGAGAAGCTGAAAACAAATTTGGA
Organism: uncultured archaeon; assembly: GCA_964632185.1. Lineage (GTDB taxonomy): Archaea > Aenigmatarchaeota > Aenigmatarchaeia > CG10238-14 > CAZWBF01 > CAZWBF01. The sequence continues at coordinate 3,437 of CAZWBF010000036.1, forward strand.
GGAGGAAAAATAATAAAACCTATGCTTTTTGTTATTGGTGATAGAGCAACTTCTTCTGTTGAAAGTGAAGAAGTACCGATAAACGAAATTGTTGAAAATTGCGTTTATTCTTGGTTTAAAGATAATATGAGATTTGTTGAAAAGGAGTATATTAAAATTCAAAATGAAATTAAAAAAGGTTCGCAAGCATTGCAGCAAATTTTCAAAGAAAAGAAAAGATTTTTCCCCGCAAACGATACAAGCGCTTTAGTAGGTTATGCACCTTTGACAAAACTAGAAAATGCTGTATACAAATTAGAAAGGTTTATTAATTCTTCAGAATTCAAAGCGAAATATCCAGAAACTGGGGAAGATGTAAAGATTATGGGGTTAAGAGAAAATAACAATTATAATTTTACTATTGCAATAGCTTTTGTTGATAGGTTTATAGATAGTGAAGAAAATTATTTCAAAAAGAAAGAAGAAATTAAAACTGAAATTGAGAATTATTTAAAAAATGAAATTGGTTTGAATGGCAATATATTGTTAAATACTTTAGATGAGAGGGGAAAGGGTGAAGATGGCTGTTATTTAACAGTTACTGGTACTTGTGCTGAGTCAGCTGATTCAGGAGAAGTTGGAAGGGGAAATAGAGTTAATGGCTTAATATGCTTAAATAGACCTGCTGGCTCAGAAGCTGCTGCTGGAAAAAATGTAGTAAGTCATGTTGGTAAAATATATAACATTTTAGCTTTCAAAATTGCAAACGAAATTTATGACACGATAAAAAAAGAGAATTATGTTTGGCTACTAAGCCAAATTGGAAAACCAATTAATGAACCTGTGGCAATTTCTGTTGAAGTCAATAATCTTGAAGAAAGCGATAAAAAAGAAATAGAAGAAATAGTTAATAAAAATTTTGAAAATATTGATAAATTTATAGAAGATCTGATAAATAGCAAATATAAAGTTGCTTAAAAATTTAGTGCATCAATCAATTTTTTCTTTGAGCTAAAATAATGAAGATGAGAATTACATTTACAATCACTTGACCCAAATTTCTTTATGCTTTTATCCGCTTTTTTCTCAAAAATTTTTGAAATCTTACATTCAATCTTTCTTTTTGATGGAAAGATGAATACGCTCAAAATTGAGATATTGGGATTTATTAAAAGATAATCGATATGCCACTTTATTTTCCCTTTTTTCTTTTTATTTAATCTTTCATATCTTCCAATTCTTTTCTCAATTCCACCCTTTCCTAAAGCAGAGCCTATATAGCAGTAAAACCCTTTCTTAAATTTTATTTTACCTAGAGATCCAACTTTTATTTCCGAATCTTTCTTTAATTTAAGAATTAAAGCATATGAGCCTTGCATGTTAATCATTTAAATTTTTTTAAAAATTTTTCTAATTCCTTTGCTTCTTCTAAACAAATTTTTTCTTTTGGTTTGCTTATTACAGTTTTCCTATAAGAAAAATCAACAACAACATAAAAATCAAAACCAGCTAATTTATCTTTTAAATAATCATTATAATACAAAACTTTTTTCTTTGTCGATTTTACTTGAATAAGCAAACATTTTCCTTTTTTTAAGCAAACTAAATCAGCATAACCCAGACTTGCTCCAGCTTTAACAACATACCACCCAAACTTCTCAAAAATTTTTCTGACCTTCCTTTCAACCATATACCCTCTTCTTTTTACTTTCACCATAAATAAAATTTAGAATTGTTTTAAAAATATTGCAAGATAAAATACTTTTTAAAGCTTAATGCCAAATTAAAATTATGCCTGAAAAAGTTTTAATTGGAAAAGTTACCCACTATTATCCAAAAATTGGAGTTGCAGTAATTGAGTTAAGTGAAGAACTAAAGGTTGGAGATAGAATAAGTATTGAAGGAGCAACAACAAACTTTGAGCAAACAGTTGAATCAATGGAAATTGAGCATCAAAAAGTTGAAGTTGCGAAGGCAGGAAATTCAATTGGTTTAAAAGTAATTGATAGAGTAAGAGAAAACGATAATGTCTACAAAATAGTTGAATAAATTAAAGCTTTCCACCTCTGATTATATATTCAGTTTTTACATATTCCTTAAAGGTATCTGGCAACCTTGCGTTTTTAACATATTTAAAAACTTTTTCAAATTCCTCAAAAGATAAAAATTTAATTCTTTCTCTTATTCTTTCCAAGACAGAATTTGCTATGCAACTATATGGAGTTGGTAAACCAATTGAAATCTTTTCTAATTCTCTTATTATCTTTCTTGCTTCGTAACTCATATTTAAAAGCAAAATTTTAAAGAATTTATTTTTTACTAGAAATGAAAAAATATTTATGCCCCGATAGCTCAGCTGGTAGAGCACTTGCTTGGTAAGCAAGGGGTCGCGGGTTCAAATCCCGCTCGGGGCTT
>CAZWBF010000037.1:0-5708 GCA_964632185.1 uncultured archaeon
AAAAATGTAGATACAAAAAATACTATTGCAAATATTATTGCGTCAAGAAGAGAAATTCCTTTTTTCATTTTCTCAATATAAAATAATACTTTTAATCTCTTAAAGATAAATCATTCGCAATACTCACAAGTACATCCAGAACAAATTGTTTGACAAAATCCTATATTAAGTGGTCTAGATATTTGAGCAAGTATATCACTTGTACAACCAAGCACATCACAACAAAAAAGTTGTTTAATTTTTATTATTGCTCCTCTTATTACACTTGGCAATGCTTTGTAGAGTTGAGTAACTATGAGTAAAATTATAAAAAGACCAACTGCAAGCATTATTATTCCTAAAACTGAGTATAAGCTCATAATAATCCCAAAAGCAATTTACCTTCTATAATATTTTTGATTAGAATATAAGTTAGCGTTATTATTACAATTAGCAAAAGCAATAGAACTGCAAAAAACATTCCTCTCTCCATCAAATCACTATCTTTGCAAGCTCTTTCATATTTGTAAGTACATTTATTACAAAATAAATTGCAAATACTATCAAAATGTAAAACAAAACCATTTCGAGCAAAGATATACAAGAATTTTTGCTCCTTGAATGTTCATCTTCTCCAAACATTATTTCATTGTAAAAATAGTTTAGAAGTAAGCCTAGTTCTATTAAATAAATTCCAACAATAAGTTGAAAAACTGAAGATGGAATTAGCTTACTTACATTAAGCATTGAAAGAAAGCCAAAGGATGCGATTTCACCCATTTCCCCATATTGCTTAAAGAAACTTTCCATTCCTGCTATTGAACCACGAAAATAAAAGAATATGGAAAGCACAATAATTGTTAAGCCAACAACAATTCCAGCCGTTAATGGAGCAACAACCAAAGAATTAATCCTAATCTCACTTACAGTTTCAGAAAGTATTTCTTTCGTTTTTAAATCCAATTCTTTAACGTTATTCAAATACTTGCTTAGATCTTCTAAAGCTGAAGATAAAAATTGAGAACCAGTTTTAGAAATATCTACCATAACTCTTGAAATCATTTTTAGTAAGGAAGAGGGATAATTCTTAATTGCACCAAAATTTTCATCAAAAATAGCTTTATCAATCGTCATTCCAACTTTGAAATTATTTGTCACGTTCTTAAAGAATTTACTTATTTTTGCTTCCTTAATCTTTGGAATGATATCTTCTATTGCTTTTTCCAAAGGTTTTCCATATCCTAGCTCAGAAGAAAGCAAATAAATTGCTTCTGGCAATTCATCTTCTACTTTAATTATTTCTTCGCTCGTTCCTTCTATTTTCCTTGAAATTAGAAAATAGTATAAGAGAATTGGGGATGAAATTAAAATTACAAGTAGCAAAGAAAGATAGAGTTGGAATTCGTCAAAAAGTACAAGATTTCTAGTGAAAAAGAAAATTAGAATTGCTAATACAAACAAACCAATTAAGCTAGAAAAACCCAATACTTTTCTCTTATATTTCCTAATTTCTTCTATTTCCGAAACTTTTACTTGATGAAAAGAGAATGGTCTCCTAAACAAATGCTGAAAAAGTAAAATGTAAACTATCAAAGGCAAAATTAAATCATAGCTTATAGCTATGGCTTGTGGAGTAATAATTTGAGGCATAAATAGCAAGAAAATTGGTAAAGTAACTAATAACATTAAAGGTAAAGTTATTCCAAACATCGTTATTATGCGTAAGGGAGTTTTTAATTGGTAAGCATAAGTTTCCATTCTTTTTATAGTTCCGTTTATCACTAAATCTAAAGCTTTACTCAAGCTTTTTTCAACATCCTCTTTTAAAACTCCACTAGTTATAACTTCTAAAGCTTCAACAAATTCCTTACTTTCAACTTTCCATTTTTCTGCTATTTCCTTTATAACTTCACTTGCATTAAGTTTTTTCTTAAGATATAGCTCATAAACACCTTTCTTAAAATCTAGACCTAAAGGACCATCCAAATTTTCAGCAGCATAATAAATTGCATTTTCTAAGTTTGGTTTTGTTCTTAAGGCAATAGACATATAAAGAATAGATAAAACCATTTCAGAAGATGCTTTTGACCTAAAGTAATAGGAATAATATTTTGTATAGTTAAACAAAAAGTAGAACAATATAATAGAAGCAAAGATAAAAACTGATAAGACATCAAAAGTTATCAAATTAAAAATATAAAAAATTAAAGTAATTGAAGAAATTAGAAGAGGTAAAGTAATTGAAACTCTAAAAGCTTGTTCTGGAGTAATTTGAAGATGAGTAAAAGTTATCTCATCTTTTAATCTTTCTCTTAATTTTTTAGGAATGGGAAATGGAATAAAGGAAAATAGGATTGCTATTGTTTCGTAAATTGAAAGTTTCTTTTTTATTAATTCTTCTTCTTTCATTTTATCTCCTTCTTAAACCATTTTGACCATTTTTCATATATTAATTTAGAATCTAATTCGCCAACCTCTCTCTTAACCTCTTCCGAAATAATATGAAACACTTCATTACTTTTAACGTAAAAATCTGCTTCTAAAATTTCTGGTTTGTTTAATTTTTCTGCATAATTTACTAAAGTTTCTCTTACTTTTGCTCTAAGCAGAATATTGTCCCAGACATTATCCCATTTTCCTTTCCATTCTCTAACCCTATTTGCAATTTCATTCAAAACAAAAGATTCTCCATAAATTAAAGTTTCAGTAGGCTTTAATTTATCTTCTTTAGCAGAATATTCAAATAAGTTTGCAAAAGCACCTTCTTCTAAAGGATCTTCCCTCCATCTCTTTCTAATTTCAGTTAATTCAACAACCCTTCTAAAAGTATGCAAGCCATCTGGAGACTTTAATCTTGAGCAAACAGTTATCAAATCTATAGCTTTAAAACTAGTTCTTGGAATTCCCAAATCATTAACAACTCTATCAAAAACACCGTAAGCAGTTTCTGCATGAATAGTACCAGCAACAACATTAGCTAAAGCTCCTATACGCATAGCTTCAAATAAAGCCAAAGCTTCTCTTGACCTAATTTCTCCTATAATTAATGCACTGTCTCCTAAACGTAAGGCAGTTCTTAATGCTTCTTCTGCTGGCAATTCAATCTCAACTCTTGTAATCACACTTCTTGACTTTAACCTTTCTATGTTATATCCTAAACTTCTAATTTGTGTTACTGGCAATTCTAATGTATCTTCTTGAACAACAATTCTAAACCTTCTTAAAATCTCCAAAATTAAAGCTGATAACAAAGAAGTTTTTCCGCTTGACCTCCCGCCAGCAATCAATACACTTCTACCTCCATCGACAATAAAATTCATTACTCCAGCATAAAGAGGATCAAACATTTTTACTTTCATGAATAATGGAAAAGTCCAAGGTCTTTCTCTATGTCTTCTAAACGCAAAGGCCAAACCCTCTGGACTTAAAGTTCTTGTAATTGCGGCAACTCTTGCCCTTCCACCTGGCACAAATAGTTCTGTATCTAAAACAGGATTTGATTCATCTAATGGCCTGCCCGAATATAATCTGAAGCGAGTAGCCCATGTTTCCGCATCTTCCATGCTCGGAATTAAATTTGTATCGCATTCCTCAAAATCTGAATGAAAAATAAATATTGGAGTTAAACCAATTGGAGAATTAACATATATATCTTGAACTTTTTCATCTTTTAGCAAAATTTCTAATACACCAAAGCCAATTGTATATCTGGTTAAAATTTGTGCTAATTCTTGAATTTTTTTTGGTGTAAGCGATATAGAATTTCTAGATGCTATTGAATTTATTACATTTTTACTTAAATCTAAAAATATTTCTCTAGCTTTTAGAGGATCAGCAATTTCCATTTCTTTTGGCTTATGAGTCAGAAAATAATTTCTTGCTTGTGTCAAAACAAAGTTCTCTTCTTCGCTTAAGTAAAATTCGTGGGGTAAAACTTGATAGTAAAGCCTTACTTTTTCCGGAATTTTATATATTTCAACCAAATTCCCATTTACCCTATATTTCTCGATTAGGGAAGCATCTTTCGGAGGAAATATTCTAAAATGAGTTGTAATAAACTTTGGTCTTATTAAAGGAGAAAATATTTCTCTGTATAAGCCTCTATCTCCAAATTTAAATTTCGAAATCTTTGGTTTCACTAATCTAATTAATTCAGTATTTTCCAAAATCTTTAGAATTGGTAATAAAGCATTTTCTAAATAATGTTGAAGACATCTTCTTTCTCTTATAGAAATAAATGGTAAAATTCTTTTTATTCTAACTGCTCTTCCAAAAAGTTTTAGATAAGCAGCTATAGGGTCTCTTCTCATTAATCTTAAAACTATCATATTAAGTTCGTTAACTCTAAAAAGATGTTTTCTGCATATACAAACATTTTTAGCTGAAATTATCCTTTCTTCTAAAATTTTTGAAATTGCATCCGCTATACTATAAAGAATCTTTACTTGCTCATAATCATACTCATTTTCTCTAATTTCTGACATAATTATTTTCTCTATTCCTCTTTCTTTCCTTAAGATATCAATCACAGTAGCCATCGTTTTCTCAGAATCTTCTACTCTTGGAGAAATAATCCATTTTGAACAGTCTATTATTAATGTATTATCCTTTCTTTCGTATTCTACCATTTTAACTAATTAAATTTATTTCAATTGAAAACAAATTTGTTATTAATGGCAGAAAAAGAAGCTGAAACTTATATAATTGAAGTTTCAAGAAGATTGAATGAAGATGAGAGAAGGCTTAGGTATTTAGAGCAGAGAGTTGAGAAAATTGAAAATTCTTTAACAGCACTTGAAGAAAAAGTTCTAGAAAGTATAAATGAAATAAAAATAGTACAAGAAATGTTGTCTACAAAAATTTCTGAGTTAAAAGAAAGGATTGAAAAATTGGGGGAAAATGTTTTTAAAATTTCTGAAGAAGCAAAGAAATTTGCAACTAAAAGCGACTTGAAAAAAATAGAAACATTTATAGATTTAGTTAACCCAATAACATCTAAATTCGTAACAAAAAATGAATTGAAAAGGGAAATTGAAATTCTTAAAAAGAAAACTTAAGCTTTTTAATTAAAAATACAAAAATAATTTAGAGAATATGCCTTTACCGTTCTTAAAAAAAGGGAAAGAAGTAAAAGGAAAGGGGTTTATACCAGTTGATAGAGTAAAAGAACTTGCCTCAAGAGGATTTTCAGAAACTGAAATTATTGATACTTTAAGAAGTGAAGGATTTTCTCCAAAAGAAATTGATGAAGCCTTAACAAGAGCTATAGCTTCTGCTGTTTCCGAGCCAAAAAAAGAAGAGAAGAAAGAGGTAGAGCTACCAACATTTTCAGAAATTGTTGGAGAAACTCAACCTACTCCAACTCAAACCTCTACTCCAACTCAAGAGCAGCAAATTAATCTAGAACCTTCTCCTCAGTACTCTTACTCTGAAGTTAGTGAAGATTATATTGAAGCTTTAATTGAAGCTAGAATGAGTGAAGTAAATGAAAAAATTTCTCAAATGACCTTAAAATATAGTGAGTTGGAAAAAAAGATAGAGGCAATGAGTGAAAAGATAAATCAAATTGCGGAAAAAAGAGGAGAAGAACAAAAAGAAATTTTAATGAAAATAGATTCTTTAAAAGGAAGTTTAGATGATTTGGTTGTAAAAACAGAAGCAGTAGAAAAGGCATTTAAAGATACTTTACCTGCTTTAATTGAATCAGTAAGAGCATTAAGCGAAATAGT
>CAZWBF010000038.1:0-5244 GCA_964632185.1 uncultured archaeon
GCGCCCGGGGTGGGATTCGAACCCACATGGGCAAAGCCCACCAGTTTTCGAGACTGGCGCCCTACCAAGTTAGGCGACCCGGGCTAATTTAAATAAACTAAAGGAATTAATTAAAAAGTTTACTATCGAAGCAAATAAACTTGTTCCCAAATCAGGATTTACTAAATAAATTAAGCCAAAAACGATTAAAGGTTTTAAAATTAGTGAGAGAGTGGCGGAAATAACTTTTGATAAAACATCTGCAAAGAATAAGAATAAAAGCAATATCCCTAATCCTGTAAATCCAAAGAAAAAATCAAATAAAAATATTGCAATTTTTGGTATAATACTTAACAAATCAAAAGCCCAGATAAAAACGATTATTTGAAAAAGTAAGCTTAAGTTAAAAGGATTGAAGAAAGCGATGAAAATTAATATAATTCCTATAAGGTCTTTCAAAAGATTAAAGCTCATAATTAATTTTTATTTTTACTTCTCTATTAATTTAGCATTTCTTACTTTCAAATATCCAGAATGAGTTTTATTATCCCAAACTTTTTCTGTATCTAAAAATTCAATTCTTTTTTTGAAAATTGGTCCATTTATAACAAAAGTATCTGCATATCCTCCTTCAAAACCTATATGAAAACCATACTTTTCACTCATTTCTCTCAACTTTTCTAAAGTTTTTAGATCAACCTTTTTACCAAGCCATTCTGGGCCTAAACCAGCGGATGCAACTTGAGTTATAACAATTTCGAAACCAGCTTTTATAGCATTTTTAAATAATTCATAATGGTCCATTCCTTCATGAGGCACAATAACTTTAACCCCGAACTTCTTAGCAACCCTAGCAATTTCTCTAATTTGTGTTTTTTGTAAACCAACTCCACCAAGCAATAAAGCATCGATTTTTATTAACTTCAAAACCTTTTCCAATTCTTTAGCCTCTTCTTTAGCCCCAGTTTTATTGCATTTAATTAAAAATAAGGGAATTCCTAGAGCTTCCGAGCTCAATATAGTCCATTCAACAGTTGCATAATGCCATAAATAAGCTTCAGTATCTTTTGGTTTAACAGCTATTAAAGCAACAACTTCCCATCCTCTTTTTATAGCTTCATATAACGCAAAGCTTGAATCTTTTCCACCGCTGAACAAAATTGCAACTCTCATAACTTATAACACTTCTTTCAATTAATAAATACTTTACTTTGTTAAAAATTAAAATTTAAGTATGAAGTTGGTAAAAGAAGAGATTGAAATAGAAACTAGAAAATTATATGAAGTTATTGATATAACAGAAAAAGTTGAAGCTGTTCTAGAAAAATCAAAAATAAAGAATGGAATATTATTCGCAAACTCTTTGCATAACACAGCAGCATTAATAATTCAAGAAAATGATTCTTCAATTTTTAAAGATCTGGAAAAATCGTTGGAAAAAATTTTTCCACTTAACGAAAAGTATGAGCATAGTTATGAAGGGAATATTAATGCAACTGCTCATCTAAAAAATTGTTTTTTAGGAAATTCTATTTCAGTACCAATAGAAAATGGAAAGTTGCAATTAGGAACATGGCAAAGAATTATGTTTATAGAATTGTTTGAAGCAAGAAACAGAAAAGTTGTAATAACAATTATTGGTGAATAAATGGAAGTAAAAAGAGAGCTAATAGAAAGTAGAGAGTATCAGATAAAAATTGCAGAATCTGCTAGCAAGCAAAATACTTTAGTTGTTTTACCAACTGGTTTAGGAAAAAGTTTAATAGCTTTATTAATTGCTGAAAAAAGATTGAAAAAATATCCAGATTCAAAGATAGTGATTACTGCACCAACCAGACCATTAGCTTCTCAGCATAAGCAATTATTTGAAAAATTAACAGATTTGGATGAAGAAGAAATTGGATTAATTACTGGAAAAATTAAAAAGGAAAAAAGAAGAGAGCTTTATGAGAAGTATAAAATAATTTCTGCAACTCCGCAATGTATAAAAAACGATTTGAAGAATGGAATTTTCAATTTTCAAGATGTTTCATTTTTAGTTATAGACGAAGCCCATCGTGCAATAAAAAATTATCCTTATCCTCTCATTGCAAAAAAATTTATGCTGCAATCTAAATATCCGTTAATTTTAGCATTGACAGCTTCTCCTGGTGCAACCAGAGAAAGAATAGATGAAATCTGTAATAATCTTTTTATAAAAAATGTTGAAATAAGAACTGAAGTTGATGAAGATGTTAAAAAATATATTAAAAAGACTAGATGGGAATGGGTTTATGTTGATTTGCCAAAAGAATTTGAAAATATAAGGGAGAATTTAAATGAGATTCTGGAAGAAAAAATTAAATGGTTAAAAAATCATGGAATGACATCTAGAAAAAAATTAACAAAAAAGCAAATACTTTTACTTCAAGCAAGACTTATGGAAAGAATTTACAAAAATAAATCTCCAATTTTATTTGCAACCCTAACAAATCTTGCTCAAATTTTAAAAACGGAGCATGCTTTAGAATTAATAGAAACGCAAGATGCAGAAGCTCTAGCTAATTATTTAGAAAAACTTAAAAAATCGAGAAAGAGAAGTGATAAAATTCTGATGAACAATGAAAAGATTAAAAAAGTAGAGATTATACTTTCAAAAATAAGAAATAAAAAACATCCGAAGCTAATAAAACTTATTTCGATTATTAAAGAAATAATCTCAAGAAATAAAAATAGTAAAACAATAGTTTTTGCAAATTATAGAGATACGGTTGAAAAGATTTGTAGAGAATTAAAAGAAAATGGAATAAAAACAGAAATTTTAATTGGCCAGGCAAGAAGAGGGAGAAAAGGATTGTCACAAAAAGAGCAAATTGAAATTTTAAGAAGATTTTCAAATCTGGAATTTAATGTTCTTTGTGCAACAAGTATTGGAGAAGAAGGTTTGGATATAGCACAAGTTGATTATACTATATTCTATGAGCCTGTACCTTCAGAAATAAGAACTATTCAAAGAAGAGGGAGAACTGGAAGAACTATGCCAGGTAATGTTATTTTTTTGATTACTAAAAATACTAGGGATGAAGCTTATTATTGGACAGCTTTTCAAAAGGAAAAAAAGATGAAAAGGATTTTGAGAAAATTACAAACTGATAAGAAGCTTAAAGTAAAGAAAACATTATTAGATTGGGTTAAATATTAATTATGAAAGTTCTTAGCTTATGGGAAGGAATTAAATTGTTAAAAAAATATAGAATACCTTTTGTTCTTAGTGAAATTGTGAAAAAAGAAAAGGATTTGGAAAAAATTGCAAAAAAAATTGGTTTTCCAATGATATTAAAAATTTCTTCAAGAAAGATAATTCACAAAACTGAAGCTAAAGCGATTAGAAGAGCCAATTCTCTTTTAGAACTAAAAAAAGAATTTAATGATTTATATAATTTGGCAAAAAGGATTGACAAAAACTTTGATGGAATAGTAGTACAAAAAATGTTGAGAGGTGTTGAATTAATAGTAGGAACTAAAAAAGATGAGCAATTTGGCCATACTTTACTTTTTGGAATGGGAGGAATCTATACTGAAATTTTTAAAGATTTTTCCCTAAGAGTTATTCCTTTAACTAAAAAAGATGTTAAAGAAATGATTGAAGAAACAAAAGCTTACAAAATTCTTTCTGGATTTAGAGGTAAGAAATATGATATAAAAGCTGTAGAAAATTTTGTTTTCAGAATTTCAAAATTTGTTGAAAAGAACAAAAATATAGTTGAATTAGATATTAATCCATTATTCGCATTAGAAAAAAATTGTTTTGCAGCTGATGTAAGAATTGTGGTGAAATAGCATGAAAAAATTCTTTTATCCAAAAAGTGTTGCAATAATTGGAGCAAGCCATAAACCAGGAAAAATTGGATATGAAATATTTAAAAATTTTCTTGAATTTCCAGGAAAAGTTTTTCCAGTAAATCCAAATACAGAGCCTATTCTAGGAAGAAAAGTTTATCCATCGATTTTAAAAATAAAAGAAAAGGTTGAGCTAGCTATAATAGCTATTCCAGCTAATTCAGTTAAGAAAGTTTTAAAAGAATGCATAAGGAAGAAAGTAAATGCTGTAGTAATAATTTCCTCTGGATTTTCTGAAATTGGAGAAGAAGGAAAGAAGAGAGAAGATGAATTGAAAAGAATTATAAAGAATAAAAAGATTAGAGTCATTGGCCCAAATGTGGTTGGAATATATTGCCCAGAATCAAAAGTAGATGCTTTATTCTTAAGTAAAGAAAAATTGAGAAGGCCTAAAAAAGGTAATATTGCAATAATTTCCCAATCTGGTGCAGTAGGTTCAACCATTTTAGATTTAATGGCTAAAATGAATTTGGGTATTTCAAAATTTGTTTCTTATGGAAATGCTATGGATATAAATGAAGTTGATTTGTTAAAATATTTAGAAAAGGATAGAAAGACAAAAGTTATTGCAATTTATCTAGAGGGAATAAAATCAAATGGAAAAGAATTTTTAAAAACTGTTAAAAGAGTTGCAAAGAAAAAACCAATTGTAATTATAAAAGCAGGAAAAACTGAAAGGGGGAAAAAAGCTGTGACAAGCCATACAGGTTCTCTAGCAGGATCTTATGAAATATTTTCGGCAATTCTTAAACAGTTAAAAATAATTGAAGCAAAAACCTTAGAAGAATTTTTTGATTTATGTAAAGCTTTATCTATGCAACCTTTACCTAAGGGAAAAAATGCTTTAATAATAACTAATGGTGGTGGATTTGGTGTTTTGGCTACAGATGAAGCTGAAAAGTTAGGTTTAAATTTGAAAGAACCTTCGAAAAAGATGAAGGAAAAGCTAAAAAAGAGTTTTCCTGAGCATGTAATTATTAGCAATCCTTTAGATTTAAGTGGAGATGCAACTGCAGAAAGATATAAAATTGCTTTAAATGAAGGATTAAAAGAATATGATGCAATTATTTGCATTATTTTAATGCAAATTCCAACTTTGGAAGAGAAAATTGTAGATGTTTTGAAGAAAGCAAAGAAATTTAGAAAACCGATTTTATGCTGTACTGCAGGAAGCGAATATACAGAAAAAATTGTTGAAAAAATTGAAAAAGCTAAAATTCCAGTTTATCCTAGTCCAGAAAGAGCAATAAGAACTTTAGCAAGGCTGTTATCTATAAAATAATTTATTTATTATTAGATTATTGTGAAACAAACTTTACTTGAAAAAAATCTAATCATTTGCGATTATAGAGAAAGAGAAATAACTAAGTTATTAAAACAGCTAAA
>CAZWBF010000039.1:0-3749 GCA_964632185.1 uncultured archaeon
AATTATGAAATTTTTACTTACAACAAATCCTGGAATTGAAGATATAGTTGAAAAGGAAATAAAAGAAAGTTTCAAAGCAAAAGTTTCAAGATTCATGAACTTGCAAGGTAAGGTTTTAATTGAAACTAGCGAAAAAAATTTGCAAAAAATTTTTAAATTGCATTCAATTTATCATATAATAAAATTTATTGACCAATTTGAAATTTCTACTTCCAAAAAAGGTTTAAATGAGATTTATGAAAAATTAAAGAAAATTGAAATTGAAGAAATGAAAAAAGCAAAAAGTTTTAGAGTTACAAGCCAAAGAATTGGTAAGCATGAATTCACTTCTATACAAATCCAAAAATTTGCAGGTCAAGCCTTAGTTGATAAATATAACAAAAAAGTTGATTTAAAAAATTTTGAGATAAATGTAATTTGCGATGTGATTGGAAACAAATGCTTTGTTGGATTGCAATTGACAAAAGATTCTTTACATAAAAGATTTAAAAGAGTTTTTAATCATCCAGCAGCGATAAAAGCTCCTTTAGCTTTTGCTATGCTTAGATTAGCTAATATAAAAGAAAATGAAATTTTGCTTGACCCTTTTTGTGGAGGAGCAACTATTCCTATAGAAGCAGCTTTAGTTTATGACAAAAAAATTAAAATTTTTGCTAGCGATGTAAACGAAAAATTTTTAGAAGGTGCAAAAGAAAATGCAAAAGCTGCAAAAGTTGATTTTATAGATTTTAAGCTTGCAAATGCAAGAAGATTAGAAGAATTTTATGATTCAGTTGATAAAATCATAACAAATCCTCCTTATGGAGTAAGGATGAGTAAAGACAAAAATTTAAAAAGTTTATATTTCGACTTTTTAAATTCGGCAGAAAAAGTTTTGAGTGATAAAGGAAGGATAGTTTTAATAACTTTAAGGGCTGGAAGCTTTAGAGTAATCGTTTTTAGAACAAAAAAATTTAAAATCGTGCAGGAAAGAGTTGTTGAGAGTGGTGGCCTATATCCCCATATCTTTGTTTTAGAAAAACTTTAATTGGATAAAATTTATTTCATTTTTTGATTGTCGAAGATAATAAAATATGAAAGCAAAAAATGAAAAGGGATGAAAATAAAAATTTTTTATGAAAGAAGTTATATTACAAGTTAAAAATCTGAAAGTCAAATTTGGTGAAGAAGAAATAATTTCAAATTTAAGTTTTGAAGTTAGGGAAGGTGAAATTTTAACTATTCTCGGGCCTAATGGAAGTGGAAAAACAACTTTGTTAAGAGCTTTGCTTGGAATTATTCCTTATAAAGGTAAAATTGAATGGAAAAAAGGATTAAAAATTAATTTTTTACCTCAGCATTTAAACAAAATTTTATTTTGCAAATTACCTCTAACAGTTGAAGAATTTTTTAAGTTAAAGAAAGTTGGAAAAGCTAGCATAATAAAAATTTTAAAAAAGGTTGGAATAAATAAAAAAATTCTTAGTAAAAATCCTTGTGAGTTATCGATGGGTCAATTTCAGCGCATATTAGTTGCATGGACTTTGGTAGATGAACCAGACATTTTGCTTTTAGATGAACCTATGACTGGCATAGATATTGGGGGTTTAAAAACCATTTATTCACTACTCGAAAAATTTTGGAAAGAGAAAAACTTAACTATTCTAATGGTAACCCATGATCTTAACATAGTTTACTCTTATTCAAGCAAATGCTTATGCATGAGTAAAAGTGGTATATGCTATGGCTCTCCAAAATCTTTAACTCCAAAAAAACTTGAGGAAATTTATGGGAGCAAAATAAAATTTTTCAAACACACTCATTGGTGGTGAAATGCAATTTTTAATAAGTTTAATAACATCTATGCTTGTTGGCTCAATAGCAGGATATATAGGATCTTTAATGATAACTAGGAGAATGGCTTTGGTTTCTGGGCCTCTAGGCCATCTAGCTTTTCCAGGTGTTGCATTAGCTCTACTTTTAAATTTTGATTTATTTCTTGGTGCACTTTTTTCTATTCTTCTTGGTGCCTTCTTAATATGGATTTTTAGTTTAAAAGCAAAAGCTCATTTTGAAGCATTAACAGCAGTTATATTTACATCTATGGTTGCCATAGGATTTCTTTTCCTACCTTTAAAAAATGCGGAAGAAGCACTCATAGGAGATATAACAAAAGTAAGCATTTTTGACCTTTTAATTTCCTTTGTTTTATCAATTAGCATATTTTTTGTTATTCGCTCAATTTATTCAAATATGCTCTTAGCAGAAATTTCTGAAGATCTGGCAAAAAGTCTTAAGGTAAATATTAAGAGAAATGATTTGATTTATATGTTATGTGTTGCTCTTATAGCTGCCTTAGAAGTTAAGTTGGTTGGGGGTTTGCTAACTGTTGCAATGATTGCAATTCCAGCAGCTTCAGCTTTAAATTTAAGTAAAAATTTAAGGGAATATACAATCTTGTCAACTTTTTTTGGTTTATTTTCTTCTATTTCTGGTCTCTTACTTTTTAATCTGTTCAACTTTCCAGCTGGTCCTATGATAATTCTAAGCAATTTTTTTATCTTTTTTATTTCAACTTTATTTGCAAAGAAGTGAACATAATTTAATAGAAAAACTTAAATTTTGATATTAAAATTTTAATTACGGGCCGGTAGATCAATGGTAAATACATTAAAGATCGCCGCCCTTGCAAGGCGGAGGCTGCGGGTTCAAATCCCGCCCGGTCCATTCAAAAAATATTTAAAACTATTTTTAATTATAATAAGGTGATGTTCAGAAGTAACAATGTATGGCTTTTCAATTATGGTGAAATCCAGAAAAGAACTTTAGAACAACCAGACATTACAGAACTGCAAACACTATATGGCCAACTTTTTCTTTTTTAGTAAGCCCAATTTTAAACACTTCTCTAGAAGTTCTAAAAAGTAGTAACCAAAAAGTTTATATTTTATTAGAAGTAAATTATATCACGTGATAAGTATGCAGCAATGAGCTATTCATTGGCTCTTTGCTTAGCGATGATCATTCTTTTCTTCTGATTAAATGAAGATAAGGACACCTTGTGAGCTATCTATTACATGTGTACCGTTAGCTAAGCTAACGGTATGAAAGTCGAGGTTGATGAAATAATAATTATAATCTGATTAATGAAGATCGAACTGTAATTTGAAACCAAAAGATGAGGCTGTCATAGGCTAGCTGGCAAGGAGGTCCTGGCCGTTAAGCTATCTGGTGGATGGCTCGGTTTGGTTAGCCGAAGAAGGCCGTGGCAAGCTGCGATAAGCCTGGGTTAGCTGCATGCAAGCTTTGACCCCAGGATCGCCGAATGGGAATCCCGCTAGCTTCGGCTAGCATTCCCGGCTTTAAGCTGGGAAAGGGAACCCCCTGAATTGAAACATCTTAGTAGGGGGAGGAAAAGAAATCAATTGAGATGCCGTGAGTACCGGCGAGGGAAAGCGGCACAGGGCAAACCGAACTTCTTAGTGATAAGCTAAGAAGGATGTGGAGTTGTAGGACCAGGGTACTTCCTAGCCCACTGACCCGAAGTTGCCTGAAATGGCACACCATAGAGGGTGAAAGTCCCGTAGGGGGAGGTGGGAAGGAAGATTCCCTGGTATCCTGAGTACTGCTGCCTGGTTTGGCAGTAGGAAGCTGGGTGTCACTAACATCCAACCCTAAATACTAGCCAGACCGATAGCGAACTTAGTAATGTGAATGAAAGCTGAAAAGTACCGCGAAAGCGGGGTGAAAAGAGCCTGAAACCAGATAGC
>CAZWBF010000039.1:3849-5051 GCA_964632185.1 uncultured archaeon
GAACGGGCCAGGGAGTTTAGGTGAGTGGTGAGGTTAAGGGGTTTAAGCCCTGAAGCCGCAGCGAAAGCAAAATGCGCGTAGCAGCTTAAGCTGCATGGCGCTAGGTCTGAAAGGGCCTGGAATCACTCGCCTAAGACCCGAAGCCGGTCGAGCTAGCCCTGGGTAGGGTGAAGGGAAGCGAAAGCTTCCTGGAGGCCCGCTACCGGTGGTGAGTGACAAATCCCTCGGGTGACCTGGGGCTAGGGGTGAAAAGCCTATCGAGACCGGTGATAGCTGGTTCCTCCTGAAATGTCTCGAAGGACAGCCTGGCCAGAGCATGCTTGCAGGGTAGAGTTACTGATTGGATGGTAAAGGGTCGAAAGACCCAGCCATCCTGTCAAACTCCGAATCTGCAAGCTGCGTAGAAGGCCGGAGTGAGGGTACTGGGTTAAGCTCGGTACCCAAGAGGGAAACAACCCAAACCAGGGTTAAGGCCCCTAAATGCAGGCTAAACATTGAAGGGAGTGACACTCCTAAAACAGCGGGGCGGTAGGCTTAGAAGCAGCCATCCGCTAAGGAGTGCGTAAGTTAACTGCTCTGAAGAATTCAGCCTTGTCTGATTATGATGAACAATCCCGATTCCGAGCAGTTAACCGCAATACAGCTCACCCGCCGAGGAGTGTTGCCCCGAAAATGTTAGGGATTAAGCCTGCTGCCGATACCCCGGAGCCCGAAAGGGCTGGTAAGGAGGCGTCCTGCGCGGACAGAAGGTGGGGCGTGAGCTCCACTGGACCGCGTAGGAATGAAGATCCTGGCGAAAGTAACAGCGAAGTTGGGTGAGAATCCCAACCACCTGAAGGCCAAGGGTTTGTCGGCAATGTTGGTCATCCGGCAGTTAGTCAGTCCTAACCCAAGCCTTAATCGAGCTTGGGGATAGGGAAGCAGGTTAATATTCCTGCACCTTGGAGGTACGTGCGGTAACGCAAGCCAAGCTCCTGACGCTTCGGGGTAGGCCGAGGTAACCCAAGCGTTTAAACCTCTGGAGTCTTGTAATGAGGAGAAGGAGGTGAAGACGTGATGGGCTTTGCGTATGCAAAGTTCGGCTGATCCCTGGAGCCCGTGAAAAGGGAGCTTGGAAGGATCCTCCAAGACTGTACCGAGAACCGGAACAGGTGGCCTCCCTGAGAAGGGGAAGGTGTGTTGGGAGAACCCAGCCTAGGGAA
>CAZWBF010000040.1:0-4981 GCA_964632185.1 uncultured archaeon
GAGGATATTGGGAGCGACAGGGATATAGTAATAATGCTGATATAAATAAACCAGGAAAGGCAAAGCTTTATAAGTTGAAAAGGATTTACGGAAAGATAAAGGGATGAGGAAGAGAATAAGAACAACTTTACCTGAAATTATTTCAAGGAACAAGGATATAATGTTTGCAATTATATTAGGCGTAACAATGCTTTCTTTGTTTTTCGTTCATGAGGGGCGGGGTCCGATGTTGGGAGGTTTAGATGTCGCCATGTTCCGTGCTATAAATAGAGATATGCAGAATACTGTGCTTGATAATTTGGCAGCAACAGCATCAAATATCGGTTCAATGGATATATACATATTCATTTTGCTCATTTCCTCATTATTGTTCCTGTCAATGATTAGACATAACAAAGATTTGAGAAAATCTGCTATAATACTGGTAATTGCTTTAGTGTGTTTAATGCATAGATTAGATAAAAGAGGAAAAATATGAAAAGAAATTACTATAATCGAACCTTGCCGGTCTTTTATCTGTTCAAGGAAAACTTAGAGCAATTTGGAAATTACTTACCACCAAGTCACACCCATGTTTTTTTATCTACGGCGCGTGGTGGAATAAAACTTGCAATTAGAGCATTAAAGTGGAGTAGTCAAGATGAGATATTACTACCTTCTTATCTATGCCCCTCAATTCTTCGCACACTTAGAGAGGAAGGTGTGAATTATAAATTCTTTAAAGTCAAAGGAGATTTAACCGTTGATATTGAGGATGTAAAGGAAAGAATATCCGATAATACAAAAGCATTATTTATAATTCATTATTTCGGCTTTCCTCAACCAATTGAAGAAATAGTGGAATTGTGTAAGGATGAACACTTAGTTTTAATTGAAGATTGTGCGCATGCATTTCTCAGTAAATATAACGATAAATTATTAGGAAGTTTTGGAGATTTTAGTATTTTTAGTTATAGAAAAACACTTCCTGTGCCTGATGGTGCGTTATTGGCATGCAATAATCCAGCTATTACTTCAGTGAAGGTAGAAAAAAGAACCGATTTTATTCATTCATTATATTCTATTATGGAAACAATTGTGTTATTATTAACAGATATATTCGCTCATTTTAATTTTGTTTTTCCAATTCCTTTACTTGGTGGCATGTCACATTTGAATAAAAAGCTTATGACCATTTATTATAAGCCTACCAGTCCATCCTATATATCACAATTGTTAATCCATAAATTCGATCTTGAACAAATAGTATCTATAAAAAGAAATAATTTTAAATATATGTTAGAACACTTAAATATAAGGGGTATGAAACCATTATATAGTGAATTACCGGAAGGTGTGTGCCCATTATGGTTTCCTATATTAACAGAGAACAGAGATAACGTGCGGAAATGGCTTAAAAGAAGGGGAATTAGTACACCGATATTCTGGAAGCTGCCACCAGAAATAGACAAAACAGAATTCAAAGAATCATGGGAAATCTCCAGTCAAATTTTATCGATCCCTTTAGGCTCCATTCGTCCGATTAATATGCAATCTATAATTGAAATTTTGAGTGAATTAAGCAGGAGTTATGAGCGGAAGTAAAACTAATCAAAAAGGGTATATTGTTGTCACCTCTTGCAAAAACGAAGAAAAAAACATTCGTAATCTCATACAATCAATGGTAGAACAAACAATAAGACCAAGAGTATGGGTTATTGTGGACGATGGCAGTACAGACGATACCCCCAACATAATTAAAGAAGCGAAAGAAAAATACGAGTGGATTCAGAGTATAAGATTAAATAATGAAAACGAGATTAGAGATATTGGGTTACATTTATCCAGTGTAATGATGACTGCTTTCAATTTTGCGACTGAATACTGCAAGAAAAAAGGTATTGATTATGCCTATGTAGGTAACATTGATGGAGATATGATTATAGAGAGAGAATTTTTTGAGAAACTGATGAATGAGTTTGAGAAGGATCCAGAGTTAGGAATTGCAGGCAGTGGCACGCAGTATATCAAAGGGGATAGGATAATACAGCCCGAAGGAAATGAAGAGGAGCCATCTGGTGGTAATATGCTTATAAGAAGAGAATGTTTTGAAGAATGTAAGGATGTGATTTCTTCTGCGCCATCTTGGGATAGTGTATTGAAAGCGAAGGCAAGGTTAAAGGGGTGGAAAACGAGGCGTTTTGAATATGTTAAAGCAATTGAGACGAGGGAGCCTCTCGTCACTTTTGAAGGATATTGGAAAGGGTATATCCAGCATGGGGAAGGTTCGTATATGATAAATCTAAATCCTATACATGTGCTGATCAAGACTATGAGATATTTATGTAAAAAGCCGTATTATATCGGAATTGCATATTTATTAGGGTATCTCAAAGGAGCTATAAGAGGGGAAAAAATAGAGGATGAGGAGATACGAAAATATTTCTGGAACAAATGGAAGAAGTATCTGTAAGGTGAACAAACGAGAAATCCAAAACCGAGAAGTTCAAAGTGAAAGGAAAAATGATTGTAGGAATACATCAGCCGAATTATCTCCCGTATTTGGGATTTTTTGACAATATGGCAAAATCGGATATATTTGACAATGGTCGAGTTTAAACTAGACGAACGAACTAATAAACCAGTATTAATAGAGGTTAATCCGAGATTCTGGGGTTCAATAAATCAAGCAATTGCATCAGGCGTCGACTTTCCTTATCTACTGTATAAAATGAGTATAGATGGAGATATTAAGCCCGTTCTCACTTATGAACTAGGAGTTAAAACTAGAATCTTATTAGGTGATATAAGAGCGTTATTCACGATTTTAAAGAAGAATAAAATAAAAATATACCCTATGTGGTCAAGGAACTCCTGAGAACGACTAATTGCGATGAGATAGTTTTTGACGATATATTTCCAGTTTTCTTACTATTATACAGAGGAGTAAAAGAAATATTTAACAAGGAGTGCTGATATGAAGATATTAGTAGGTGTTGCACATCCAAAACATGTTCATATATTTAAGAATTTTACTAAAATCATGATTGAAAAAGGGCATGATGTAAGAATTGTTGCTGTAGATAAAGAAGTTACAGAACATCTATTGAGACAATACAATTTGCCTTACATTCTCATTGGAAAAAATCAACCAACTCTTCCTAGAAAGTGTATATCAATGATTAAACGTGAGCTTCTCACTCTCAAAATAGCAAAGAAATTTAATCCAGATATATTTGTAGGGAGAGCACTTCCAGAGCTAGCACATGTAAGTGCGATTATGAAAAAGCCATTTATTGTGTTCGAAGATACAGAGATTGCTAGGACTGTGCACAAGATAACTATGCCATTTTCAGATTATATTGTGACTCCTCTTTGTTATCAAGGAGATTTTGGTAGAAAGCATATCCGGTTTAATGGATATTTCGAGCTTGCATACTTACATCCAAATTATTTCAAACCAGATCCAAGTGTTTTAGATTACTTAGAGTCGGGTAGAGATAAAATAATTATTGTTAGATTTGTTTCTTGGAAAGCTTGCCATGACGTGAATGATTATGGATTCACAAATAAAGAAAATATTATAAAATGTTTGGAACAATATGGACAAGTTTTAATAACTTCCGAAGCTGAACTAAGTGAAGACTTGGAGAAGTATAAGATCACGATTCCACCAGAGAAAATACACCATCTTTTATACTTTGCCGATTTGTACATAGGTGAGAGCGCAACAATAGCTGCTGAATGCGCTGTGCTTGGGACTCCCTCGATATTTGTCTCAACATCAAGAAGAGGATATACTGACGAACTTGAGAGCAAGTACGGTCTAATTTATAATTTCTCAAACCCTAAAACAATGCAAAAAAGTGCATTAGAAAAAGCAGTTGAATTGCTAGTGAGTAGGAGCGCAAAGAGAGAGTGGAAAAAAAGAGAGCAAAAATACTAAGTGAAAAAAATAGATGTAACAAAGTTTATTACGGAATTGGTTGAAAACTATAAAATCGCAAAGTGAGGTGATAATAATATCGGAAAAAGTACAAAGAATGCGTATTAAAACTCTAATTGAGTTCTTAAAAAACTTAAAAAATGAAAAAATAAAAGGAAGGTTGCTAGATATTGGATGCCAAGAGGGGGAGATAACTTGGATGCTTCATAAAGAAGGTTTCGAAGCTCATGGTGTGGATATAAATTATAAGCAGATAGAGAAAGCAAAACAGAAGTATCCACAAATTGAGTTTAAACAAGCTGATTGTGGAAATAAAATACCTTTTCCTAATAACTTTTTTGATGTTGTGTGGGCAGGTGATGTAATCGAACATATATGTAACACAGATATCTTCATCAATGAAGTTAATAGGGTCCTAAAGAAGGGGGGATTGTTTATACTAAGTATTCCAACACATAATAGAACAAAGAACGTTATTATAGCATTCTTTAGATTTGAGAAACACTTTGATCCGGAGTTTCCTCATTATAGATTTTATACGCTAAAAAGTTTAAGAAAAGTACTAGAAAAAAGAGGCTTCAAGTATATAGTCGTTATAGATACTAAATTTTTATGAACTACATCATCGTCACACCTTGTAAAAACGAGGGACAGAATCTTCCTAAGTTAATTGAGTCGGTAGCATCCCAAACTATAAGACCAGTCTTATGGGTAATAGTCGACGATGGTAGTACAGACAACACACCAGAGATTTTAAAGAGAGCAAGGGAAAAATATCACTGGATTGAAAGTATTAGATTAGACGAAAGCAGAGAAAGAGATCTTGGGCTGCACTTAGCAAATGTG
Organism: uncultured archaeon; assembly: GCA_964632185.1. Classification (GTDB taxonomy): domain Archaea; phylum Aenigmatarchaeota; class Aenigmatarchaeia; order CG10238-14; family CAZWBF01; genus CAZWBF01. Next base: position 4,772 of record CAZWBF010000040.1, read on the forward strand.
ATTAAAAAAGGATTTGATTTTGCCATAAACTATTGTTCAGAGAACGGTATTAATTACAGCTATTTAGGCAATTTAGATGCTGATTTAATATTGGAACCCATGTTCTATGAAAAATTAATAAAAGAGTTTGAGAAAGATTCAAAATTAGGGATTGTAAGTGGTGGAACAAGGCATATCGTTGGAGATCGTATAATCTACGCAAAGGTGAAC
>CAZWBF010000041.1:0-1622 GCA_964632185.1 uncultured archaeon
AAAGCAATTACTGATATTTGTTTTCCAAAAATCGTTATTTTTTTCTTCATTATCTCACCTTAGCCAGCTCACCTTGGTACTCATCGCTCCCGTTTTACGGGAAGGTTGGATATCATCGCTCCAGTTGCTCTGAGAAAGAAACATTTGGAGCAAAGTTTGAATTCCATATTTTTTGTTAGAAGCTAAAGGATTTAAGTCTTATTCCGATATTATTAATCACCAATAAATTTGAATATTTTTGATGGTTCCATCCCATTTAGATAGCACATAATATTTTCCAATTGCAATCTCATCTTCCAATTTTTTCAGATTTTCATACCATTTGTTAAGTTCAGAATAGCTATAAGACCTTTTTTCAACAGCTTGGTTATATTCTTTTGCACATTTCTCATATAAATTAACGCATTTCTCAAATTTAGTGAAATAGTTATAATCAAAAACATTTGAAAAATTGATATAATTAAAACCTTCTATTAGTTGAGAGCAATTTATATTGCAATTAGGAATTCTAGATTTTAAGCTATCTAAAGCAATCGTTCCATAATTTTTTCCTTTTTCTACATATGCAATTTTATCTTTTCCAGTACCATTTTCATTTCCAGAAACATCGACAAAAATTAATCCTTTATCGGTATAAAATGCATTTAGCATATGACCAGAAATATTCTCATTAAATTCTATTTCAACTATAGCTACTTTCAAACCATTTGCTCTTGCCCTTTTAAACAATTCTATTGCAAATCCAGAGCAATCAAAAGATTCATCGTTATAAATCAATTCATTAGTCTTATCAGTTTCTAAAAATAATTTTAATTCTTCCCAAGTAGGATCTCTTAATTTGCTTTCTTCTCTTCCATAAGCTTCTTCAATAAAATCTTTTAATTCATCTAGCTCATTAGTCAAATCTTTTATTTCTTGAGTATAATTAGAGAGTTGGTTTTTTAGCTGTGTTTTTTCTATTTCCAAATTTTTAATTGTTAACTCTAAACTGTTAAGATTTGAAAATAAATATATAATAATTGCAATGCAAAATAGGATTGCAATTCCTGGAATAATTTCAGACTTCATAAAAATAATATAAGAATCTTTTTTAAATCAAGTTAACTTTTTAATAGCTCTATTTACTTAAGATAAGTTTAAATACTTAGTTTTCTAAACATGAATAAAAGAAAAAGTAAGCTTATGCAATGAACTTTTTCTTTGAATTGAAAGGAGGTTGAGGTTAATGGCTTTTAGAAGATTTAGAAGATTTCCACCAAGAGCAAAACCAGTAAAGGTTGGAGAAGAATATGATGTTGAGATCAGTGAAATAGGTTCAAAAGGAGATGGAATAGCAAGAGTAAAGAATTTTGTAGTATTTGTAGAAAATTCAAAAAAGGGAGAAAAAGCAAGGATAAAAATAAGAGAAGTTCATAACAAGTTTGCACTTGCTGACAAAATTGAATCAAAAGAACAAAAAGAGCAAGCAGAAGAACCAAAAGAGTATGTAGAAGGAGTGGAAGAAGTTACAGCTAAAGCTGTTGAAGAAGCAGAAGAAATGGGAGAAGAAGCTCAGGAAGAAGAAACTGAAGAAGTTGAGGAAACAGAAGAGTAGAGTAAAAATTAAACAAATTTTATAGAAG
>CAZWBF010000041.1:1722-3454 GCA_964632185.1 uncultured archaeon
AGTATTATTTTTAGTTAATTGAAAATATAATATATGAGAATTTCAGAACTTTTATTTCCAAGATTAGTTGTTTTAATAACAACAATTAATAAAGAGAGTAAACCAAATGTAATGACTGCAAGCTTTATAATGCCAGTCAGCTTTGAGCCAAAATTTATAGCTTTTTCGATTTCTCCTTATCGTTATTCATTTCAAAATCTGAATGAAGTTAAAGAATTTGGTGTTAATGTATTGAAAAAAGAACAAAAAGAAATCGCGATGATATGCGGAACAAGAAGTGGAAGAGAAGTTGACAAATTTAAAATAGCAAATTTGACAAAAGAAGAAAGTAAAATTATTAAACCACCTTTAATTAAAGAATGTCCAATTAGCTTGGAATGTAAAGTTGAAGAAATGGTAAAGGCTGGAGATCATTTTATAATTATTGGAAAAGTTGTCAATGAAATTGTAAGGGAAAAAGAATTTACTCCATTGCTTCACATAACTGGAGAAAATTATTTTTAGATTTTAAAAAATTTTAAAAGTCTTTGAGCATTTTCGAGCATTGAATGATCGTTATTCATGTATACATAAACCTTGTTTGGATAAGCATTAGATATTTTTTTCACAATCTCTTTTAATTCGTTGTCAGTATAATAATGAGAATACCAATCAGTTCTTCCATGCATTCTTAAATAAACAATTTTATTTGGGCAAAAAATTTCTCTTGGAAATTGAGTAAAATCTGGAGCATCAACACTAACCCAAGTTAATCCTAATTTTTTTGCCCAATTTATCCATTTGGCAGAAAACCATTTTAAATTTCTTACTTCCAATGCAAATCTTTTTCCTAAATTTGTTCTTTCAAAAAAGTTTGCAATTTTTTCGGCTGAATTTGGTGTTGTAGAAGGAGGTAATTGAAATAGATAAAAATCTATATGTTTTTCTAAAGGTTCAAATAATTTTTCAAATTTTTTCCATAAGCTAAAGGCTTTTTCATTAAATTTAAAAATATGAGTAATTAAGCGATTAACTTTTATACTCCATTTTAAGCTTGGATTATATTTTTCAGTTTTTTTATTCCAGGATTTAATTTGATTAGGAAATGGGAATCTATAGAAAGACATATTTAATTCAATTGCATTTAAGCCAGAGTTTTTTATATACCAATCAAAGCCATCTGGATTCCAACTCGAATAGCTCCAACCGCTTGTTCCAACATATATTTTCATGGTTTCTTTCTAATTAAATTGCGTTTTTTGTCTAAAAAAGAATCAAAAAATATTTTTAAAATTTCTTTTTAAGCTATAATCATGAGAAAGATCTATGTGCTAGAAGTTCCTACATCAACAGAAGAAAATCGTATGCTAGAAAAATTAGTAAAGAAGTACAAAGGAGTTGGTTTAAGTGTGAGTGGTGAAATTGATGGGATTTTCATTTCAAATTTAAAAATTAGAGGTTCTCGCTCTCATGAGATTCTATATGTTGGTGATTATAGGCTACCAGAGCTAGTACCATTTGTAATGGTAGAATGTAAAGCCGAAAAGAATAGGGTAAAAAGAGTGGTAGAATTTGCTGAGAGTAAAAAAAGAAATATTCCACTCATTCTATATAATCGAGCAAGAAAAAAAGCTTTAGTTTTCGTAAAGGGCAAGCGAAATACAATAGCAAGGATTGTAGATGGTATTAACAAAGTAGCTCCTGTTGAGGTTACTCGTTACGTTTTTAATGAATTTGGTGAATTTGAGAAAGT
>CAZWBF010000041.1:3554-4696 GCA_964632185.1 uncultured archaeon
TATTCGTAAAAATAAATTTTAAGCTTATAAACTTAAAATATTTTAATGCAAAAATTTGATAGATTTATTATTTCTCATTGGGATGCTGATGGTGTAATTTGTGTTGCTTTAGCTTATAAGAAATTTGGAGATAATTTTTACACTTTGTTTACATCTCCATTTTTACTTAAATCAGCTTTAACTAGAATAATAATGAGAAATGAAAATTTGGAAGAACTTTACATTTTTGATTTAAGTGGAAACAAAGTAACTTTATCCTTAGTAAGCTGTTTTAAGAAATGTATTTGGATTGACCATCATGTATGGAATGAAAAGAGTTTTCCAAAAAATGTTAAAGTGAAGGTGAAAAAAGAGAAAAGTTGTGCAAGAGTTGTTGCTGATTTTTTTGATATCGAATCAAAATTTGTTGAAATAGCAGATCAAATAGATACTAATTCGATTAAAAGCCAATTGGCTAATTTATTGAGAGATTATATTGCTGCAATAAAATGGAAATATAAAGGAATGAGCTTGACTATAAATAATCTTTTGCGCCAATTAGCTAGAGTTATTGCAAATGATGAATTTGGATTTTTTATTAATTCTTCGCAAAATCAAAGATTAATAAAAAGTTTTCAAAGAAATATTGAAAAAATAGAAAGTGAATTATTTGACCATATAACAGTTGAAGAAATAAATAAGATGAAAGTTTGCTTTATCGAATTAAGAAAATTTATTCCAGCTTATAGAATTTTCAATTTTTTAAAAATTAATCTAGAGACTAATTTTGATCTAGTTGTGATAATGTATAAAAAGAATGGCAAAACAAAAATAGAATTTAGAACGATGAAAAATTTGGATGTACATAAAATTGCAAGCTTTTTAGGTGGAGGAGGCCATGTAAGTGCTTCTGGTGCAAGCTTAAAAGCAGATATAAAAATTGACGAATTAATAGAAACAATAAAGAAAATTTATTGAATCATTTTCTTGAATTTAATAGAATCTTGTAGCATATACATATTATTGAACATAACAAAAACTTCCTTTACTTTTAATGATTCAATTTTATTTTTTAATTCTTTAAGTTCTTTTTCCGAATATTTATGCTTATAATTAATTTTTTCTCTTTCATAACTTCCATGCAATCTGAAATATGCAATTTT
>CAZWBF010000042.1:0-4679 GCA_964632185.1 uncultured archaeon
CCTAAAAAAGCTAAACAATCTTTGCATTTAATTTCACTGTTTTTTGCAACGCCACAAGGTGCCAAATCTTTAGCTATAGGATATTGAATTTTTAGTGGAATGAATTGATAAGGATAAAACTTTCCTATATTTACTTCTACATGCTTAATTCCAGGCTCACTCCTTATATGGTCGTTAATTCTTTTTTCTAAGATCGACAGATCTTTTCCTGCCATGGTTATTATTAAGTTATGCATACCAGCAGTTTTTTGCATACTTAAAACCAATGGACAATCATTAAGCTTTTTAGTTAAAATTGAAATACATTCGGAATCTGCTTCAATTCCTATTATTGCACAAATTGGATAATAAAAATCGCTTATTGAATTTTCAGGATTAATTAAAGTTGTTATCCTTATTACTTTTTTCTCAATTAATCTTTCTAATCTCTCTTTTACAGCAGCTGGAGTTACTTTTAACTTTTTTGCTAATTCTGTTAATTTGATTCTCCCATTTCTTTGCAATTCTGAAATTATAAACCTATTTATTTTATCTAACGTAAATTTTCTTCTCATTTTAATAATTTAATTTTAAATTTTTAGGATATATAAATTTTTAATATTTAAAAAAATTTAAAATTTCTTATTTTTCCTTTTAATTTTTAAGATTTAAATTTTATTTATGTAAAAACTTTAGAGGAAAAGTTTTTAAGAGTAAAAACGTAATGATTTTAGATAAGGGAAGAAAAATGGAAGAAACGACTATATGCAGAATCTGCTTAGAACCAATCTACAACTTTATTTGTGTGGATTGCTTTGCTGAACAAATAGAAAAAATTTTACCAGAAAGATTGAAATTTTCATTCAATAAATTTCATAATTCTCTAAAAGAAAATTTTTCAACAAATGAAAATTTAGAATTGTGTTTGAAATGTAGACAGCAAAAAGATGTGGCTATTTGTCCATATTGTTATTTCAAAGAAGTTTTTCTATGGGCAATAGAAAAAGATGAAAATTGTGCAGAAAAAATTGCAGAGATTTTTAATTTTAATTTTGAAAAAACTGAATTTAGAAAATCAATAAAAGTAAAGAATTGGGAGCCAATAATTATTTCTGAATCGAACGAAGAATTCGATTTTAATGTTTGTGAAATTTGTGGTGAACCTAAAGAATTGAGAAAAATAGATGGAAAATGGGTATGCGAAACTTGTGCTGAAGAGCTTTAACTTTTTGCCATTTCGTAAATTTCGTTCAACATTTTCTCTATATTCTTTACTTTCTCTAAAAGCGATTCTTGCCTTGTTTCTAAAGATTCTATCTTTGTAAGCAATAAATCTGTTTTTGCTTTTAAATTGCTAACATCTTCTTTTTCTTTAGCTAATGGAGTAACAGTTGCTTCTGGAGTTTTTACTAAAGGCTGAAATTCAGATTTTGGTACTTCTGGCAATTTCTCTTCCTTTGGTATAGACTCTTTAATTTCCATTTCTTTCTTTTTTCTAAAAAATGAAAATACACCCATATACTATATTTACTTTATATTAAAATTATTTCTTATTTCTTCTTCCATTCTATAAACAAAACTTTTTAATTCATCTAAATATCTTCTTCTTTGCTTGTTGTAAAAAGATAAATGATATAAATAAACAAGTGGAAATAAAATTCTTTTAAATCCATCAATTTTCCATTCGGTTTCTAAAGTACTTCTTATCCTTATACTTACATTTCCATTTTTTGTTGGGTCGCTTGGTTGTTCACCATCTAACTCTATAAAAATAAAACCTTTTGTAAAACTATCATAACTTTTTCTAACTCTTAATTTTACAAAAAATGTTCTTGGGTCAGAAGTAATATCCCATTTAAACAAATCTTCGAAAACATCTTTTGATTGAACTTTTACAATAACATCAAAGCATCTTCTAAGGACATAATAAACAGAAAATGGATTTGGTCCAGAATAGTTTAAAACGATTTCTTCTCTTGGAGCTAAAACATTATCAACCAATCTCCAAGGCATAATTCTTATTTATTTTCTTATCAAAAATTATTTGGGTAATATTTCGAAGAACGCTTTTAAATGATCTCTCAAAGCAAACATAGCTTCTCTGCATTGTTTTCTATATTCTTCAAATTTTCTTTGATAATACATTTTATGATAAAAGTTCATTATATATTGATAAATAATAGACCTTTGAAATAAAGTATCTTGTGGATATTCTGTTCTTATTATTCCATGAATAGTTATCGTTGCACTACCTTCTTTTCCAAATTCTTTACTTGGCTTAACCTTTCCTTTTAGCGAAATTTCAATTAGCATATAAGTAAATCTATCGAAATCTTTTATTGCATCTATACTTGCAGAAAACTCTTCAGGAATTTTTGATCTATTCCAAGCGTATTCTTTTTCTTGAATATTATCTTTTGGTATTGCCAAAACCTTTTCCAATATTTCCAAAATTTTTGGATAAATTTTATCTGGGTTTGGACCAGAATAGCTTATATCAAGCTTTACTCTAGGTTCCATACAATCTGCTTCTATTGTAAGTTTTGTTCTTGCAAATACAGGCATGATTAAAATTATGTTTAGAAAAATATTAAATTATAATTAATGTTTACAAAAATTTTTGGATTAGGGTTATTTATAGTAGGCTTTATAATGGCTACTAGATTTTCATTTATAGTTGAGGCTGAGCACCCATTTAGTAGATCAGGAACTGCTATTGGAATAATAATTTGCATAATCGGATTAATACTTATGGTGAGTTAAATGGCATTTATGGATAAGATTGAAAATAAAATAGCACAATTTGGTCATGTAGTTCCTGGATTTGTCCCAGGGAAAGCTATTTCTATAATGATTGAAAATTGCGAAACTAGAATAGATATAACTACTCCCCCAGGAAAAGCTTCTGGAATAGAAAAAGGATTGCTTTTTACTTTAAGAGATGATGGTTATGAAACTGAAAGAATAGAAGAATCTATAGAAGTTTCTCCTGTTCATGCTCAATATTATGCTTTAACGATAAAGCAAAAAGAAGAATTGGAAGGAAGAATAAAAACTGCATTAGCTTCTTTATCTTCTGCTATTTCCGAATTAGAATTGCTTGAGCATGATTTAAGAAAATATAAAGAATTTTTGCAATATTTTGAATGGATTGAAAAAGGAAAAAAGGAAAAGAATGAAGAATCGGTAAGAAAAGCTGATCAAACTTTAAAATCTATATTTATTGATCAGGTTGATGTTCATACAGGAGAAGGAGTTGCTTTAAAATTAATAACTCAAAGATGGCCAACAGTTATTGTCGATTTCATGAAATTAAGTGATGAAGATGTTGATATAGATAAGATAGCAAAAAAATTTGGAATAAGCCCTGCTGAGGCAACAATTCTTGCGACAAAAAATAAACTTTATCTTGAGTGGAGAGAAATTTTTAAGGAAACTGTGCAAAATAGATATGAAAGAATTAGAAGCTTAGCTGAGGCTAAGAAAAAAAGTATAGAAGAAATAAAAAATTCGATTAAGCCAGTTTTATTGAGATATAAAAGTATAAAAGAAATTGGAGAGAGCGAGGAAGGAAGAAGAGAATTGCAAAGGCTTTCCTGGTTAAGACCTGCAAGAGAAGCTGTTTCCATAGATATTTCAAAAATTTGGGCTTGGAAAACATTTTTACCTTATGGTGCAGGAAGAATAACAACCGAATGGAGGAAGGAGAAAAAACCAATAATGAGGATGAGAAAGATCCCAAGAGAATTTAAGGAATGGTTAAGGGCAAATTTAGGAGCGGAAGCTTATAAGTTGGATGGATATTTACCTCCTTTTAATGCAGAACCTTTAGATAGGATTGCCTTGTATTTGATCAAAGAGTTAGAAAATTTTTACAAAATAAAATTTACTCCAAAAGAAATTCTAGAGACAAGGGATAAATTAATTGAAGATGCGATGGAAAAAAATGTGCGAAGTATTTATTTTGTTGTAAATGAAATTGGCGAGACAAGGAGTGTAATAAAATTACCAGATGGAAGTGAACTTGAAGACCTAACTTTTCATATTAAAACAAAAATAGAGAGTTATAACATAACTTTAGTAAGATATTTGGAAATGAAAGCGAAAGATAAAGTGTTAGAAAATTATATAGATGAGCTTTTAGGTGAAATGTCAAAAGGAAGAAAATTGAGCGAAATAATTAAGGAAGAATTTCCAAGTTTAAAAGGAATGGCAAAAAAAGAGAAAGAACTAAAAATAGAACCACTAACATCATTTGATAGAATTCAAAAAATATTTCCAATCATAAGAACTGGGCCATATGAAACAAATTTCCAAGATAGGTTTACTAAATATTATCTTGCAGAAGGTGCTGTAAGATGCTTTGTTCCATATGTAAGATATTTGAAGAAGAGTGTAGGTGTACCCTAAATGCCTTTTGAAGTTGGAATTTCAAGTGGAATAATGGGAGCTGCAAGGCCAGAAGAAGCATCTCAATATGTAGGTTTAGCCAGAAAAGCATATTATGGTATTACTCAAGGAGTAAAATTTGTCCAAATCGATTTGGAATCAATTTCTGAATTGGAGCATGAGGGGTTAGAAGAAGAAATTAAAAAAGTAAAAGATTTTGGAATAAAGTTTGGAATTCATTCAGAAACGAGAGCTTTTGGAGTTGAAGCAGCTGAACTAGATTCTGCAATAGAAGATGATTATAAGTTTGG
>CAZWBF010000043.1:0-4644 GCA_964632185.1 uncultured archaeon
CCTGGACTTTCTATGAGCTGAGTCAACGCTCTCGACGTTACAGTTTTTCCACAACCAGTTTCTCCAACCAAGGCGAAAGTTTCTCCTTTATAAACATCAAAGGAAACCTTCTCAATAGCTTTTACTATTCCTGCATAGGTGTAAAAGTGAACACTTAAATCTCTAACTTGGAGTATTGGCTCAGGCATTTTCTTCTCCCTCCCCTTTGGCTTTCTTAACCTTGAATTCTATGCTTCTTCTTGTCTTTGGATCTAAGACATCTCTAAGTCCATCTCCAAGTAAATTCCAGCCAAGTGCCGCAAACATGACTATTAGACCTGGATAGAAGACTAACCACCATGCTTTCGGGAAGTATTGGGCGCCATCGTATACTATTCTTCCCCAATCCGCAATGGGAGGCGTTGCGCCCAACCCCAAAAAGCTTAATCCTGCTTCCATTAAAACTACACTACCAAAGTCAAGTGTTATGTAAACCAATATTGGACCCACTATATTTGGCAGGATATGCTTGAACATTATGGTCCATGGGCTTAAACCAATAGCTCTGGCGGCTTCTATGTACAATTTCTCTTTTTCAGTTAAGGTGGAACCTCTTGTTATTCTTGCATACACTGGCCACCAAACTATTATCATTGCCAAAATCACTGAAAGTAACCTACCCAGATTACCTGCCTCTCTTGTATCTAATGCAAATATCCACAGGACAAACTTCTGAAGAAGCACATGACTCTCAATAAAGCCTTGAATTCTATCAGGAAGTACTGCAGATAGAGCAATTGCCAAGACTAGTGCTGGGAACGCCAAAAACATGTCTGTTATACGCATTAAAAGCTCGTCAACTTTCCCACCTTTATATCCCGCTACAAGTCCTAGAACTATGCCTAAGGGAACTCCGAGGGATATAACTATTATTGAGACCACGAAAGATGTTCTTGCACCACTTAAGATTAAGCTTAGCAAGTCTCTTCCAAAGTGATCAGCACCTAAAGGATAACTTATTGTAGTATTCATGAATGTCAAGTGGGCTTGGCTTCCGGGTGATGCTAAAACTACTTGAGTGTAGTTTAAGGTATAAAGCGAGGGAAAGAAATTATATCTCCATGTTGCTAATCTTGGGCCAAAGATTCCTAACAAGATGAATATTATAACTAGAAAGACACCTATTAAAGCTGGTGGAGATCTGTTAAGGGCGTAGAGCATTAGTCTCCATTCTTCCATCTTAGATTTGTTTTTCGTTTTCCAGTCTTTTTTGAAGATGTTTATAAAAGAGGCAACAGCGTATACCAATTTATCGGCTATTTTGTCGAGTATATTCTTTTTGTATTCTTCTTGCATTTTTCTCACCTCTAATACCTAACCCTGGGATCAATTACTGCATATAAGACATCAACAACCAAATTAGCCGTGACGTATATTAGAGCGTAGATGAAAGTTATTGCAACTATGACTGGGAAATCCAAATTCTGTATTGACTGTATTGCATAGCTTCCCATTCCCGGAAGTGCAAATACAGTCTCTGTAATAGGTGTTCCTCCAAGTAGACCTCCAAACTGCAAGCCAAGGACTGTGACTATCGGTACTAAAGCGTTTTTAAGTGCATGTCTGTAAATTCTAAGTTTTGGAACCCCTTTTGCCTTCAAGAACTCAATGTAATCTCCACTTATTGCTTCAAGGAAGGAATTTCTGACAAACCTTGCTAATACTCCAGTTCCCATAAACCCAAGAACAAACCCGGGAAGCCAGAATCTGGCTAAATGTTGTTTAAACAATACAAAATCCCCCGTTAGGAGGGCATCTATTATGGGGATGTGAGTTATTTGGGTGACCGGGGTGGGAGGTACACCCGCCAGATTTGTTATTCTAAACTTTACAAAGAAGATAAAGATCAGAAGATATCCAAGCCAGAAAACAGGAGTCGAAACTCCAATTAAGGCAAATATTCTAACAATAGTATCCACTATACTGTTTCTCTTAAGGGCAGATATCAACCCCAAGGGGATTCCAATAATGAGTGTGAATATAAACGCAATTATAGCCAGTTGAAACGTTACGGGAAACCTATCCCGAACATCATCCAGCACTGGATTCGAAGTTCTTGGGTCTATGAGGGTGTTTGTAGCTATTCCCTTCACTAAAAACACGTATTGCTCATACCAAGGATCGTTTAGATGGTATCTTTCCTTTATTCTTTCAACAGCCTCAGGAGATGCTTTTTCACCGCCGGCCCATGCTTTTGCAGGGTCAGCAGGGATCACATATGCTATTAAAAACACTATTAACGTGACTCCAATTATTGTAGGGATGAAAGTAAGCACTCTTCTTATCAGGAATTTCTTGAGTTCAGCCATGCTTTTATCCCTCCTTCGTCTTTATTGGGAAAAATTTTAAAAGAAAGGAAAATCAGGACTCAACCGAGATCTCTATCTTACTAAATTCAGTCGCACCATAGAGGAATGGTCCAGCCCAGTTGTCTGAGTCAAGGTAGTCTGGTACCCATCCTACGACATAAACATCGTAATCTCCTTTTTCTGTTTTACTCAAATAAACTGGCCATTCGTAGCTTCCTACTGTAACTTGGAATCCAAGCTGACTCCAGACGTTCTGGAGAAGGGTCATGATTTTCTCACGAGCGCTGTTCCCAGCGTTGTAGATAAGTTCAATCTTATAATCACTTGGGTTAATTCCTGTCTCTTGCAAGAGTTGTTGGGCCTTGTTTATGTCATAAGTATATTTGGTGATTCCATATTCAGTGTATCCCGGCCATGGTTTGGGAATTGGTCCATAGTGCCTTTCGAGTAATCCGGAATATACAACTTGTGAAATCTGATCATATGGGATTGCATAAGCCAGTGCTTCTCTAACTTTTGGATTGTTGAAGGGTTCTTTCTGAGTATTGAAAACTATGAACGTTAAGATTGGTTGTAGAATGTCTGTTTGTACTACTGACTTGAAACCTTGGAATTCGAGACCTTTAACGTCGTTAACCCTCTCTGGTGGGGTTACAACAGTATCAACCGTTGCAGTTTGGAAGAGTTGAATTCTTGAAACAGCATCGTTGTTTATTACGTAGATAACTCTCTCATGTCCTGGTGTTATGCTCTTATCCCAGTAGTATGGGTTGTGCTCAAGCACAATGTAGGCGTTTTCTTTGTATTCCTTTACATAGAATGGACCGGTTCCAACAGGTTGCTTGTGCATAAGCTGGTGAGTTGGGTCTTGTTCGCCCTCTTCAACATATGAGTCCCAAGCATCCGGGTTCTTTCCGTTGTTTGAAGCTTTTAGGGCTTCTTCATATTTGTCGCCAAGGAGGTACTCCATTGGGACAACTGAAAGGAATGGGTCTGCTATGACACCAAGAACTGCAGCGTATGGGGTTGGTAGTACAAGCTTGAAGACCCCTGCAGTCTCTCCACTGTAACCAAAGGTGTTCAGCAAGTCTTGGAGTGATTTAACTTCTGTGGTCTTTCCATTGTACTCTGCAATGAGCTTCTTGCCCTTAATGACATCCTCAAACTCATCTTCCGTTAAAGCTTGTGAGCTACTGACATTCATGAAGCTCGAGACCATCCAAGAAACGCTGTGACCTAGCTTTTGGACACGCCAGAAGGTAAAGGCAACGTCAGTAGCGTCAATTGAGTATGTTTTGTCATTCCATGGATCGTAAGCTTTTACTCCTCCTCTAATGACAAAATACCACTCAGTACCATCCTCATTGTGTGCCCATGCTACTGCCAAGTCTGGAGTGACTTTCTCAGTCTCTTCTTTCCAGTAGGTAACTAAGGTATCACCAATTTCATGCCAAATTTCCCATCCAAATGTTTCATATGTCCAAGCTGGATCAAAGCTCTCCGGCCATCCGATGGTGCCTATAACATATGTTTGAGCGTCGTTCTTATAGTCTCCAATTCCAATAGGAACACTTGGAGCATTGGGATCTTCGGAAATTAAATCGTACCTTTCTGGAAAGGTTGGGTGGTAGTACCTGCCCTTAACCCACTCCCAATATGTACGGAGCTGTCTGTTTTGGCCAAGGATGACTTCTGGTGCAAGTTTATTTCCAAGAATATAGAGGGCCTTGAAGAGTTCAGTTCTTACTTCTGGGTTAGTTTCTCTCCTTGCAGCAATTACAAGCGCATCAATAGTAGTATTCCTGAAAAATGCAGGATTTATTGCACCAAAACCTTGGCCTGCTTCCATTAGTTCTTGGACAGATGGAGTGTTAGCTTCATCAACGACATAAGTAACTTTGATTACCTTCTTTCCACTTGGTAGTGAAGCCGGCATTTGAGCTCCTTCTGGACCCACCAATACAACGCTTTTATCTGTTTCTATTACCTCGTAGGTTGGTCCGGATGGCTGAGTCTCGGTTGGAGAAGAAGTTGTTGTTGGAGTTGTAGTGGTTTCACCACCGATACAGCCACTTGCAACTACGGCAAAAATCAAAACACCTAGTACTAATATTGTTGCTAGTTGTTTCTTCATCTACACACCTCCACAAAGTATAGCATTAATGATTTCATCATAGAAGTTTAATAAATTTTTCTACATTCGAGAATCTATTTGTGCAGTAAATAACAGAATATAACTCAGTTATCTCCTTGTATTGAACAATATGTCTGGACAACATGACGAATAATTTTAGAC
>CAZWBF010000044.1:0-4440 GCA_964632185.1 uncultured archaeon
AGCTTAGCAGGTAGAGCGCCCGGCTGTTAACCGGGAGGTCGCCGGTTCGAGTCCGGCCCGAGGCGTAGTTAAATTCTTTTATTTTTTGAAAAAGCTTCACTGTTTCCATAGCCTATAGAAAATTTGGATAAAAATAGCTCTTAAAATTTTTTATTTTATTAGCAAAACAATTTAATTTTATGAAAGTAGAAGTAGATAAAAAGCTTGTAGAGCATGTTTCGAAACTAGCAAGAATAAAAATTTCAGAAGAAGAAAAAGAAGAGTTTACAAGCCAATTTGATTCAATACTTAATTTTTTCTCAAAGATTGATGAAGTAAATACAGAAAATGTTGAGCCAGCTTTTCAACCAATAGACCTAAAAAATGTTTTGAGAAAAGATGAAGTTAAAAAATTTGATTGGGATCCATTAGCTAATACTAAGCATAAGGAAAATAAGCATTTTAAGGGGCCGAGAATTGTATGAAAAAATTAAGTGTAAAAGAATTTTTGAATGAAGTAAAAAATGGGAACTTGGATTTAGAAGATTTTTTAGCTAAAGTAAAAGAAAGTTGTGAAAAAATTCAAAAAGAGTTTAGCCCGTTTATTACATTAGTTGAAAATTTTAGATTAAGCTCGAATAAAGGAAAAATCTTTGGTTTGCCAATTAGTATAAAAGATAATATTTGCACTAAAGGTATTCAAACAACTGCTGGAAGTAAAATTTTAGAAGGTTATATTCCACCATTTAATGCAACATGCATAGAAAATGTTTTGGAAGAAGGTGGAATAATAATTGGAAAAACAGCAATGGATGAATTTGGTTTTGGAACTTTTTGCACAAATTGCTATTATTGTTTGCCAAAAAATCCTTTAGATAAAGAAAGGTCTTGTGGTGGCTCTTCTGGAGGATCTTCATGCATTACTTTATCTGCTAATTTTCCACACGTTTCGATTGCTGAATCAACTGGAGGCTCAATTTCTTGCCCTGCATGCTTTACTAGCACTATAGGACTAACTCCAACCTATGGCTTAGTTTCGAGATTCGGATTAATAGATTATGCAAATAGCTTAGATAAAATTGGTTGCATCGGAAAAGAGGTTTTTGATGTTGCTTTATTGCTAAGTATAATTGCAAGTTATGATAAAAAGGATTCTACTAGCTTGAATATAAAAAAGGTTGATTATACTCAATTTTTGAATGAAGATGTAAAAGGAATGAAAGTTGGGATACCAAAAGAATATTTTGAAAATGTTAATGAAAGAATTGTTGAAAAAGTTTGGGATGGAATAAAGTTATTGGAAAAATTAGGAATTAGTTATGAAGAAATTTCTTTACCTTTAACTCCATATGCTTTACCCTCTTATTATATAATCGCTATGGCTGAAGCATCAACCAATTTAGCAAAATTTTGTGGGATGAGATATGGTTTGCATTTACCGTTAAAAGGAAATTTTAACGAATATTTTTCTGAAGTTAGAGGAAAAGGATTTGGAAAGGAAGCAAAGAGAAGAATAATGTTAGGAACTTTTGCAAGAATGGCAGGATATAGAGAAGCTTATTATTTAAAAGCATTAAAAATTAGAAGGTTGATAATTAACGAATTTAAAAGAGCTTTTAAAAAATTTGATGCAATAATTGCTCCAACCATGCCAATTTTACCTCCAAAATTTAAAGATATTGAGAAGTTAGAGCCAGTAGAAAATTATATGATGGACATATTAACAGTTCCTCCTAATTTAGCTGGTATGCCACACATTTCAATACCATGCGGAAAAATTAATGGTCTACCTGTTGGCTTACATATAATTGGAGATCATTTGCAAGAAGGAAAAATATTGAAAATCGCCTATACTCTTGAAAATGTAAAATAATCGAATTATAAAGTGGAAGAGAAAAAAATATTATGGGATTACTTCAAGCATACAAAGAAAAGAAATTAGCCGAAAAGCTTGTAAAAGAAGCTACATATAAATTATTTGAAGAAATTGGCTTAGACCCAAAATATTTATCTTTCTATGTTAAACTTGTAGAAAGAGGGGAACCTGCTGGAATTATACCTGAAAAAAGAACGATTTATATAAGTAAATATCCCCTAAGAAAACTCATTTCAAAGCAAAAGTATATTGAAGATTTGTATAAAGCACTAAAAGAGGAAAAGAAAAGAATAGAGAAGCTTTATGAAGGCGTTGTTTCTGAAAGAATGGAAATTTTGAAAAAAAGGCAGATAGAGAGATTAGAACATGAATATAAGGCTCGGATAGAAGTAGAGAAGAAAAAATTGGAATCGTATAAAAGAATGATAGAGGGCATAATAGTAGGAGAAATAGCTCATGGAGAAAGATATATTCTGCATCCCGAAAAAACAAAAATGGAAAGATATGACCCAAAAAGAAGGAGGATTGAAGAAGCCATAGCTACTTGTATAAAGCTTGTGACAACAACTAGAAATAAAGAAGAGATTATTAATACTATAAAAGGATTACCTTCAGAAACCCTTTATAGTTTATATGAATCGCTTGGGAGCATTGGGGAATTTATTGATGAAACAGGAAAATATATGAGAAGAACTTTTTCGATATCTTCTAAAAAAGAAGTTGAAATGGGAAAAATGATCAGAAGATCTAATAAGGGATATATAGATGGGTCATTAGCTGCACTTGCATTAATTGGTATGGAAAAAGAAGATAGAAAAAGATATTTGAATAGATTGTTGGAAAGTAAAGTTGAAGAATCAAGTAAAATAATTGAGGATTTAAAAGAAAAAGCAATTGAAGAAAATCCAGAAATAAAACATTATTTTTATCCAAAGTACTTGTCAAAAGAAGATAATAAAACTTCAACTAATACTTTTAAAAAACTTAAAGACTTACTCTTAATTTCTTTGCTTGGAATAGGATTATTCCTTTTGCCAATTTTTTTAACGCATAATGCAACCTCTTATATTGCACAAACAGAACCTATTAGGTCCTTCTTCACTTTTATTATTGCTCTACTTCTTTCATCAATCGTTTTATTATCTTTAAAAATTTATTCTGATTATAAAAGTTAAATTTTGAAAGTTGAAATAAAAATTATGAAGGTTAAAATTGGATTGGAAATTCATTGCAGAATTGAAACGAAAAGCAAGTTGTTTTGCTCTTGCTCAACAGATTATGAAAATAAAGAAGCGAACGAAAATACTTGTCCTATTTGTCTAGGATTTCCTGGTCCCAAACCAAAGGTTAATGGAGAAGCTATTAAAAAAGCGTTAATGGTAGCTAAAGCTCTGAATTGCGAAATAGCAAATGAAATGTTCTTTTCAAGAAAATCTTATTTTTATCCAGATTTGGCAAAAAATTTTCAAATTACTCAATATGAAATACCTTTGGCAAAAAATGGTTTTTTGGAAATTTTGAATAAAAAAATTAGGATTAGAAGGGTTCATTTAGAAGAAGACCCTGCAAAACTAATTCATGTCGGAAAATCTATAGCTGAAGCAAGTTATGTGTTAATTGATTATAATCGCTCTGGAATTCCATTAGTTGAAATAGTTACTGAACCAGATTTTGAATCTACAAAAGAAGTTAGAGAGTTTTTATCAAAACTTTCATCTATTTTAGAGCATTTGGGAGTTTATGACGCAAGCAAAGAAGCTTCTATGCGAATAGATGCAAACATTTCTTTAGAAGGTGGAGAAAGAATTGAGATAAAAAACATTACCGGATTTGCAAATGCAGAAAAAGCTTTGAACTATGAGATTGTTAGACAGTGCAATTTACTTAGAATGGGGATGGAAATAAAAAGAGAGACTAGGCATTGGGACGAAAAGATAAGAACTACTTTAAGTTTAAGGGAAAAGGAATTTGAAGAAGATTATGGTTATATTTTTGATCCAGATTTAGTTAGAATTGAAGTTAGTAAAGAGCTTATAAAAGAAATTGAAAATGAAATGCCTGAATTGCCAGATGCTAGAGTAAATAGATTTGTTAAAGAGTATAATATACCGGAAGAGCAGGCAAAAATTATAGTTTATGTTGATAAGAACTTGGCTGATTTCTTTGAAGAATGTGCAAGAATTTATAAGAATTACAAGAATTTATCAAGATGGATAGTTACAGATTTGTTAAAGTGTTTAAACTGGAATAATTTGCGTATAAAGGAGTCAAAGGTTACAAGCAAAAATTTTGTCAAATTCTTAGAATTAATCGATAAAAAAGTAATTACTGAAAGATTGGCTAAAGAGATGATAAAAGAATTTGTTCCTAGCGGAAAAGATCCAGAAAGAATAATAAAAGAAAGGAAATTAATGCTTGCAAGTGAAGAAGAGGTTAGAAAGGCTGTTGAAAAAGTTTTGAAAGAAAATGAAAAGGCTGTTGAAGATTATAAGAAAGGAGTAGAGAAGGCTTTGAATTTCTTGGTTGGAATGGTCTTGAAAGAATTGAAAGCAAGGGCTGACCCAAATTTGATTAAAAAAATAATT
>CAZWBF010000045.1:0-4407 GCA_964632185.1 uncultured archaeon
AAACTTCTAAAATCGAAAACTAAAATATTTGAATGAATTCCTTTTTTAGGCTCAATAACAATTGCCCCTTTATAGATAGGAGCTAATCTTCTTCTTTGAATTTCTTCAGTTTTCGGCCTATTCGGAATTAATAAATTATTTTCAAAAGCTTTTTTTATGAAGAAAGATTCAACTAATTGGGAATAAGTGTAGCGGGATGCATCAAAAGGTAAAACATTAGCAACTCTACTTATCGCAAAAATTTGGGGTAGTAAATATTCTGCTAATTTTAAAGTAAGTTCTGAGTCCCAGAGTGAATATTCAGTTAGCTTTTCCAATTGTTTCTTTTCATTCCAAATTTCAACTATATCTTTATATTTAACATCTTTTTTTCCAATTTTCAATAATTCTTTTGCAACCTCATCTAAAGTTAATACTTCACATTTTAGAGTTGGTGCAAGAATGTGAGAAACAAAATTGAACAAATCTATATGTACCCTTCCTCTAATTCTTGCAGAAGAAACTCTTCCTCTTCTTGTAAGATAAAGAGGTGAACCATCTCTACTTAACTTAAGCTTAATTTTAAATTTCTTAGCCCTTTCTTTTAATTTTGCCATGTCAAAAGAATCTGAGTTATAACCAACAATTAAATCAGGATCTTCATTTTCAACTATTTCGATAAATTTTTCAACTATTTCCCTTTCATTCTTTACAGAAATTACATATGAAGGCTTCCCCTTCCAATCATAGCTTGTAATTACTCCTTTTTTTCCATAATTTGTTGCAAAACTTAACATTATTAATTTCGATTCTCCATCTTCAACAAATTCTGTATCAAAAGCTAAAATTTTTAGTTTTGGTTCTCCAGATTTTTTAATTAATTTAATCGACCTTGCTTCTATAACTTTTTCAACTTTATAATTTTCCCTTTCAGTTTCTATACCCTCAACTTCAATCCAACCTGCAGGTATAACTGAACTATCAATTAAATATCTTTTTGATAAAGTGAAAGCATATTCAAAAGTATCTTCAACATCTTCCAAATTTTTCACTTCATCCCTTACGTTTTTCACTCTTCTCGGATTTTTAACAAAAACTTTAATTAACTTTACATCTTTATTCTTCCATTTCTTTTTTACAATTTCAACTTTTTTTATTTCATTTCGAATTTCTTTCTTTTCTATTTTTTCAACTTTCTTTTTCACATCTTCAACTTTTTTTTGATTAGGAAGAATATAGAAATAGGAACTAAATTTATCTTTAACTAGATAACTATTTCCATTCTCATCTTTGCAATAGATAAGAGTGATACCTTCATCTTTTTCTATAGTATAGTCAATATCTAAAACAAACAGTTTTTTATTAAGAATCTTCATAATTGTCTTTTCTTTTATCTAATCTTATTTCTTCATTCTCTTTAACTTTCTCTTCCTTCTCTTCATCCTTCTTTTCTTAGTCTTCCTTCTCCTCTTCCTTTTTTCTCCAGCTGCCATAATTAAATTTCATTTTTAAAACAATTTAATTTTTTACTTTAGAAAAATTAACCAACAAGTTTTATTTCGATATGAACATCAGTAGGAATATTTATTCTCATTATTTGTCTTAAAGCTCTTTTATCTGCCTGAACTTCTATTAAGCGCTTGTGAATTCTCATTTCCCAATGATCATAAGTTGCGTTTCCATGTCCACAACCATCTCCGCACGGAGTTTTTAAAACAGTAACTCTTAATCTTTTTGTTGGTAAAGGAATAGGACCTTTATAATCTACACCAAATTTTTTAGCAACTTCAATAATATCTCTACATATTTCATCTAGTTCTTGTGGATTCCTTCCTGAAAGTTTTATTCTTGCGGTTTGCATAATATTTATCTTTGAGAAAGGTTTAAATAATTTTTCCTTTAGCAACTTTAATTTAAGTCAAAAGAATAAAAATTAAAAATTGTTGTTTAATCTAATTGAACTTGCGTTTTTCCAAATAGTTTTCACATAGTTGTCCATAACTTTTACTAAAGATTCGTCTTGGCTCCAAAGTGAATAATAAAGAAAGCCTTCTCTTCTAGTTGGTTTACTATCTAATCTTAATAAAACTTCTTTTCCATCGCATAATAAAATTCTAGGATGTATTTCTGCTTTAAAAACTTTAATTTCAATTCCACATTTTTTATACCACTTCGCTCTATAATACGCATCTTTATTTTTAGGTTCAGTTAATCCAATTATTCTAAGCTTTACACCTCTTCTCAAACAATTTCTTACAGCTTCTGCTAACTTCCAAGTTCTTGAAAATTCTCTAGTTACAACATAAACATATTTTCTACTTCTTTCAATCATCTCAGCAGACTTATTGAAAAACTCTTTCCACTTTCTACCTTTTATTACCCAAACACCATAAGAAACTTCTGGCAACTGTAAAGGTTTCAAACTTTTTTCAATTTTCCTTACCTCACTTTTTAACAATTTCAATTCTCTTTCTCTTTCATCTAATAATCTTAGCAAAGCAATTTCAGGAGAAACAGCTTTGAATTCTTTTGGTCTCCCTTCCAAACTTTCAACTAATTGTTTTAAAGTTAGTTGATCTAAAACCTGATATATCTTTGATTGAGGTATTTGTGCTTCTCTACTTAACTCTCCAGCTTTTGAAGGTCCTAATAAAAGCAAAGTAGTATAAGTTTTTGCTTCATATTCTGTTAAGCCAATTCTTTCCAAAATTTTATGAATATGGGAAATTTCCATATTCTTCACTTTCAATATTTAATAGTTTGTAAATATTCAACAAATTTTTTAAGGTCATAGTCAAGCAAAGCTTTTGTAGTTAAACTTCCCAATACAAAACCTAAGACAAAAGTTGTTCCCATTGTATGGTAAAAATAATCAATTTTCCATTTTTCTCTTCTTATTTTTTCATATGAAATCAGAAAAGAAATATTTTTTAATTCATTAGTTTCAGAGCTTGTCAAATATTTGGAATTTAAAATTTCTTTTATTTCTTTTTCCATTCCTTCCAATTCTTTATTTTCATAAATTTCTAAAAATTTAACTTTATTTCTTATCTCCAATAACTTATTTTCGAGTTTTATTTCTTCTATTAACATTTCATCACTTCAAATATTCAAAAAAGTTTTTCGCAACATATCTAAAACTTTTATCTGCATCTTCACCTGGTAATTCTTTAAGATATGATGAAATGAAATTTATAACGTCTTTCCAACTTATTTGGTCTAATGCTCGATCTAACAAAAAATCTGTTAAAAAATTAGGGAATGACGAATTTGAATTAAAAAAAGTTAAAATTGATTTTGCTGAATATTTAATAACGCTTTTCTCAATTTTTTCTGGCTCATAATTTTTTGGTAATTCATCAAAAAGTTCTTTCCCAATTTCCAATAATTTTTTATAAATCTCTTCCATATTCTACCTCTTCATTTTTTCTTTAAATATGAAGATAATTTTTTGTCTAAAACATTCCCAAAAACTTCTCCAAACTTCTCATATTTTTTCATCTCAACTTCTCTAATATATTCCCCAACTTTTTGGATTGCATATTGAATACCAAGAGTTCCCAAAACACCTCCAATAACACCAATTGCTATGCCTTTTTCAAATTTTTTATTCTCTTCCATTATTTCACCTCCTCAAAAATCCAAATATCTTTTTCTTAATTTTTGTTGCTATGAAACCACTACCTATACCACTAATAATCGCTGCTTTTGAAGCCAATTCTAAAGTTTCAGGAATTTTATAAGTTAAAATTGAAAGATCTCCGGTTTGAATTAGGTAAGGAATAGAAGTTGTTAAGTCGTAAATTGTTTTTCCAACACTTATTGCTAAATGACCAGCTCCTGCACCTAAAAGGTATGCTGTGAATGAAGTCCCACTAAAATATTCTTTTATTTCTTCCAGCATTCCAATTCTTAAAAGAGAAAAAGAAAGTAATATCCCTTTAGTACTTTGCTTAGAAAAGTAATTTTTACTTTTATTGTCTTGAAAGAAAAGAATTCGAAATATTTACTACTTGAAGTGGTAAATAACTAGAATAAATTTTTACAAGCTTTTTCTTTTTAATGAAATATTTTATTGCTGTAATAATTTCAAGAAATGGAAAATTCTTAGTTAAAGAGATTAATGGAAAAGTTAACTTTCCAATTTTTGAATTTGAGAAAAATAATGGTTATTTGCTTAAAACTTTATTCAGAGTTTTAGAGGAAGAAATGAATATAATCCCTTCTGAAATATTTTTTGTCAAAAGGATAACTTGGAAAAATGGAATAGTTAGTATTTACTATGTTAAAAAGTTTAGAGGAAAAGTAAAGAAAAATTTTGTTTGGATGTCAAAAGAAAAATTAATAAAAGATAATCTTTCTTTTTTATCAATAAAAATTTTTAATGAAATAGAAAAACATAAAAACAGTATTATTAATAATTAAATA
>CAZWBF010000046.1:0-4336 GCA_964632185.1 uncultured archaeon
TAATAACCAATACCTGCACCAATCAACAAACCAACTATTACACAGAGACTAACTGTAAGTGTAAGTTTAGAAGTTGTAGTATTTATTCCTCTACGTTTATCAACAAAATATTTGATTATGTTCGCAATTAAAACACCGGCAGTTGCACAGAAAATAAATTCAGGGAAAGCTCTTCCTTCAGTCCTTCCAAAATGGTATGCAGTTATTATAATGCCTGTAACAACACCTCCCAAAATACAACCAACCAAAACTATAATTTGAGTCCAGTTTTTAGTTTTCATCATAAATCAATTAGTTCAAATTCTTTAAAATACTTTGATTATGTTCGGTTTTTACCTAATTATTTCAGCAAAACAGTATTTCCAATCCATCTTCTTCTCCTTTCAACCAACCCTTTACTTTCAAGCAAATTTTTCTTTCGTGTTCTGTTCGCGCTTTTTCATTTTCCTCTTCATTTTACTCACTATTCTTAAACTGATGAAACACCTTAAAAATCATGTATTTGAAACTAGTTTGAAACCCCTACAATCTTTTTCGAATTTTTGTTCCTTAACGATTACTAACTTTTTCTTCATCTCTTTAAATATTTGAAGTAGTAAAACCATATAAACCAGAGAAACCACAACAACCACAAATAGTTACCTGTTTCAAATGCGTTAAATCCCAAAAAACCCAAAAATCCGAGAAAACCTTTTATCCACTTTCTTTTTATTTTCATCCCAATCACCATTATCTATAAATAAAAAATATGAAAGTTCGGAATGTACGCATATAACTTATACTGAAAATCTAACTAATAAATTTATATGGAGATAAAAGAAGCCAAAAATTATGGAGCATTTAGAAAAGATAGTACACCAGAATTGATTTCTATGCACTAATAGATGAAATTGGTGAGATAGCGAGAACTCTTACATCGAGAGATAAAGAGATTCACTTCAAATTACTACCAAATCAGATATAGAAGATGAGTAGCAGATATTTTCTGTCAACCTTAAAATTAGCTTCATTTAATCTAGAATCGTGTTTTCTAGAGTATGAGAAAAACAAAGTCAAGCAAAATAGAAAAGCTTAAAAAGCCTAACTCTTAATATTACATTAACCATAAAAAAGGAGGTGCAAAAATGGCAGAAGAAAAAGAAGCACAAGATACAAACATAATCTATGTTGGTAAAAAACCTTCAATGAGCTATGTTTTAGCTGTAATAACTCAGTTCAATAATGGTCAGCCAGAAGTAATCTTGAAAGCTAGAGGAAGAGCAATATCAAGAGCAGTAGATGTTGCAGAAATCGTAAGGAGACGCTTTGTTAAAGATGTGGAAATAAGAGATATCAAGATAGACACAGAAGAAAGAGAAGTTCCAGAAAAAGGAAAAGTAAATGTTTCAACAATAACAATAACACTCAGAAAATAAGCTTTTTCCTTCTTCTTTTTTTATCTTTCTAAGATGAAAGTTTTTTCATGAATAGGTTTTTCTTTAATTATATCTATCAAAATCTTCATTCTATCTCCAATTCCAAATGGATTTGCTTCACTCAAAATTTTATCTACTCTGCTTAACTTTCTTTGTTTTTCTGCAAATACTGTAAAGATTTTTTCATTTTTTCTAACTCTATCTCCAATTTTTTTGTAAAGTAAAATTCCTGCTCCTTTATCTTTTGGGGCACCTGCTGCTCTTGCTATATTAATTAAAATAGAATTATCTATCCAAAGCACATATCCAGAATTTTCAGCTTTTACATCTATTCTATAATTTCCAATTTCTATATCCTTTGGTAAAATTTTTTCATTGCCACCTTGAGCTTTAATTATTTCTCTTATTTTTTTCTCAGCCTTTCCAGATTTCAAAATTTTCATAGCTATTTCATTTCCATTTCTCATCCCAACCATTTTAAAAAGAATAGATGATAGAGAAGTTGCTTTTTCGATAACATCAACTACATTTCTTTTTCTCATCAATATTTCTAAAGCTTCTCTAGCCTCTAAAGCTGGACCTATTGCATAACCTAAAGGTTGTTCACCATAAGTTATTGCACAATTAACTTTGATAAGCAATTTTTTACCTAATTCAATAAAGTCTCTTGCAAGTAAGCTTGCATCCCCTATAGTTTTAACTTTTGTTCCCCTACCACAAGGAATATCGACAACTAAATAATTCGCATTAACAGCTTTCTTTTTACTCATTATAGAAGGTAATAACAAAGGATCAATTCCTAAAGGATATTCAATTTGAACGAATACATCGTCTGCGGGAGCTAAATCCAACTTTCCACCCCAAACTATACATCCATTAGTTTTTTCAACAACTCTTTTCATTTCATCTATATGCAAATCAACTGGCATTAAACATTCTGCTCTATCTGCAGTACCGGCAGCATTAGTTATTGCTCTAGATGAAGTTTTTGGTATTGTTAAGTTAGCGGCAGCAACTATAGGTACCAACAATAAAGTTGTTTTATCTCCTGGTACTCCTCCGATAGAATGCTTATCAACAACTTTTTTTTCCAAATCTAAAGTTTTTCCAGTTTCAACCATCGATAAAGTTAAATTTACAGTTTCCTCTAAATCTAATCCTTGTTCATATAAGCTAGTCACAAAACTTGCAATTTCAATTTCTGTTAAATTCCCTTCAACAATATCTTTTACAATTTCTTTCATTTCGAAATAGTCTAATTTACCTCCTTTTAATTTTTTCTTTATAAATTGGAGAGAAGTAGGATATTTTGCAACTTCAATTCTAATTACATCATTATTTTTCACTTTCAAGCATTTTTTCACTTCATCATAAATTCCAATCCAACCTTTTTTAACAATCTTTTCGCTTACATTAACAATTGCTGTAATTCTTCTATTTCCAAAACTTAATTTTACTCTAGCTAAACTTTTTATTCCCAACTCTTCTGAATCTTCTTTATTTAAAATAACTATATTCTTTCCGCCGGCATCAATTTTCAAAATTCTTGCTTTTAATTGCATGGTAAAAATTTTGTTTTTTGATTAAAAATTTATTTCCAAGTTTTTATCGCAATTTCTAACTCTTTATGAGATTTTGCATATTCTTTTAGAGAAATTTTTTGAAGAGTAGCTTCTAAAGCTTGTCTAGCAGCTTTTGCTCCACTAATAGTTCCTAAAGGATGACCGTGTATGCCACCTCCCATTTGGATTATTACGTCATTTCCAAAGAATTTTACTAAAAATGGAATATGTAAAGGATTTAATCCACCAGAAGAAACAGGCATAACTTTTTTTAGCCCAAATAAATCTTCTTTTAAAACTTTAACATTTTCTAAAACCTCTTTTCTTCCTTCAAACATTTTTCCAACAATTGTGCCAATATGCAATTGGTCAACTCCAATTATTCTCGCAATCTTTGCAATTACTTTCATCGAAATTCCATGTTTTTTATTTCTTGTAAATATTGCATGGCCAGCTCTATGAGCATGAACTATCAAATCCAAATCTTCATTCCTTAAACTTTGCAAGGAAGAAGTCCCAACCGTAATTAGATCAACCATTATATACTCATTACCAAAATTCTCAACTAATTTTGCTCTTCTAATCATTTCTTTACATTCTGCACTTACATTTATTATGTAACCTTTCCTTTCTCCAGTTTCTCTTTCAGCTTTCTCTTTCATCTTCAAAGTTTCTTTCAACCTTTTCTCAAATTGATTGAACTTCATTGAAGATAAGTTTTCATCATCTTTGACGAGATCACAACCACCAATCCAAGCTTCGTAAGCAACTTTTGCATGATCTTTAACTTTTAATCCAATCTTGGGCTTGATTATAGTTCCAATCAAAGGCCTTTTTTTAATTTTCAAGACTTTTCTTATTCCTCTAATTCCAAATTTTGGTCCTTTAAAACTTTTAACAATTTTCTTTGGAAATTTGATATCAATCAATCTTAAATTTCTTATTTCTTTCATCCCAAAGACATTACCGGCTACTGAGCTCAAAATCTGAGACATATTCCCAAATTCAAACAATTCAAGAGGATAAACAATTTTAACCAAATTTTTGTCAATTTCAAAAACTTTTGCTGCAAGCCTTCTTACATAGCTTTTTTCAGTTTTTACTTCTGTCCATGTTCCAATTGAGCTTTCAGAAGCAACTGCTCCAGCAGCTTTTTTCAAATTCTTTGCATCTATTAAAAACTCGCAAATTAAATCATCTTTTTCTGGCTTATAATTCAAATCAATAAAATCTTCGTATTTCATTTGATCAACCTTTTTAATATTTCTAAAAATCTTTCTTCATTAATATTAAGTCTTTTGTAAAAGTTTTCTTTAACTTCAATCGGAGCTAATACACCAGCTTCCGTAATTATTGCAC
>CAZWBF010000047.1:0-4174 GCA_964632185.1 uncultured archaeon
TCCATTAAGAGTTAAATTAATTAAATAATTTTTAATATTTTCTTTATGAAAGTCAAGGAAAAATTGATTTCAAATACTTTTTATCTATTCTTAAATTGGTTCTCCCTCACTTTACTAAGCTTAATTTATTGGATATTTGCCGCAAAAAATTTATTGCCAAGTGAATATGGAATTGTTGCCACATCTTTTAATCTAGCTTCTCTTCTAAGCGGAATTTCTATTTTGGGTTTGAATGTTGCGATTTCAAAATTAGTACCAGAATATATTGCAAGAAAAAAATCAAGAAAAATTTCAGTATTAATTAAAAAATCATTTTTATTAGTTTTTGCATTAAATATTTTGATCTTTATTTCTATATTCGCAGCTTCTATAGCTTCACCATTTCTTCAAACTTATTTCAAACTCACTTTAGAAATCATAGTTTTTTCTTTAATTCTTATGTTAATTTCATCTTTCTCAAAAATTTTTTCATCAACAATTTATGGATTTCAGGAAATGAAAAAATATTTTGCTTCAAATTTTTTAGGTAGATTAACAAAAGTAATACTTGCAATTTTTCTTGTTTACTTAGGTTTAAATTATTTTGGCATTCTGATTGCACTTTTAGGAGAGAGTGCAGTTGTTTGTTTATCCTTTCTTTACCTTCTTCTAAAAAAAATAAATCTTAAAGTTAGAGAAAGAATAGATTTTAACCATATATTAAAAAATTTCGCATTCCCAGCTTTTATAGCATCTTTAGCACAACTCCTATTTTCAAATTCTCAATACATTTTACTTACTTTAATAAAAAATTTGGAAGTTACAGGAATTTTTGCATTAGCAATGCTTTTAACTTCAATAATAACAACTTTTCCAACCATATTAAATTCTGCTCTATTTCCTATAACTTCATTCCTTTCAGCATTTAAAGATAATAAAAAACAAGCCTATCTAATAAATTTGGTAACTAGATATTCAATATTTCTAACTTTACCCATAGCATTTCTACTATCAATTTTTTCTAAAGAGGTTATACTAATAATTTCTAAAGAGGCTTATTTACCAGCATCAAATCTATTTCCAATTTTGTCGATAAGTGCGATAATTCTAGGAATTGGAAATGTTTTTCTTTCAAATTTATATGCTATAGGGAAAACAAGGATAAATAGAAATATAGTTGTTCTTTCTTCAACCTCATTTTTAATATTTTCCATACCCTTAACTTTTTACTTTTCTTCTTTAGGAATGAGTATTGCATATTTTCTTTCTTCTTCCCTACTTTTTTCCGCAAGCTTTTTCTTTATTAAAAGATTTTTAAAAATAAAGTTTCCGATTAAAGATTTTATTAAATGCTTAGTTTCTGCTTTAATTTCTTTTCTCTTGCTCTACTTTTTAGTTAAATACACAACAAGAATTTGGGATTATGTTTTAGCTTTATTAGCTTGTTTTCTCTACCTCTTAATTCTTGCAATTTTAAAGTTTTATTCAAAGGATGATATAGAAATTCTAAAATTTTTTGCAAGGAGAATTAAATTTCTTGAAAGTTTTGTTAAATTTGCAGAAAAATTTTTAGATTAAAGAAAGGTAAAAAGTGTTCAAAAATAAGAAAATTGCAACAATTATTTCAATTAAAATTAAGCTAATTGTAACTTCTTTTTCACTCATCGGTTTCAAATTCATTAGTAGATGAGTAATAGAATAAATATTTTTTCCGTAAGGCGGGTCTAATTTCCCATCTTTTCTCAATTTTCCTAAGCAGCTCGCTTTAAATTTAGTCCTAGCTTTTAAGAAAAATTCGATTATAAAAGGAGTTAATAATATTATTCCAGCTTTTTCCATATTTCCTACTATTACTCCATTTGCTACTATTGCACCAAGCAAATAAGTTAATGTATCTCCTGGTAAAATTTTTGCTGGATACCAATTAAAAATTAAAAATGCAATTAATGAAGCAACTGAAGCAAAAAATAAGATGCTTATGAAATTGTTTGTAAATATAGCTAAAATTCCTAGAGAAAGTAAATAAATTATTCCCATTCCAGCTTCACAACCATTAAAGCCGCCGATTAAATTTATTGCATTGCTTGCTCCAACAAAACCAATTGGAATTAAAATTAAAGGATATAATATGCCGAAATTTATTGCCCCTAAAATTGGTAAAGTTAAAGTTGTTTCTCCGGCATTTATCACCATTAAAGGAATTGCTGCTGGTAAAGTTAACAACCATTTTCTTTGTGGTAATCCACTTTTTGCTTTTACAAACCTCTCATTTATTCTTTTTATCTCATAATTCGATTTTCCTAAAGGATGTTTTAAATCGTCAAATAAACCAATAAAAGTTACTAACAAAATGCTTGAAATAATTGATAGCAAGAGAACAGATTCTTCAAAATTATCGAAAAGAAAAGTTTGTAATCCGACATAAAAAAGCAAACTAATTATTATTCCAAATGCAACTGGTACTCCTCCGCTTGTTGGTAAAGCTGGTTTATTAGGCTTATGCAAATCTTTAGCTAATAGCTTTATTGATTTAAAATAATCGATAAATTTTCTTGTTAAAAAATAGGTTACAAAAAATGCGAGTAAAAGAGTGAGCAAAAAACTGTAATTCATATAAATAAATTATAAAAAAATAATTAAAATTATGCCAGAAGTATTTCATGTCTTAACATTTGAAAAAATTTTGAAAGCAAATGGGGCAAGAAGAGTTTCTGATGAAGCTGCTCAAGAATTTGCGAATATAGTTGAAGAAAAGGTCTTGAAAATTTTAGAAGAAGCAATTTCTCTAGCTAAGCATGCAGGTAGAAAAACTTTGTTAGCTGAAGATATAAGGTTAGTTGTTAAAAGAAGTTAAGTTAAATTTTTATTTATCTAATTAATTACTATGTCTTTTGAAAAGCTATTGAATGAAATTATTTCTAAGGCAAATATTTCAAAAGAAGAGCTAATAGAGCTTATAAAGCAAAAGCAAAAAGAATTGCAAATAATTTCTTTTGAGGGGGCTGCTTATTTAGTAGCTAAAGATTTAGGCATTGATTTAGTTGAATATAAGCCAAG
Organism: uncultured archaeon; assembly: GCA_964632185.1. Classification (GTDB taxonomy): domain Archaea; phylum Aenigmatarchaeota; class Aenigmatarchaeia; order CG10238-14; family CAZWBF01; genus CAZWBF01. The sequence continues at coordinate 3,037 of CAZWBF010000047.1, forward strand.
AAGATTAGAAATGAAAAATATAGTTAAAGGAATGAGAAATGTTAATGTTATTGGAAAAGTTTTCAAAATATCTTCAATCGTTGAGTTTGAGAGAAATGGGAAGAAAGGAAAGGTTGTTAATATCTTTATTTCTGATGGCACAGATTATGTAAGAATTCCTTTATGGAATGAGCAAGTCAAAATAGTTGAAGATGGTGAAATAAAAGTTGGAGATACAATTCAAATAATTGGTGGAATTGCAAAAGAAAATGTTTTTGGAGAAAAGGAAATAGGTTTAAGAAAGTTAGGAAGAATAGCACCTGCTGAAGAAGATTTAGATATAAGCGTTGAAGAATTACAGAAAAGATTTTTTTCTCCCAATTATCAAAGGGTTGAGATTAAAGATATAAAGCAAGGAAATTTTGAGGTTTTGGCAAAAATTGTTTATTTATTCAAAGGAAATTTCATATTCTTTGTTTGCCCAGTTTGTAATGTTACAATAAAAGAAGTTAATGGAAAAGGGGTTTGCGAAGAGCATGGTGAAGTTGATGCAGAACCAAATCTAGTAATAACTTGCATAATAGATGATGGAACTTCTAACCTAAGAGCAGTTTTCTTTAGAGATATAGCGGAAAAAATTGCTGAAATTTCAGCAAAAGAACTAAAAGAAATGGATTTAGATAAAAGATATGATTACTTATCACAAAAGTTATTAGGAAGAGAATTTTTGTTTAAAGGAAGAGTTAAAGTAAATAAAATATCTGAAAGATTAGAAATGTTTGTTGAAGATTTTAAAGAAATTGATTATTTGGAAGAAAGTGAAAAGATTTTAAAAGAATTGGAAAGCAATTCACCGGAACTTCACTCCCCTTAGAGAAAAATAAAAAATTAAAATAAATCTTTTAATATAGGTATTAGCTTTGAAGTTAAATTTTATATAAATAATAAATCACAAAAGGGAATTAGATAAAATGGCCAAAAAAATTGATTTAGAAAAAATTCCTGGAATAGGTAAAAAAACAGCTGAGAAATTGGAAGAAATTGGATTTACAGATCCTATGGCAATTGCTGTTTGTTCTCCTAGTGAATTAGCAAGAATTGCTGAAATAGGAGAAGGACAAGCTGCAAAGATAATTACTGCAGTAAGAAAAATGCTTGA
>CAZWBF010000048.1:0-4115 GCA_964632185.1 uncultured archaeon
CAAATGATTTTTTCTAGACCTTATAATTACTTCATCGAAATCGAAAATAACTGCTCTTATCATTTCATCTACCAAAAACAATTTTATTCGTAATTTACATTTAATCTTTCGATTATTAAACTCTTAATTCCAAGAATATACTTTTGTATTTTTGGTTCGAAATTTTGTTGACTATATTTTGCTTTAATTGGGTTGAATCGTATTTACCGCCTATGTATTTATCCATAATTTTTAGGGTTGCTAGGATGTAATATTTTTGATTATAATCTATATCACTCTCTTTGACTCTTTCAACAATTTTTTTCCTGTACTCAATAATCTTTTTGCATACTTCTCTCCTAGGCTCTACATCTACCGATTTTAACTTACCATTATTAACACAACTTTCAACTTTAACATCGTAATTTGAAGTCGAGAAAGATTCGACCATCGATTTTTCTGCATTTAATACCTCTATTAAGCACTCTTTTTTCTCTTTTTCTGTAAAGTTTTCTTGTTGAGTGCACGAATCAATCATACTTTTTTGTTGCAAAAATACTATGGCCATATTACCTCCTATCATTGTCCAACTCGCTAAAGATGATGTCGCTTTCGCATGGTTGCATCCAACCGAGAAATCTTCTAGAGAAACGTTTCTCACTAATGATACTGCTTCTTTTGTGGCTAACTGATCAGATGCATATATGTACATCTCTATTTCATCTGTACTCAATGCCGCTGGGTTATTGAGAGCATTTTTAATTTTGGTCGCATCACATGACCTAATCTCTATAATCGTGTTATTTGAGTGGTAATCCCTTTCTTTTACAGAGTATTCACAAATATCTGAAAATTTAGGCTCCCACGAGGTCTTTATTATCCCACTTCCAATTTCTGATAATGTTTTATCGTAGTATTGAATTATCTCCTCACATTCTTTCTCCTGAAGGAAAGGAATACTTAAATTTGTACCGTAGAAAATGTAGAGTAAAGTAATTGTTAAGCCTATTAAACAAATGAATACAAAAATAAGAAGTTTTTTATTTTTTCTATCTCGTTTTTTTTGCATATTTCTTATACAATTCCTCCCACTCATTACTCATAATAAAAATTTCTTATCAATCCAAATAAATGCTTATTAGCAAAAATCATTTTGCAAACCTTATCTCTATTACATCTCTATCTTTTAATTCATAATCAGCGCTTAATCTTTTTTTACTTCTTGCATCTATTCCGCATATAAACTTTTTCCCTATATCCGTATGGATTTTATATGCAAATTCTCTAAGTTTGGTACCTTTTTTAACTAGAAAGGCATCTGGCAAAATATTTCCATCTTTATCACTTAATTTATTTGCATCTGCAACAGGATAAACAACAATCATTTTCAAAATGTCAAAAACAATTTTGTTTATACATGCCTGCACTCCAGTAGAACCATATTTATCCAAAATTTCTTTTATCTTGTTTAAAACTTTTGTTTGAACCTCATCCAATTCTTTCACACTTTCAAAGCCATTTCCAGGGAAATAATAAATATAGCTTCTTTCATGCGCAGTTTTTAACAGAATTTCTGCATCAGCGCTAGTAGGAATTAAATCGTATTTACCTTTCAATTTTTCATAATTGGCTTGAGCAGATTTCAAATCTATTTTGTTTGCGGCAATTAAAATTGGCTTTGAGATTTTTCTTAAATATTTTGAGAATTCTAAAATGTTTGAGGTTGAAACTTTTTCTAAAGCTTCTTGAATTTTCTCTTTTGGAATTTGTAAGCCACTTAGTTGAGTAAATAGAAAATCTTCTAATTTTGGTTTATTTGGACTTCTATCCCTATAGTATTTATCCAAAGCTTTTTCCATCTTTGATGCAAACCAATAATCAATTTCTTCTTCTAAAAATTTTATATCATTTTCTGGATTATAATTTGAAGTTGGTTTTCCTTCAGCATCAGTATAACCAGAAAAATCAACTACATGAATTAAAGCATCTGCTTGTCTCAAATCATCTAAAAACTTATTTCCTAATCCTTTTCCTTTATGAGCTCCAGGAACTAAACCAGCTACATCCATTAATTTAACAGGAATAAATCTTTTTCCCTTAGAGCATTTTCCATATTTTGGATTACATTCAACCCCAAATTCTTTACAAACGCAATCAGTTATTACATAAGCAATTCCTACATTTGGCTCAATTGTAGTAAAAGGAACAGAAGAAATTTTTACATCAATTAGGGTTGCTGCTTTAAAAAAACTGGATTTTCCGCTATTCGGTTTTCCGACTAAACCTATTAGCATAAATTAAATATTGACATTAAACTAATTATTTCCTAATTCTTTAGAAATTAACTCATTTGCTTGTTGATACCAATCATCTTCTATATTAAACTCTTTATGAAATTTTTCGTATTTGTTTAATCCAAGTTTTAGCATTAAATTTAAAGAAGTCCTATGATCTTTATAACCAAAGTTCATTTCTTTGAGTCTTTTTAACCCATCTATAGCATCTTTAATAGGTGGAATAAGAAATCTAGAAAGAACTTTTTCCCCTCTTCTATATTCAGAAATTAAATAATTTCTAAAGTTTTCTTTTGTTATTTTAATATTATTTACTCCTCTTTGTGAAAGTTGGTAAATCATGTTAATAAGAAAAACATTTCCGCATTTTCCTTCTATATCTTCATTTATTCTATCAATATCATCTATTGCCATTTGAGAAAATCTTGTAATCCCTCGATAATATTTCGAAAGAGGAGGTGTTGTTATTTCTGGAGGGTGCTTTTTATTTTCGTTACCAGCAATAGGATTTGTTGTATGAACAATACCTCCTGCTATTAAAGCAAGCTTGTCTGTTAGACTTGATATATTGCCATCAAGATATTCGTCTGTTAATTTTACTACTTTTCTTGGTTTGTTTTGCCTCAGGAATGCTCCAATTATAATATCTATACTTTGGGGTTCCAAAACTCTATCCTTATAATCTTTATGAATTTTCAAAATTTTTGGGTAAGGATGTAAAAATTTTTCGTAGAGAGCACCCAAATCAAGTGCTGTTTTTAATTGGACAAAAGGATCAACCTTTTCCTCAATTTCTTCGTCATAAGTTGGAACTTGCAATTTAGCTAAGCGTAATAAAAAATTTTCATCTCTAACTAATTTCATAGCCTTTTCTACATCTAATCTAGACCTTTCAGCGAGATATCTTGTTAAATGTGTATCCTGAAATTGGTCAAGTATAGTTCCTTCTCCATATACAATCATGTTATATGCTGTCATTTCTGTATCTTTTATTAAGGGTACAGAACCATCTTCCAAGTTTGGTTTATAAATTCCGAGTGTTTGAAGGCCAATAAAATCAATTGCTCTTGAAGTTTTGAAATATTTCTTTGCTAATTCACTTTCTTCAGGCGGAAGATTTTCATCAATAGTTTGGTAAGCTATTTTTTTGGCTTCTTTTAGTGGTGAAGCATATTTTATTCCAATATATAATTTTTCTACTAGTGGCAAAATCATTTTTATCTAATCAACATTAAAGAGTTAAATTATTTAAAGCTTAACAGGTTTGAAAACACAATATTTATCACCTTCAAACAACCAATGAACTCTCTTAATTGTAAATTTACCATTTGTTAGTTCTTCAGCAATTCCTTTGTTATATTCTACGCATGCATTACACATGAAAGGTTCTTTATATTCTTTTAAAGTTTTGTAAAATGGGCATTCAGTAGCAACTACTTTTCCATTTTTAACTTTCAATTTTAAGCCTAACAAAAGAGCAGCTAAATTCATTATTAATTTAATATCTTCTTCTTTCGGTTCTTTTATTTTTAAAAAATTCATTAAGAATTTTGCATTTTCTTTTCCAACTTCTCTTATTTCTCTTTTTAATACTGTAGAAAGAATACTATATCCTTGCATCTTAACCATATATTTTCCTAGGATTGTGATTATTTTTCCCAATGTGTTTGCAACAATTTTTTCTTTTTCAGGAATTTTTTTAATTATTTGTTGTAACTTCTTAATATCTCTATAATCTATTTTTTCCTCCAAACTCTTCACCTTTATTTTATTTTGGTTTTTTCTCTCCTAAAAAAGCTAAACAATCTTTGCATTTAATTTCACTGTTTTTTGCAACGCCAC
>CAZWBF010000049.1:0-3884 GCA_964632185.1 uncultured archaeon
TTTATTGGATTACCAAAAGAATATGAAGGAAAAAAATTTGAAGAAATTAAAATTAAAGGAATAGATAAAAGTAAGTTAAAGTGTAAATATATAACGCTAGAAGAATTGTCATTAGCAATAGGTGCTAAGAAAAGATGGTAAAGAAAAAAGGAAAGAAAATTGTTTTGGCCGTGGGAAAAAGAAAAAGAGCAATAGCTAGAGCTAAAATTGAGCCTGGAATTGGAAAAATTGTAATTAACTCAAGACCTTTAGAACTCTGGGGTACAGAATTTTCAAGAATGGCTATAAAAGAGCCTTTATTGCTTGCAGAAGATTTAGCAAAAAAAGTTAATATTTATGTAAATGTGAAATCTGGAGGTATAACCGGGCAAACAGAAGCTATAAGACAAGCAATTGCAAAAGGTTTAGTTGAATTCTTCAAAGATGAAAATTTAAAATCAAAATTTTTGCAATATGACAGGCATTTGTTAATATATGACCATAGAAGAACAGAACCTCATCATGCTAGTGGGAAAGGCGCTAGCAAAAGAGGTTCTAGAAGAGGAAAACAAAAGAGTAAAAGATAAATTATAAGCTTAAAAATGTGAAAATATTAAATTTATAGTAAACTAAATAATTTTTACCAAAGTGATAAGATGATAATTCCAATTCGTTGCTTTACTTGTGGAAAAGTAGTTGGACACTTATGGTTAGAATTTAAGAAAAGAGTTGAAGAAGGAGAAGATGCTAAAAAAGTTTTAGATGATCTTGGATTAAAGAGATATTGTTGTAGACAATTATTTTTAGCTCATGTTGATTTAATAAAGAGAATTAGTCTTTTCAAACCGTGAGGTGATAAATTTTATCTGGCCAAATGATAGATTGACAAGGTTTGAAGTAGCTAGATTAATAGGTGCTAGAGCTTTGCAAATTTCTCTAGGTGCTCCAGCATTCGTTAAGAAAAAAACTTTAGACCCTATAGAAGTTGCAAAAGAGGAATTTAGAAATAAAATTTTACCCATGACTGTAAAAAGAACATTACCAAATGGAGAAGAAGTTGTCATTGATATAAAGAAAGCAATAGAAAATTGGTTGGAAACTTATAAAGACTTTTAATTTTTTTCTAGAAATTCAACATCATCTATCATTCCATCAGAATCTCTATCTATACCTCTAACAACAGCAAAAATTTCTTCTTTATCATTTAACTCTTTGCAATATTTTACAATTGCAATAATTGCAGCCCTTGTTCCCTTAAATCTTTTTCCAGAAAGCACCAATATCTTTTTATCTTTACAAAAAGGACTTTTCATTTTTATAACAATTCCAACCTCATCTTCTGTATAAACATTTTTTGTTCGGGTTGAAACTATGTTAAATTCATGCTTCACATCAAAATATATCGGTAATTTTTTGTTTATTTTGTCTATCAAAATATTTGCTTTAGGGCCGCCGATTAATATCAAATTTTCTTTTAGATCTTTTTCGTTTAATTGAGTGTCAAGTTTATAAGAAAGTTTTGCCTTTTCTGCAAATGTACCTAAAAATAAAGCCAAATCTATTGCTGTGCTTCCATCAGAAGCTTGGGCTGCATACTTACCATGGGGATCTGGAGAACCAACAACAATCAAACAATTCATTTTTTTATTTTTTATAAAAGGATTAAGAAATTCGCTTTCTCTTATTTTCACTTTTATATTTTGAGCTTCTTTATCATCAAAAAGTTTGAATACAAAATAAGGTGCAATAACAGAATAAATTTTTGCAATTGCACCAACCCTTTCTTCTGTTTTTAAAAGCTTAATTATTCCTGCTTTTTCCATCTTTCTTAAATGATAATAAATTTTTTGTTCGTGCTGCTTAAGTTTTCTGGCTATATCCATTGCACAGCTAGGTCTTTTTGCTAATTCTTGAAGAATTTTTAAAGATAGCTCGCTATTAAGAATAGAAATGTTTTTTGGTTTGAGTAAAGCAGCTTTAAATATTTTTTGACCTTTTTCAGATTCTTCAATTACATACGTTTTCATAGATTATAAATTAAATTTTAATATTAAAAATTTTTTAAAAATGGTTTAATTGTAATTTTTCTTTTTTCTTTCAAAAAATTTTAACTAATAAAACAACTTTTTTAGGCAGAATTTTTATGAGAATTTTGAAAATTATTTAAAAGGTAAAATGTGTGGCATAATAGGTTATGTTGGAAAGGAAGATGTAGCTCCAATAATTTTAAATGGATTAAAGCATTTGGAATATAGAGGTTATGATTCAGTTGGTGTTGCTTTTGTTAATGGAAATAAAATTTTTATAAAAAAAGATGTTGGAAAAGTTGAAGATGTTCATAAAAAACTGAATTTTTTAGATTTAAAATCAAATTTGGGAATAGCACATACTAGATGGGCAACCCATGGTAAAGTTTCAAAAGCTAATGCCCATCCTCATACTGATTGTAATTCAAAAATTGCAATAGTTCATAATGGAATAATAGAAAATTATCAAGAATTAAAAAAAGAATTAAAATCTAATCATATCTTTAAAAGCAAAACTGATAGTGAAGTAATAGCTCATTTAATTGAAGAGGAAGTAAAAAAAGGTAAGAGTTTTGAAGAGGCTTGTTGCATTACTTTTAATAAGTTAGAAGGTACTTTTGCTGCTTTAGCTATTAAAAACGATGAGAATAAAATAGTTGCAATAAAAAAAGGCTCTCCTCTAGTAATTGGAATTGCTGATCATGGATATTTTGCTGCAAGTGATATTCCAGCATTTATAGATTATACAAAAAAGGTTGTTTATCTTTATGATTGGGATATGGTTGTTCTTGACTCTGCATTAACTTTTTATAATATTAAAAACGGTAAATTAAGAAAAGTTGAAAGGAAAATTCATACAGTTGATTGGGATGCTGAAAAGGCAAAAAAAGGAGAATTTGAACATTTCATGTTAAAAGAAATTTGTGAGCAAGTAGAAACTATTCAAAAAGCAATTGCTCAAAGAAAAGAAGTTGTTGAAAAAATAGCAAAAGAAATTGAAAATGCCGATGACATATTTTTTGTTGGTTGTGGTTCAAGCTATCATGCTTGCTTAGTAGCTAGCTACATATTTTCAAAAGTTGCAAAAAAATATGTAGATGTAGTTCTTGCTTCAGAATTTCCAAATTATAAACACTTTTTGAATAAAGATAGTCTAGTAATTGCGGTTTCTCAATCTGGAGAAACTTATGATGTTTTAGAGGCAGTTAGAATTGCTAAGGAAAAAAATAGTAAAGTAATTTCTATTGTTAATGTTATGGGTTCTAGTTTAACTAGAGAATCTGATTCATTTTTACTTATGAACGCTGGTCCAGAAATTTGCGTTTTGTCAACAAAAACTTATACTTCACAACTAGCTTTATTAACTCTTTTAGCTTATTCATTAGCTGGGAAATATGAAGAGGGAAGAAAGAAATTAAAATATTTGTGGAATGTGATTTATCATCTTACTTCTGAGACTACAAGAAATAAAATAAGAGAATTGGCTGAAAAATTGAAAGATAAAGATCATATATTTTGCATTGGAAGGGGATTACAATATGCAACTGCATTAGAAGCAGCTTTGAAAATAAAAGAAGTTAGTTATATTCATGCAGAAGCTTTTGCAGGTGGAGAATTAAAACATGGAACTATAGCACTAATTGAAAAAGATACTCCATGCATAGTTTTTGTAGCTGAAGAAAATGAAAAAGAAATTTTATCAAATGCAATCGAAATTAAAACAAGAGGAGGCTATATAATTGGAGTTTCTCCTAAAAATAATGAAGTTTTTGATTTTTGGATAAAAGTTCCAGAAGCAAATATGGAAAATCCTATTGTGCAAATAATTCCTATTCAAATTTTGGCTTATCAGTTAGCTGTATTAAGAGGTTATGATCC
>CAZWBF010000050.1:0-3856 GCA_964632185.1 uncultured archaeon
TTTTGGAAAAAATTGATGTAGAAACTTTGGAAAGAAAAAAAGCAAAAGAATTGAAGGAAACAGAAATAGGAAGGTTAAGAATTCGTTTAGAGAAACCCATAGTTGTTGAAAAATTTAACAAATTAAAAGAATTGGGAAGATTTGTAATTCTAAAGGAAGGAAAGATTATTGGAGGGGGAATAATTTGATTATTATCTTAGGTTTGGATGGTTTGGAATACAATTATGTGAAAGAATTTAATTGTAAAAATTTAATGCAAGAAAATTTTGGAAAAACTGATATCTCAGAATTTACTGAACCAAGAACAGTTGTTATTTGGTCTTCATTTCTTGCTGGAAAAAATTTAGAAAAAAGGATTTTAGCTTTAGGTAAGAATTTTTGGAAATTTAAGCTAAAACCAGAAGAAACTTTTTTTGGTAAATTTAAGAAGTGGGAAGCTATAGATGTTCCTGGTTTTAATTATAAATTTGAAAAACATAATAAGGAAAAACAATTGCTTAAAAAATATTTTGAAGATAAAAATATCCTAGAAGAATACGATAAAGTTGCTTTTGAAAATCATAAAGAGAATAAAAAAGAATTCTTTGAAGTTTTGAATAAAGATTTTGATATAGTTATGGGTTATTTTGCATTGGCAGATGTTGTTGGACATTTGAGTTTTGGTATTAAATCGAAAATGAAAATAATATATAAAGAATTAGATGATATAGCCAAAAAAGTTAGAAAGTTAAATGAAAAAACTTTGATTATTTCTGATCATGGCATGAAAGCTATTGGAAGGTTTGGTGACCATAATAGTTATGGATTTTGGTCTTCTAATTTTGAAATCGAACTGAAAAATCCTAAAATTACTGAATTTAAGAAAATTATAGAAAAATTACCCCCTTAAGTAGTTCTAAATTTTATAGAAAATAATAATTTCACAAAATCTTATGTTAAACATTTTAATTTTTTGTATTTTAGGTTTTATTTTCGGAATATTTGCAGGTTTATGCCCAGGAATGCATCCAAACACTTTATTTTTTATCGTCTTAGCAATTAGCTCGATTTTAAACGTTGATTCTTATTCTTTAATTGCCTTTATCATTACTTTATCGATAACTGATTTGTTCATGAATTATATTCCAAATATTTTTCTTTCAGTTCCAGATTCTAGCTTAGTATTAAATGTCTTACCTGGTCATAAATTAGTTTTAGAAGGAAAGGGATATGACGCATTATTTATTTCTCTTTTAAGCTCATTAGGAACTTTACTTTTAACCATATCTTTATTACCAATTTTAATTAAAGTTTTGCCCTTAATTCATTCTTTTATCTATCCTTTTATTCATTTCTTATTGTTTCTAACAATAGTTTGGATGTGTTTGGTTGAGAAAGGAATAAAAAATAAAATTTTATGCGCTTTAATGTATTTAGTTTCTGGGATTTGGGGAATTTTATGTTTAAATTCTCCTTTAATTAAAAGTGATGAAGTATTGTTTCCTTCTTTAATAGGTTTATTTGGTTTAAGCAGCTTATTGCTTAGTTTAAATCAAAAATCCAATTTACCAAAACAAAGATTAAGTAAAGAAATAAATGTTGGGAAAATTTGGAAAAGTATTTTAATAGGATTTTTTGCTGGTTTAATTAGCGGAATATTGCCAGGAATAGGCCAAGCACAATCCGCAACTATGATATCAACTTTTGGTAAACTATCAACTCAAGAATTTTTAGGGGCTTTATCTGGAATTAATATGGCAAATTTAGCATTTTCTATAATTTCTTTATATTCTTTAGAAAAAGTTAGAAGTGGAGCAGCTGCTGCAATTGAAAAGGTTTCAAATTTTGAAACTAATGAACTTTTGTTTTCTTGCTGTATTATGATCTTTTCTTCTTCTCTAGCTACAATTCTAACCTGGGTTTTAGGGAAGAAGATTTTAAAATTTTTACAAAAAATAAATTACAAAATTTTAACTGAAATAGTAATTTCTATAATCTTAATTATGGTTTTCTGGTTTACTCGTTTTATTGGTTTATTTATTCTTTTTATTTCAACTTGTATAGGTATTTTGCCTCAAATTCTTGGAATAAAAAGAACTAGTAATATGGGATTTCTTATGATACAAACTCTTGTTTACTTTGCTGGACTTAATAGCTATATTTTAAATTTTATATTACCCTAATTTGCTTAACAATTATTTCCAACTTATTTTTGTAAGTTTGAACATCTCCAATTATTTCAACTCTATCTCCTTTTCTAATTCTCTGATTATTCATACCTTTGAAAATTATTGCTTGTATTTTTCCGCTACCATCTTGAACAGTTAAAAAAGTTGTTCCTGTCTTAGATACATACTTACTTGTAACTCTTCCAACTATTTTTACCCAATTCATTCCATCTTTTAATTCATAAATTTTTAGCTGAGAAATTTGAACTGATTTGTTAAGAAAGAATAAAGAAACTATTCCAACTATAGAAAGAAGTGCACATATTAAAATCAAAGTTTTTTCATTCATAATTCTAAAGAAATTCGAAAAAATAGAAAAAATTAATTGACAACTTAAAGTGGTAAAGATAAAACTTTTTTTAACTCAAAACTAATTGCTTTGATTTTTCTCCGTTGTGATAGAATAAAACTTCTCCATTACATCTAGAACATTTTCCACTTAATGGAATTCTTCTATAAAATGTATTACAATTACTACAAACAAAACCTTCAAAATCTTTTAAAACAACTTCTTTTTTCTTAACTTTATTCGTTATTTCACCAAGTAATAATTGCCTTCCTATTCCAATTAATTGGGACCTAGAAACTCCAAGAACTTCAAAAACTCTTTCTAATGGAGGTAAAATTTGGCTCTCAATATAATACTTTGCATCTATTTTTAAATTGTGTTTTTTAACATATTCTGGATCTTCTGCTCTTTGTGAAACTAATTGAGGACCTGCAATAATAACATAACCAACTCTATCCCCAACACCAGGAGCATTTACATCTCTTTTTCTCATTCTTTTAACAAGCTCTATATGTGGTTGAACTCCTTTATACTCCTTTATTGGCTTTGATATACTTTTTGTAATTACCAAATCTTCAATTGGTATTTCATTCTTTTCTAATTTCCTAAGAATTTCTTTTACATAGCCAAACGCTTTAGCTGGCTTTTGTTCTTTCAAAACTATGTTTAAAACGTCATAGAGAACTTTTGAAGTTAATTCGCACCAATCTCTTCTTACAGTTTCAATTCCCTTCATAACCATTTGTTCTTTATAACCAGAATCTTCTTTTTCAACTGCTAAGCCTGCATACCTCTTCTTTGATAAAATTAGTAAAGATTTGAATATGCCCTCAATCTTAATTCTAACTATTCCTTTCATCGCTTCATTAACGAATTTCTCGATTTCTTTTCCTTTTTTAAAAGCTTCTTCCATATCTTTACAGTCAACTTTAACCATTACAGAATCTGTATCCCCATAAACTACAGAATATTTTTTCGTTTTCTCAACAGTTTCTTTAGTCTTCTTTATTATTTCTCTCCCACAACTAGTAATTGCATTTGCTATATTCAAAATATAAAATCTTGCTCTTGTATAGCCAGTATATCCATAAAAAGCATTCGTCATATACTTTAATCCCCATTGTTTTGTATCAAGCATTTTCTTCTTCCATTCATCTTTACAAGCCTTCATCTGTTTTTTAACCTTATCTCTTTCTTCAATAAGTTTAGAAAGAATTTGGGGGAATATCCCTTCTCTTATCTTTTTAGAAACAAATTTTGATCCGTATGGAGTAACAATAATATCTTTATCTTTTATCTTCTTGCTTCCATTCGGCAAATAGGTTGTTGGACAAATGTTGTAAGAAATTAGAATTGATGG
>CAZWBF010000051.1:0-3784 GCA_964632185.1 uncultured archaeon
TTCAAAAATTGAAACCAAAGTTTAAATATGGTTTCATTAACCATTTTTTATTATGAATATGAAAAATTTGCTAAAAGAGAGAAGTTTAAAGATAGGAAGAAATGCATTAAAGAAGGCTATGAAAACTTATCTTGAAAGTCGAAGTAAAACATTTAGTGAGATTGATATACAAAAACTGAAAGAAAAGTTAAAGGAAATTAAAGAGTTTTCAATTTCTAACCTCGATGAGTTAGTAAAAAAGGCTGTTAATAACTTAAAAAAACAAGGAATAAAAGTATATCTTGCTAGAGATAATAAGGAAGCATGTGAAATAGCATTAAAATTAATTCCTAAGGGTGAAAAGGTTGTTAAGTCAAAATCTAATGCTATCAAAGAAATTGGATTGATAGAGAAGTTAGAAGGAAGAAATAGAGTTATTGAAACAGATTGTGGAGATTTTTTGGTTGAACTTTGTGACGAAAAACTTGCTCATCCTGTTTTGCCTGCAGTTCATATACCAATTTCTAAAATTGTTGAAAAAATTAAGAAGAAGTATAAAGAGGAGGTTGAAGAAGATCCTGTAAAGATAACTCATTGGGTTAGAGAAAAAGTAAGAAGCGAAATATTAACAGCAAAAATTGGACTTACGGGTGCAAACGCTATTTCTGCTGATGGGGCAATTTTCATCTTGGAAAACGAAGGAAATATTTCCCTTATTTCTAAAATTCCTGAAAAACACATAATTATTACAGGTATAGAAAAAGTTGTTAGAACAATAGAAGATGCAATGACCATATGTCATGCATTAGCCATTTGGGGAACTGGAGCAAATATGCCTAGTTATGTAAATGTAATCTCAGGTCCGAGCATGACTGCAGATGTTGCTGAAAAATTAGTTGTTGGAATGCATGGACCTTGTGATGTTCACTTAATCTTGGTTGATAACGGTAGAAGTGAGATTGCGAAGTCAGAATTGAAAGAAATTCTTTATTGTATAAATTGCGGTGCATGTTTATACTTTTGTCCGGTATATAGACAAATACTTTATAAATATGGTCATGTATACTTGGGTGGAATTGGTGTGGCAAAAACTTTCTTTCATACAAATCTAAAGGTTGCATTTGAAAAAGGTTTATATTTTTGTACAACATGCTCTGCTTGTAAAGAGCAATGTCCACTATCAATAGATATACCGGAAATAATTAGAAAGTTGAGGGAAATGTGCGTAAAAAAAGGTATTGAAACAGTTGCGAATAAAGAAATGATTGAAAATATAGGAGCGTTTGAAAATCCATTTGGAGAAACTTTAAAAGAAGATAAAATGCCAGAAAAATTATATTGCTGCTAGGTGAAAAAATGAAAAAACCTCCCTTCACTTGGATTGGAATTATATCCATAGTCATTTTTTTAGTTTTACTTTCCTTTCCTCATATTTCAAGTTTAGAAGGATTAGAAACTTCCAGTCCTTTCCTCTTTTGGCTTACAGTTAGTGGATTGGCTCTAGCAGATTCTGTTAATCCCTGCATGATTTCTTTAATGATAATAATGCTAGCGAATCTCGTTGCTTTAGGTTTGGAAAGAAAGGGATTAATTCTAAAATCAAGTTTGTTTACTATTGTAGTTTATATTACTTATTTAATGCTTGGTTTACTGATCTTTTTGGGTTATTCATACCTTTATGCTTTCTCTATTTCAGTTCATGGTTTCAACATTCTTAAAATTTTACTTATTTCAGTTCTGGTAATAGCGGGACTCATAAATCTAAGAGATGCACTTAAAGCTGGTAAAGCAACTTTTGCCGTGCCAGAATTTGCTAAAGAGCATATCCAAAGTCTTTTGACTTATGTTTCCATAATTGCAACTATACTTTTAGCAGTTTTTGTAACTATAATAGAGCTTCCATGCACAGGCATCTTTTATCTAGGTTTGATAGCATTCTTACATTCTGCTATAAAGAATTTTGCTTCCGCTATTTTTGTCTTAGCTTACTATAACCTACTTTTTGTTTTACCTGAAATAGTTATTACACTTTTTGTTTGGAAAGGCATTGAACCAAAAGCTTTATATGAAAGTTATAGAAAACATAGAAAGATTATGCGTATATTGGAAGGAATTATACTAATAATTTTAGCTATATTAGTTTGGTTTTTTGTGAAGGTGGGATAATGAATAAAATTTTAGCAATAGCAGTGCCTTTGACAGTTGTATTGATTAGCATCTTATATTTTAATTTATTCACAAATATCACACCATTTACAACGCCTACAAAAAATTCAAACAATTTTGTGGAACTAAAAAATAAAACTGTAGAGCCGATGTCTTTTGTCAGTATAGGAAGGCCTAATATTTGGTATTGCAATAGAGTTTTAATTGTTGAGAGAGAAGGTAGCGTTAGCAAAAACCTATTAAAGGATTTTTTGAATCTGAGTAAAGACCTTAGTAAACTTGGTAAACCGATTAATGCAATAGAAGTTCCATATTCCTGTGTACCAAATGCGGGCCGATGTTTTCATGGGGGAAAAGTTTGTTTCTCTCATGCTGTTGAAGGTGATGGGTGGATTATTGAGTGGGGTATGAAGTATTGTGATACAGGTGAACCTGTAAAAAAAGAGTGTGAAGAAGCAAAGAAATGTGCACTCTACTTTACAGGCATTGGTTGTCCTCATTGTGCTTTATCAGACCCTTGGCTTTTCTACGAGTTTGTTCCAAAGTCTGATTTGGTTCTTATTGAATATGAATTTTACAAAATAATCGATAACGGAAAAGTTTTTGACTTATATCTTTCGCTTTTACCCGAGGAAAAACGAATAGAATATGGTGGCGTACCCCAAATAGTTTTCGATTTAGACCATATATTAATTGGTGATATACCAATCTTACAAGGAATGAATAATATGAAAATGGAAGTAGGTGAATGTAAATGGGATTGATGGATAAATTGTTAGGTGGTAATGTACTCTACTTTCCAGGATGTTTAACAAACTACGTATTTAAAGATTTGAAAGAAAATTATGAAAAAATTTTGAAGATATGTGGTATTAGGTTTATAGAATTAGGTGATATAGTTTGTTGTGGTTCTCCCGTTAAAAATGCTGGGTACATGAATATTTTTAAGGATTTAGCTAGAAAGAACTTCAAACTCTTTCAAAAATATCATATAAAGAAAATAATAACAAATTGTCCGGCTTGCTATCATGTGCTAGCTTATGAGTATCCTAAAGTTTTGGGTAAAAAGTTAGAAGTGGAGCATGCATCTATTTCCATTTTTAAAGTTTTGAATAAACTAAAGTTGACAGAACTTAAATTAAGAGCAGTCTATCACGATCCTTGTCATCTGGGTAGATATTCAGGTATATATGAAGAGCCTAGAAAAATCTTAAAAGCTATGGGTATTGAGTTAGTAGAGTTTGAATTTAACATGGAAAATAGTTTTTGCTGTGGCGGTGGAGGAGGTGTTAGTGCTAATTATCCAGATTTAGCAGAAGCTATGGCAAGAGAAAGGATAAATCAAGCTAAAGAAATAGGAGTAAAAAATGTAATAACATGTTGTCCGTTGTGTTATGCTAATTTAATGAAAGGTGCCCAAGATACTGATGTCAAAGTAATAGAACTTTCTCAATTGCTAATCAAAGCTATTAAGGTCTAAATTTAATTTGGATTATACAATCTTATGTGAAATCAATAAAATATTATTAGTGATAATTCAAGTGTATTGAAAGAACTTACAAACTTTATAAAATTTTAAGAGAGTGCCGGGGGTGGGATTTGAACCCACGACCTCCGCGTTTCTCATCATTTATCAGAG
>CAZWBF010000052.1:0-3680 GCA_964632185.1 uncultured archaeon
TCATAACTTAATTTAAAGAAAATTTAAAAATTAACTTTTCTTTAAAGAAAATTTATTTCTTATTTTCTTCCTTTTTTAAAACTTTTGCTAAATCATGAATTAATCTTCTTACAGATTCCCTTAACTCATAAACCTCTTTCTTAGGAATTTTTTCAAATTGTTTTTTCTCTGCATAACTCTTTAACTCTTCAACCCTTTTCCATATATTCAAATAGTAATCTCCCACTAAACCCTTATCAACAAACTCTTTTTTGAAAGTTGCAAACAAATCTTCCTTTGGAGTTTCTTTTTTCAAACTTTTTAAAGCAGTAATTACAGCTTTTTGCATAACTTCATGCGTTCTTTCCAAAACTTTTTCCATCTTCCTTATTTCTAAGGCATTTAAAAGCATAAACATTTTATTAACAAATTTTTCTGCCCTTTCTATCCATTCATCAACAAATGCTCCACTTACTTCTAATAACTCTTTATGCTCAATTTTTTTTCTTATTTCAATTATTTCTTTAAGCCATTCAGCATATTCTTCTTCTAAAATTCCAGGCTCAACTAAATGTTTTTTAACTTCTTCATAAGCTTTACTTGGTACTGGCGGCTCTATACCAATAAACATTAAAACAGCTTGTGCAGTATTTAGCATAGCATAATAACAATCTTCAGCAAGCATTAATAGCTTAACAGTTTTTGCCCTCATTAGCTTTTTAGGAGCACCTTCCATATAACTTTCAATTGCCTCTCGAGTTGCAGGTATTTTTCCAAGCTTGAGCAAATTTTTTACTGGGGTAAAAAAGCCGGCATCGTAAATTGCAACTCCCTCTTTTATAAAGTTATAAATTATTGGATGACCAATTCTAGCATAATCCCAAAATTCGGTTAAAGTATAACTTGGTTGAATTGATATCAAACATATTTCCTCTTCCTTCCCAGTTTCCTTATTCTTAATTTTTATTTTTGCCTCTGGAATATCTTTAGCAATTTTTTCAAGTTCCATATCTATTTTATCTAATTCTTTAGAATCGAATTTGTGAGTAGTATCATCAAGAATTAAAAAGATATCTATATCGCTTTTCGGCTTGAATTCTCCTCTTACAACACTCCCCATCATAATAATCGCTTTTACCAAATCTCCATATTTTTCTAAAACTTTATCTGCAAACTTCTTTGCTATATTCATTCTTTTTTCTTTCTCTTTTTCTATTCCTTCACTTTTTTTCTTCTCCATCTATACACCTTCTACCAATTCTTTCGGTATTAATTTTCCAAATTCATCAACAAGCTCATTAGCTATTTCCAAAGCTTTTTGTAAATGTTCTGTTGTAACTTCTTTTATTTCTTTATGGTCAATTTTTTTCCAAAGAGTATTTAATTCGTTATACTTCTCTAAATGCTCTTTTTTTAACTTCCCTTCCTCTATAAATTTTTCTAAGAATTTTGGTATTTTTTTAGGATCTGGCTGTTTCTTAAAGTTATACATTATTGCAGATTGCGCCATATCAGTTACACAATATCTTAGATCAAAAATTAATGATTTTATATCAAGTTTTACCTTTTTAAGTCTTGCTTTACTTGCTCTAGCTTTTAAAGATACAGCTTCTTCACTTGGTTCTAACAAACCAAGTTGGAGCATTCTTTGCACAGGCTTTATAAACCCAGAATCATAAATCGCTAAACCATATCTTAAGAAGTTTGTAAATTCTGGGGAACCAATTCTCAACATTTTCCAAAATTCTGTTAGTGCAGTTACTTGAATATGCAAATCTTTTAAATTGTGAGCAATTAAGTATAGATGGCTAACGATTTTATCTAAATCTTCACTTGATTTTGTTGCTGTATCATCTAAAATTACCCAGATATCAGTATCACTAGTTTTTTTCATATCACCTCTAACAGCGGAACCAAAGATTAAAACAGATTTTATTAGCTCTCCATATTGCTTTCTCGCTTCATTTGTAAACTCAATAACTTTTCTATAAATTTCATCCGGTACTCTTTTCTCCTCTTTTAATTCAGTTATCTTAACCTCTTTTAGCTCCTTTTCCAGATCTTCTATTTCCATATTTACTCATTAACCCCAAATTATTTAAGTTCTTCTTTTTTCCATTCTTCAACTTTTCCCCTTTCCCTCGCTGCTCTTCCCAAGAAAGTCCATTCTTCTTCAGGAACAGCTAATAAACCTTTTAATGGTTCGAAAGCATGTGCTCTTATTATTTCTCTTTGCCTTTCTGGAGATGCAAATAACTCTATTCCAAAGAATTCTTTTGGCAATTTTTCTGGCTCCACATTTTTCTCCAAATATTCTGCTATCTTTCTAAGCGTAATTATTGATTCTCTGACATGAGCAGATCCTCTTTCATAAATCAAAAAGCAAATATCTTTTACACCAAACCCTTTTTTTCTCAATGCAAAAAACCATTTATAATATTTTAGTTGCTCGTCAGAACCAAGCAATAAAGGTAAGTGAGTGGGTGCTAAAGGAGATGGCCATCCTGCATGTATAACTTTAACTAATTTTCCTCCATCTTCAGGAAACAATTCTATTACTACTTCTGGTTTTAATCTCAAACTCATCATATGCTCAAAATCCAAAGCAATTCCTGTTATATCTTCTCCAATTTCTTTACATAAATAATAGAAATGTAAAGGATTTGGCAATCTTAACCATTCTTCAACTCCCCTTTGGGCCATTGGTGATTCAAAAATTAATGGAATTTTATAATTTCTTAATATTTTCTTCAAATCTGGTTTAACAGTTATTACAGGATTACCATTTTCATCTTTTTTCCAATTTTTTTCTTGCCAAAAATGTCCCCATATATATTTTGCAGAAACTGCAGGAACCCATAATCTTTCTAGTTCTCTAAAACTATCATCATCTATTGTAAGTTTATCCAAACTTATTTTATTTTCTCTACACCACTCTTCTACACTTTTTCCATCAGCTTTTGCAAAATATTCAATTGAAGCTCTTACAAATTTATTCCACCATTCTGGATCTTCAACTTCTAAATATTTTGCAACTACCCAATAAGCAAATCTTTCTGGACCATAGGATAAAGAACGTGAACGGACAAAATCTAGAAAATATTTTAAAATTTCTGGTACACTTCTCTTAAGATTATCTTCCAAAGATCTTTTAACACTTTCTTTTGCTTCATTAGGTAATTCCTTATAAGAAACTCTTGTTATTTCTCTTGGCAAAAGTATACCAATTGTTCTCCTTACTTCCGTTTTTATCATTTCTGCAAAATAACCAGCTAGGTCGGAGCCTCTAGGTAAGAGTTCTCTCCAAATATAATTTGGAATTTTTATTCCTCTTTCTTCAAAAACTTTTATAACATCGTCTCTTGTTATTTCTTCAATATCTTGCTTCTCATTTTCTACTATATTAACAATTTCCATTAAAACTCTAACAATTTCTTCTGGTGATTTATTGCCCATAAGCCATTCTTTAAGAGATTTATGAGTTTCTATAAATTCATTCAAAGGATTTCCAAAAAAATCAACCAAAATTGCTGGCTGTAAACTTCTTCCCAAAAATCTTATTGGAGTAGATTCAGAAGAATGAATTAAAACATACTCGCTACCAATTTCTCCACTCTTTTCTAAAATTTTACCTAATCTTTCATGACCAAACTTATAATCATCTTCTATTGCAGAATCTAGTTCAGCTGCTTCAACTCCAA
>CAZWBF010000053.1:0-3677 GCA_964632185.1 uncultured archaeon
CGATGAATGCTAGTAAAGAGTATTATAACTCTTCATTCTCCATAAAAGAAAATGCGTTCTTCTTAGGTGAAAGACCTGAACTTGCCAATCCAAATGTTAATCCAAAGCAAGAAGGTTGGGGCTTTAACTTTACTTTTAATGTAAGTTTTAGAGATTTAGAGGGGGATGAAAATAATGTTTCGCTTTGGAAAGCGTATAATCAAAATGGACCGTGGTATTATATAGATTCCAAAAATGTTACAAGCGATGTATGGACTGAAGTAAAATTCTACTATAGATTTGACTGTCAAGACTATCTTTCCGGTCCAACAATCTATTTCAAATTTAATGTTAGTGATACTCATAACTTCAGAGATGAAACGAATGTTGAAAATCTTACTTTAGAAAAAGATGATGTAAGCTTTTCATTCGTTGAAGGTGTGGGAGAAACTGTAAGTAGAGAAGGTGAAAATTATAAGAGATTTGCTGTTATAATAAACGATTCTGATAAAAGCGAAGCTGTTGGGAAAAATGTAAATGGTACTTTCTACTTTACCTATGATGGAATTAATTATGACATTGGTCACAACGCTTCAACAAACGAATCTGGTTATATGAGTTATGATTTCAATCCAAATTGTAGTTATAGTGTTGGATCACAATTTTGGAAAGTAGAAGTTAAAGGAAATTCATGCTATAAAGACACAACTTCATCTACTCAAAGTTATTCGATTTTTGGCCAGTTAAAGAATAATTTGGAATTACCATCTAAAAACTCAACGTTTAACGTTACAGATCAAATCTTAATTAGATTTAATATCACAACCGATTGCTCTAGCGAAGGATTAATTGACGATGCCTCTTCTACAATAACGTTAATTCATAATCAAACTGGAAACGAATCTTCATGCTCTCCAGTTAATATAGAAGGAAATGGATGGTATAATTGTACATGGGATTCAACTGATAAAGAAGAAGGAAATTGGAGTATAAAGATTTCAACCTCAAGAAATCTATATTATGGCAATACAACAACTTATTTAAACTGGTTCTGGTTGGAAAATAGAGAACCAAGTTATTCAAATATACTTGTTAGTCCAACAATAGGAGGTTGGGGAGATAAATTTGTTTTCAATGTAACTGTTAATGATCCGGAAAATGATACTGTAACTTGCAAACTTTATGTTAATACTACAGGAAACTTTGTGCTGAAAAATCAAACAACAATAAATACACCCGGAACATGTAGTATTGAAGTTAAAGACTTCACTTGTCAAGATATTGGAGATGTTCAATTCTATTTTGAAA
This sequence comes from uncultured archaeon, assembly GCA_964632185.1. GTDB lineage: Archaea > Aenigmatarchaeota > Aenigmatarchaeia > CG10238-14 > CAZWBF01 > CAZWBF01. The sequence goes on from CAZWBF010000053.1 coordinate 1,288, forward strand.
TTAATGACACTTATAATACAATAAATACAAGCATTGTAAATCAACCAACATTAACAAAAGATTTAGCAGAAATAGAATACATTTCTGGAAATAATACAGATGTTAATAGAAATGGAGCTACTCCAGCTACTTTCATAGTTAGAGTAAAAGATTTGAATAGAACAGCCACTTATGGTTTAAATCAATATGCAACTTATCCAAACGGAAGCTTCTGGGTAACTAATGATAATTCTAATTACAACTATGTATTTAACGTAGAAGGAGATACAGATGGTTATCTTACTTTAAACTTATATCCAAACTGTAGTTATTCAGTAGGTAAACAATATTGGAAAGTTGGAGTAAGAAACGATTCTTGCTTTTATGATGTTAATAGCAGCATAAATTACACTTATAATATAATTGGAAACTTAATCCCAATAATTGTTCACCCAAATGGAGAAAAATACTTAAGAGGAAGTAATATAACGATAAGAGCAAATATAACAGATGAATGTAATGCTTCCGTTGAAAATGCTCAAGTAAGTTTTGAAAATATCAAAGGAAGTACAGTTAATGCTTGCGAATCAATTAAGGAAGAAGGAAATGGGTGGTATAATTGTACTTTTAACACATCTGGCTATGCAACCCAATATTGGGATATTAGATTAAACGTTTCAAAATCTTCTTATAATGATAATACAACAACTAAAACAAACGCGTTTTGGATCGAAACAAATCCGATACTATTTGCACCCCAAGTCATTCCATCTGTTGGAGGATGGGGAGAAAGTTTCACTTTCAAAGTTAACTTTACAGACGAAGATTTTGATAGTTTGACTGTAAGTTATAAAGCGACTGGTCCATCAGGAACTACAGAAAAAACAGGTTCAGCAAATGCCCAAGGAATAAATTATCAAGTTGTTTGGAGTGGAATAACATTTACCTCTGGAGATAGGGGAAATTGGACTGTTTGGTTTAATGTTACAGATGATTTCGGCTATTCAAACGTTTCTAAAAACTTTACTGTTGAAAAGGATGATGTGTCAATAAATTATGTGTATGGAAATGGAACTACAGTTGATAGAGTTTCTGGCTCAACAACTTTCAGATTAAAGGCTATAGATATTGATAATCCTTCTTACTCAATTTCTTACCAACCAGCAGCATTCTGGGTGACAACAAATGCAAGTGATCCAAATTCTTGGGGACCAATGATATCAACAACTACAGATGACTACGGAAACTTTTCAACTACTTTTAGTCCAGATTGTACTTATGGTGTTGGATTACAAAAATGGAAGGGAGGGTTAAGAGTTAATGATTATTGGAAAGAAACTAACTCAAGTATTTTTAACGTAACAATTACTTCTCAATTTGAACCATTTATTACCCAACCGGTAAATCAAACGATAGTAAGAGATTATGATCCAACATCAGGAACTTATAGTGTTTCTAATCCATTAATAATAAAAGGTAATTTAACTGATTTAGCAGGTTGTGGTGGTGTAGAAAATGCAACTGTTAAATTTATCATTCCATCAAAGTCCTATACATGTAATGGAGTTGAAGAAGGAAGTGGTTGGTATAATTGTAGTATTTCCACAGCCATATTGGGATCTTGGGGTTATGGATGGTATAATATAACAATGAATGCAACAAGGAGTTATTATCCAAATGCAGAAAAAACACAAGAAAATGCTTTTTACATTGCTGATAAACCAGATTTAAAGAATCCAATAGTTAGTCCATCTAGTGCTTCTTGGGGAACAAAATTTGTATTTAATGTCACTCTTTATGATTTGGATAAGGACAACAAAACTGTTTATCTTTGGATAAAAAGACCTGGGAAAAATTGGGAAAAAATTGATAATTATACTTATAGCGGAGCAACTCCTGGCGGAGGAACAAACATAGGATTTATTTGGAACACTAGCTGCAATGATGTTGATTCTAGCATTGAATATAAATTCAACGTTACAGATACTTCTAATTTATCAAACGAAATTTATGGTGGTACATTTAATGTAGAAAAAAGAGGTGTGACTTTATTTGTAACTTCTGGAGAAGGTGTCACAATTGATAGAGAGGGTAATGACTCTTACAATCTTTCCATAAGGGTAAGAGATAATTTTATTGTCGATTTTGTTGGTAGTGGAGTTAATGGAAGCTTTTACATTGAATCAAAACAAGGAATAATAAAAGTTGCAGATGTATGGACAGACAACTCTGGATATTTAAGATACACATTTGAGCCAAACTGCAGTTATAATGTTGGAAGAATCACTTGGAAAGGAGGTACAAATAACGATTCTTGTTATGTTTCGTCAAACATAACTTCTTATCTAAATATCACAGGTCAGCTTAAAAATAATTTGGAATTACCTTCTAAAAATTCGATATTTAATGTT
>CAZWBF010000054.1:0-3644 GCA_964632185.1 uncultured archaeon
AAAAAGCAATTAAAAGATTTATCCTCCTATCAAAAATTTTTACTCCTTCTAAAACCCCATATAATAGAGCAAAAGAGATTAAGAAGGGAATCCATGTATTGAAAATGAAATCTTGAAGAGGTATTTCCATAAAATAATTTTTAATTTTGAAGAGTAAAAATTACTATCCTTTTATTATGTTTCTTTTTTCCTCTCTTAATGCACTTTGTGTTGTCCTAATTTTATCTAACCTTTCTCGGAGTTGAGGTATTCTCTCGGGAGGCGCATTTTTCATTTGTTCTATCAAATGTCTTTCTTCTTCCTGTAGTTTCTTTAGAGATTTATCTATATCACTAATTAATCGAGTTTCATGATAAGCAAAGGTTGTCTTTTTTACTCCTAAAAGAAGCATACCCAAGACAAACATTGCAATGAATGTTCCTACTCCAAAAAATGCACTAATTGCAAAATAGTAATAAACAATTCTAGCAAAAAAGCCTGTAGGTAAAATGGATAGAGAGAATAAAAATGCTAATACTCTAGTAATTTTTTCTCCTTCTGGTGTATCAAATATTTTGAGTTGTTTTAGGAATCCGTAAATAATAACGAATACGCTAACAAAAGGAAATATGAAAAGATAAATGAAAGCTGGTACGTAAAACCAAGAGCTAGGAATTCCTAAATAAGTTAATATTTTTGAAAGCCAGGATGGGAGAGGTGCCAACTTCCAATTTTCTTTTATAATTTCTTTTTCAACTATTTTTTCACCAATAAAAGATGGAAGTACTACTGGTATTATTACTAAAACAATTACAATTATTATAAAAATTAGTAATCCTATAGGAAATGTAGTTGTAACTCTTGGAGAAAATCCGGCAGCTATTAATATCATAGCAATGACTAACAAAATTGCAATAATTCCATAAATCTCGTCACCTGAAATTGCTTGCGCCGAAGCTAAGTTAGTTAGTAAAAGAAGTGATAAAAATAAAAATAAAGTTTTTTTATCAATTCTCATAATTTAAAATTATCTTTATATCTTAAAAATATATTATACTTTCTTTATACCAATTCTCCTAAAGTTTAAATTTGTTTAAAAAATAAATTAATTATGAGAGGAATAACTTTTTCTCGACTCTTAACTATTTTTGCGATTATAATGGTGATTATGATATTAGTAGCTTCTGGTGTAATGTTCATGCTTATTCCCCCTACTCTCAGGTTTATTGCCATAACAGAAAATATTAGTACATACCCTATTGTATTCATTCTAATTTCTGCATTACTAATTGTTGTTGCTTCAATACTTCCAAAAAGATATTTAAGGTGGAAAATAAATCTAATTAATGTATTTTACATTTTTCTTTTCGTATCAATCGCATTGTTAGAATTAGCTGTTATTTCTCCTTATATGAAAAAGAAGGAAATAAGAATAGAAGAGTGTAAAGGTTTCTTTCCTACAGAAGAAACAAGAAAAGGATTTTTTTGGAATACCGTGGGTGCAATGTCCTGTATTTTTGCCGGGTACTATCCATATGAATATACACCTTATGGATTAACAATCTTTCTCATTTTTTACTGGCTTTTGCCATTTATTTTCATTTCCTTTTTTGTGTATGGACTTTTCAGAGGAATGAAGATGGAAGAATGGTTTGGTGGTGGAGACTTAGGGAGAAACATAGTAGGGGTATTTTCAATAGTACTCTCTTTAATTGCTGCAAGATTCGTTCTTACTTACTTATTAATTGAATTTTTTGCTTATGGAATGATAGGTTTATTTGGTGTTTCCATCCCAATTGTTATAATCGGAGGATTAAAACTAATGATTGATAAATGGCTTATTCCAGAAAGATTTGCATTAGAAATTATTGAAAAAGAAAAGAAAATAGAAAAAGATATTCATACTTATGTTTTTGCTTTAAGAGAAAGACTTTTGGGTAAAAGAACTCCTTTAGGTAGACTAAAAGAAACATCTGAAATTACTCGATATGATGAATTTAATACTCTAAGAGGGATTTTGGGTGAAAAAAATCCACGTATATTGGATATTATAGCACAGGCTACTGAAGCAAAAAGAATATTTGATGAGAAGATGGCTAAGAAAGAAAAAGTAAGTAAAGCAGATTTAAGACCTTATCACGAGATAATTAAGACTTTAGATTTAATCGAAAGAGAAAATAAATAAACTATGATAGATAAAGAACTTGAAGCTAATTTGTTAAGAAGGCTTTTTGAAGGTGAAAAAATAAAAGAAAGTGTATTAGATGAAATTGGAAATAATATTTACCAAAGGGGTTTTAGAGTTTTAGTTTCAGATGAAATAGAAGATATAAAAGTAGTTTATGTTCATCCTTATTTTTTTCGATTTCTGAAAGTAAAAGGAGAAGATTTAAGTCAAATGAGAATAAGAAGGGGTGACAAGCCGGAAATTCTTTTAAATAATATGATAGTAAAGGAAGGCCCATCACTACCAAGTTATGATTATATAGTGCTTCATAGAGAGGATGTAAAAAGTTTATATCCAACTGCAAATATTGAGGGAAAGTCTCTTAATTTCAATGCTAAACTAGTTTTTGGAAAGGGTAGTAAAGTATTTAAAGATTTATTACCAAAAAGTGGTTATATGGAAAGAGAAGAAATTGATACTTATACATTGAAAAGAAGGATAGAGAGAAGAATTCTAGAAAGTAAGATGTTTGTAGATGATCTTATACATGAAGAACCTATCTCTCCAATAGGAAGATATATTAATGCAACTAGTGAAGAAGAGGCAAGAAAAATTGTAAAGGGAATTGAAAAAGCATATGAGAATTTAAGATTAGCACTCGAACTAATTAAAACCTATAGTAATCAACTTACTACATTTCAAAAAGAAAAATATAAGGAGGAAATTTGGGAGTTAGTCTCAAATATAGATTTCAACTCAATGGCAATAAGGAATGATCCCCTTCCAGATCTAGAAACAGTTAAATGGTTTGATGATATAGGAGAAGATGAAATGAAGAGACCATTTCTCCTTGGATGGAATGACAGATATGAGGAAGATAGGTTTATTGGTGGAAAGAGAAAAGAATACAAAATAGGAGTTAAAATAGGAAAGGAAAAAATAGATTTGGGTTATCTTCGTTTTACTACAGATGAACGCTATCGTAGCGAGGAGTTAAAGCCTTATGGCGTAGGATTAAGTAGAAAAATCGGTGAAAGGCTAGGATTAATCGAAAAAACTGGAATACCTGTTTTCTTTTACGAGGAATCAATAGAAGAGGATTTTGAAAGAGCGTTCAAAACGAAGAAAGAAGTACCTTCTAAGAGAATGAAAGTAGAGGAAAAAGAGATATCTCCAAAAAAACTTGAAGCTAAGCCTAAAGTAAAAGAAATACCAAAGGCTCCAGCTAAGGTTGCTCCAACCAAAGTTGAAGCACCTAAACCTACCAAGGCAGTAAAACCTACTAAAAGAGCTAGAAAACGTATTGAAAGAAGACCAAAAGTAGAAACTAAGGAAGCGAAAAAGCCAGCTATTTTTAGAGTTGAAGGAAAATTTAACGGTACATTCAGAGGAACTATTTCTCCAAATTAAAAAATTTAAATGATGTTTGATTTTATTTTTTGGACTATTTCGCTTAATGCTCTTACTGATTCAATTAAAGCAGGTAAAGTATCTTTAA
>CAZWBF010000055.1:0-3580 GCA_964632185.1 uncultured archaeon
TTAAAAGAGTTGCTGAGAAATTCAAAGAACTGGAAATAATTTTGGTGAAGTATAAGAAAATTTAGCGGAACCCTAGTCTAGAAAATCTAAAGATTTAATTTAAAGTAAATTGAATTATGAAAGTTGGATTAGCAGACTTACCTTCAGAGCCAAAGGTCCCACTACCAAATTATTTACTTAATTTAATAGACGAAAAAGATTCAAAAGAGAAATCTATTTATTTGATTAATGTTGAAGGTTTCATAAAAGAAATTTGGGAAGATATAAAAAAAGTAAAGAAAAGACCAAGTATTAGAAAATTAATCTCAGAAAAATTAGAGATATCGGTAGACTTTTTTTATAAGTGTAAAAACGGAAAAAAGAAGATTTCAATAACACTTCTTTTCAAATTACTTCAGTTATGGAAAGTAATTTGTCATAAGACCGAGAAGGAATTAGAAAGAAAATGGAATGAAATTTTTAAGAGTGAAATTAGATTTTGTACTCATGGAAGGACACAGAAAACAAAATTACCTAAATACATCACTCCTAAGTTATGTTATTTTGTAGGATGGATAGTTGGTGATGGTAGTCTATCACAACAACATGGGTTTTATTCCATTAAAATAAGTGAAAAAAATAAACATCAATTAGATTTAGTTCTTAAACCTTTAATTAAAGATTTATTTGGTATAAATGTTCCAATTTTTAGAGCGGACGGAAGGGGGCACAGAATACAATTTGGGAACAAGATAGTCCATAGATTTTTGACTAAAATCTTAAAAATTAAAGTTGGAAAAATTCCAAGTTTTATAAAAAAATTAGATATCACAAATAAAAAATATTTTCTTAGAGGAATTTTTGATTCTGAAGGATATGTAAGTAAAAACAGAAATAGATTAACTATATCTCAGGCTAATCTCTCTTTTTTGAAAGAATTAATTAAAATGTTGAAGGAGATGGACATTTTTCCTAACGGTCCAATAATTCATAGATCAAAACGTGGAATATGGTATAGTACAAAAATAGACAACAAAAAAGAGTTCATCAAATTTTCTAAAAAAATAAGTTCTAGCCATGTGGAGAAATTTAAATTAATTCAAATGCGGGTGATGAAAATTGAAAACGGGAATAGCAGATCTTCCGCTACATTGGGGTAATGTTCCAAAATGGTTATTTAATCGAATGACCAAATTAGGTAGGAATATAACCGAAATAATTGTTTTAGAGTTCGGTAGAGACGAATTCTTAAGAAAAATATCAGATCCTCTTTGGTTTCAAGCATTTGCATGTGTTTTAGGTTTTGACTTTCATTCAAGTGGATGTACATCAGTCACTTTAGGAGCATTAAAAGAGGCGAAATTAGAAGAATATGGAATAGCAGTTCTTGGAGGAAAAGGAAAAGCAAGTAGAAAAGTTCCAAAAGAAATTGAAAATCTGGCAAATACTTTTTCTTTTTCTACTAAAAAAATTGAAAGACTAAAATATGCAAGTAAATTGGCTGCAAAAGTTGATAATTCTGTTTTACAAGATAATTTCCAGCTTTATCATCATTGTTTTATAGTTAGCGAAGATGGCGAATGGGCTGTTGTACAGCAAGGAATGAGAGTTGAAAATAGACTTGCTAGAAGATATCATTGGATTTCAGAAAATTTGAAAAGTTTTGTTGAAGAGCCGCATAAAGCAATTTGTTGCGATTTAAAGCAGGAAAAAGTTTTGAATTTGGTTGCAAAGAAAAGTAGGGAAACGAGAAAATGTATTGTTGATTTGGTTAATGAGAATCCTAAAAATTTAATGAATTATGTAGCACCAAAAAATTCTTTAGTTAAATATCTAAAGATGCCTACAAAGCATTTTATAGATGTAAAAGAGTATCAATTACTTCTTAGATTGAAAGAGTTCCAACCAAAAAATTTTGAAGAGTTAATTTCTTTTAAAGGAATGGGACCGAAGACTTTAAGAGCCCTAGCTCTAATTTCTCACTTAATTTTTGGTACAAAGTTAAGCTTTAGAGATCCTGTAAAATTTTCATTTGCCCACGGAGGAAAAGATGGCACTCCTTATCCGGTTAATAGAAAGGTTTATGATTCTTCGATAAAAACTTTAAAGGAAATAATTGAAGACCTAAAAATTAACAAAAAAGGGAAGTTGGAGATGCTTAGGAGATTGGAAAATAGGGTTAGATTAGGTAGCTCGGAAGTTTAGTAGAATAATAGAAAGGTTTTTCGAAAGCGATGCAAAATTGGATTGTTTCATAAGGAAAATAACTTGCTAATTTTAGCCTTTCTTCTTCTCTAATCAAAAGATAGGGATAAGTAGTTTTCGAATGAATGAGCTTGTGCTTAACTGGATTTAAATCTGAGATATAACATCCCTCAATCTCATCTATCTTTCTAGTTTTAGATAAGTAAGTTGCTAAACCGCCTATCAAAAAATTACTTCCAAACTCTTCTTTTGTTTTTTCAATAGATTTCTCATATTTTTCGATGAATGAGTGAAATAAGGACTTTACTTTATTGCTTGAAAAGAGGTGGTCTCTTTCCTTAAATTCGGTGAAGAGTACCTCATCTGGGATTAGTGGGCACCAAATTTCATATCTGAAATTGTTTTCAGCTAAGAACGAAAAAATTGGAGTAAGCGTAACCCCTCTATTTTTTGGAGAATCAAAAATTTTTACTATTGCTCTAATTCTATCTAAATCCATTCGGTTTAAGCTATTCTCATCAACAAAAATAGGGCTTCCAGTCAATTTTCTATTTTTTAGCTTAAATTCTGGCAGAGATTCGAATAAATTTAAGTCAGTTATCCTTTCCCTACCTTCAAGCAAAGATCTTTCCACATAGATGGAAGAAGACGGATTTGGATATCCGTAGTAGAATGGAAATTTAATTTCGTATGGCTCGAGAATATGATCGTTATTAACTTTTACACTAGTAAAAACAGTTCTTTTTTCCATATTTTCCAATTCTTTTGGGAAGTGGCATATTTCTTTTATGTCAAGAAATTTTATACAGGATTTAATAGGTTGGCTAAAATTACCTTCATCTTTAAATATTTCATACAATTCATTCACAAATTTGGAATTTGTAGCAAAATATCTTTCTTTACTTAAATGAATAATTTGCTTTCCTTCAAGGTAAAACTTTAGACTTTCTATTTCTGCTAAATCCATATTCTTTTCATAAAAAGAAAACTATTTAACTCTTTTTCAGATTTCAAATTCATTATCTAGCTTGGATAAAACTTTTTGCCTACCATTTTTCATTAGAACAACATCTTCTATTCTTACCCCTCCAAATTTTTTATAATATAAACCTGGCTCGACCGTAAAAACATTTCCGTTTTCAATCCTATCTTCAGAATAAATTGAAATATTTGGCAAGTCAGAAAGGGTTAAACCAATACCGTGCCCCAAAGAATGAAGATAACCTTCTTTTGAATAAATTTTATGCCTTCTTCTTCTAAAAAACTCAATAACTTTTTCTTCCACTTCTTTTGCTTTTATTCCTTCTTCTATCGAATCAAATGCAATTTGTTGCGCTTCCCTTACTTCCTCATATAACTTTTTTACCTGCTTAGAAGCCTTTCCTATGACAAAAGT
>CAZWBF010000056.1:0-3531 GCA_964632185.1 uncultured archaeon
TTTAGTAAGCAAGTTCCACATTTTTTACATTTTGATTGGTCTATCTCATATTTTTGAATTTTTATTCCTTCCTTTTTCATCCTTCTTACAGCCATTAATTGACATTCTCTTTTCGCAACTATAACAGAAACTTCTTTTGAATCTAAGAATTTTTTAATTGTAACTTTCATTTTTTCTACATCAAAAGGATCAATCGTTTCAACATTTTTTATTCCAAATCCCCTAACAACTTTTTCTATATCTAAAGGTTTAGTTTCTTCTCTCATTCCTGTATATCCTGTTCCAGGATGGGGCTGATGCCCCGTCATTGCAGTATATCTGTTATCCAAAATTATTATCAATGGATTTGATTTGTTGAAAACTGTATTTATTAATCCAGGCATTCCAGCATGGAAAAATGTTGAGTCTCCAATAAACGAAATTACTTTTTGATTTGTCGCTTTTTTTATTCCATGAGATACTCCAACACTTGCTCCCATTGAAAATATGAAATCTTGAGTTTGAAAAGGAGGGAAAATTCCTAAGATATAACAACCAATATCCCCACTGAAAATGCAATCTGGACAAACTTCTTTTGCTGCAAAGAAAGTTGCTCTATGTGGGCAACCAGGACATAAGACCGGAAATCTTCTTGCAATTTTTATATTTTTAACTTCTTCCAAATGTTTATCAAAATCAAAATTAAAGTTTAATTTCAAAATTTTTGAAATAGCTTTTATTACATGTTCTACTCTAAACTCTCCAGCTTTTGGTAGAACATCTTTTCCATAAATTTTTAGTTTGGGATTCCCTTCCTTAGCAATCTTTTTAATTCCTTCTTCAATTAAAGGTTCCAATTCTTCAACAATCAAAACCTTTTCTAAATCTTTGATGAAATCTGCTATTTTCTTAGTTGGTAAAGGATAGGTTAAACCAAGCTTTAGAATAGGTAAATTAATATTCAATTCATCTAAAGCTTCTCTTACATAGCAAAATGAAATTCCGGAAGTTACAATACCAACTTTTCCATTTCCCTCTAAAACAAAATTGAATCCTGTTGTTTCAGAAATTTCCTCTCTTATTTTTTCAATCTTTTCAAGAATTCTTTCATGCATTTCCATTGTGTGCGGTGGTAAATTATTGAATTTCTTTAAATCTTTGACAAATTTGGCTTCCTTAATCTCTTTCTTAATTTCCCCCAATTCAACTATTCCTTTTTGGTGAGCAACTCTGGTTGTTATTCTTACTAAAACAGGAATTTCATATTTCTCACTTAACTCAAAAGCAAATTTTACCATATCCTTACATTCTTGTGGATCGCTTGGCTCTAACATTGGAATGTGAGCTAATCTTGCATAATATCTATTATCTTGCTCAGATTGAGCAGAAGAATGGCATCCAGGGTCATCTGCATTTACTATAACTAAGCCCTTTGTCCCAACATAAGCAATTGGCATTAAAGAATCGCTTGCAACATTCATTCCAAAATGCTTAAAGGAAACTATAGATTTCAATCTGGAAAAGCAAGCACCTGCAGCAGCTTCTAAAGCAACTTTCTCATTTGTACTGTATTCAAAATAAATATTTGCAGATTTTGCAATTCTTGAAAAAGTATCACCAATTTCACTTGCTGGAGTACCAGGATAAGTTGTTGCAAATTTTACTCCAGCTTCTAAAGCTCCCCTCGCTATAGCCTCATTTCCAAGTAAAATAACTTTTTTTCCAGCTTCTTCTAAAATTGACATAAAATATTTTAGAAATTCTACCAAATAAAGTTTTATCAATTTCCTAAAGATAAATTATTTTATATTTTTCAAAATTTTCTTTTTCAAAACATAAAAGAAAGGGTTTTCCTCCATAGACTCTTGTTGAACTAGTTGTTATTACTCTTCCTCCATGCTCTTCATATGGTTTTTCAAGAGCTTTTGTTGGCTGATGACTTCTCACAATTCTTTTAACATTTAAAATCTTGCAAATTCTTTCGCTAATCTCTGGGCCAAAAAGAACGCCAGCTCCTCTCGGATTTAAATATTCGCCTTCTTCACAAGGATCACTCCACAATACATCTATCTCAATTTCTCTTGAGGGATTATTTAAATCCTCCATCGAATTTATTTTGCTACTTATTCCACCATGAACAAAAAGCAAATAATTTTCTAAAATTGCAGCTAAATTTAAATTTTCGATAAAAGGTTTTAGCTTAGTAGAAAAATATTCCTTCCAACCACCAAATTTTCCTCTCACTTCATTAATTAAACTGCATGGATAAAAGTATGGTAAACCATTTTCACTATAATCTTCATGATTTCCCTTTATCAATATAACATTTTCTTTATCCTTTAATTTCATTAAATCTTCAATTATTTCATAACCTTTATCTCCTCTATCAGCATAATCTCCAAGAAAAATTAAAAGAGAATTCTTTTCTTTTTCCCAAATTTCCTTTATTTTTTGATAACTTTCGAAATCTCCATGTAAATCTCCAGCAACAAAAATTTTATCAAAATCTTTTTCAATTATTTTTAATCTTTGCTTTTGTAATTGCTTTAATCTAACTTCCATCTAATTTTTAATTTATTTGAGAGATATTTAACAAATTATCTAATCTTTTTAAGTTGCTCAAATGAGGAGAATTAAACTCAGTACCCTAAAGTTATTTAATGGATTAATTTTAATTGTAATCTATGAGGCTCTCAATAAGAAAGGGTTTTAGTTTTGGGTTAACATCTGGAATAATCACAACATTAGGTTTAATTGTGGGTTTGCATTCCGGCACTCACTCAAATCTTATTGTTATTGGTGGTATACTTGCAATAGCAATAGCTGATGCTATGTCAGATGCGTTAGGAATTCATGTTTCTGAAGAATTTGAGAATAAGCATTCCACAAAAGAAATATGGGAATCGACAATTTCCACTTTTTTATCTAAATTTGTTTTTGCATCGACCTTTATTATCCCAGTTCTGTTTTTGCAACTTTCTACTGCAATTATGGTTTGTGTTGTATGGGGGTTAAGCTTAATAGCAATATTTAGTTACTATATTGCTAAACAACAAAACGTAAAACCTTACAAAATAATTTTAGAACATTTAATTATTGCCATCATAGTTATTGTTATAACTCATTATGTTGGAGATTGGATAGCAACTTTTGGTTAGGCACCCTTGCAAAAACTCTCCTTATTCTTCTGAAGTTTGTCGGGATGTTGTACTTTCACTCCAGTTGATCGGTCATCCTCGCCTAACAGCGAAACTCCACATATTCCCCGGACGTCAAACGAAATGCTCGCGACCGCCGAATAATTTAAATATCAATCTTAACTCACCATATTTATGGAAAAGCAAAAGATTTTTGGGACAATAAAAGCATTTTCTAAAAAATTACCTAAATTTCCCTTCTTGGAACTTCGCATATTTGCGATATGTTAAGTGAAATTTTTGTACAGCCACCCTTATCCTACGGACAGATCGTATTTCGCTAACACTCAAGAATTAATAAAGCCCCGAGCGGGATTTGAACCCGCGACCCCTTGCTTACCAAGCAAGTGCTCTA
>CAZWBF010000057.1:0-3499 GCA_964632185.1 uncultured archaeon
TATTTTGGTTTAACCCAAATAGCTTTTCTTTTTTCTGGTAGATCAAGCTCTCTTTCATCAAAATTTTCCAAATAACATTTTTCAACTTTTATTTTTTCCAGTTTTTCCAAAATTTTATTGAGTTCTTCTTCGCTAAAACCAGTACCAACCTTTCCTAAATAATTAATTTTGTTATCATAATAAATTCCGAGAATTAAACTTCCAATTTCTTCCCTTTTTCCAATACCAGTAGTATATCCAATTATTATAGCATCAATCGTTTTTAAACTTTTGATCTTTAACCAATTTTTTGATCTTTTACCAATCTCATAAATTGAATTAATTTTCTTTGCCATTATTCCTTCCAAACCTTGCTTTTTAACTTCTTCAAAAAGCTTTTTACCTTTTTCTTTAACAAAAACCGAAAGTAGCAAGTTATTTCCTTCCGAAACTTTTTCTTTCAATATTTCTTTTCTTTCGATTAGAGGCAAATCAATTAAGTCCCTTCCATTTAAGTGCAAAATATCAAAAACGATAAAAGTTGCTGGCATTTCTCTACTTAAAATTTCAATTCTAACTTTTTGGTCAACATGTTCTCTTTCAGCTAATTTATAAAAATTTGGCTTACCTTTTTCGAAAACACAAATTTCTCCATCTAAAATTATTTTTTCGCAATCGCAATTTTTCCAAATGCTATGAAGCTCAGGATATCTGAATTCAAAGTAGTTCAATCTTCTATTCAAAAATTTTACTTTCTTTTTATCACAATCAATATAAGCTATTGTTCTTGTTCCATCGAACTTTACTTCGTAAATCCATTCTTTTGAGTCAAAGGGCTCTGCTGGAAATGCAAGCATTGGTTTGATTAATTCATTCCACAAACTCATAATTAATTTTAACTTTATACATTTTCCAATTTTTTCTTCTTTTTCTTTACACTTTCAACACTAGCTTTTAAAGCTTCCATTAAAGATTTTGCTTCTTCAGCTTTAACTTCAGCTTTAACCTCAAATTCCTTTCCCTCAGCTTTTGCTTTTATCAATTTCTTTAACGCTTCAGTATATCTATCCTTAAATTTGCTCAAATCAAATTCACTTTCTGTCAATTTGCTAATCAAAGCTTTTGCTAACTCCAATTCTTCCTTTGTTACAACAACTAAACGTTCAAGCTCTGGTAATTTATTTATATCTCTTATTTCTCCAAGATAATGCAAAACATGCATTACTAAACCTTTTTTAAAAGGTCTTAAAGCAACCAAATATTCTTTATTTTTCAAAACAACTTTTCCAATTGCTGCTTTATTCGCAATTCTTAAAGCTTCAACAAAAAGAGAATAAGGTTTTATTCCACCCTCATCTGGCACTACATAATAACTTTTCTGATAATGAATTGGATCAATTTGCGCAGCATCTACAAAATTTTGAATATCAATAGATTTTGTTGTCGGGAGCTTAATCTTTTCCAATTCTTCTTTTTCAATTATGATCATCTTTTCTTTTGAGATTTTAAAACCTCTTTTTATCTCATTCCAAGCAACTTCTTTTTTACATTTTGGGCACCATCTCTTATATTCTAGAGGAGTACCACAAATTCCGCAAACCATCTTAAATTCAATTTCTTTTGGTTGGGTTGCAGAATAAATTTTTATTGGTATAGAAACTAATCCAAAGGTTATATTCCCTTTCCAAATAGCTCTTGGCATAATTAAAAAAATATTTTGAGTAAATTTATTTTCAAGGTTTAATTATTGTTACCTTTAAGTAGTAAATTATTTAAAATTTTTGGCAATATTAAAAATTATGGGACTAATAAATGAGAATGATGTAAAAGGTTTGATAAATGATTCAATTAAAGCAGTTGTAAGAGGTCTAGAATGGGGAGAGAATTTACTAAGTATGGTTTATAGTTTAGCGTCTCCTAATTATAAAATAAAATTGCTTTCTACTAACCAAAAAGAAAATTTTGCGAGGTTATTACTTATTAGAACTTTATTAGAAGATGTGGAAACAGATAAGATAGAGACAGATCTTAATTTTAAAGGTAGGATTAGAATTCAGCCAAGCTCTTTAAATGTTTATTCAATTAGACTAGAAAATTTGGGAGAAAGAAAAGCAACATTTTCAGTTTATAAAGCAAAATTCCCAAAAGGTATAGGAGAAGAATATAAAGAAGAGTTGATAGATAAATTTACACTTCAACTAGGAAAATCTTATTTGTTAAGACAAAAATTTTAATCTTTAAAAGAATCGAAAAATTAAAATAAAAAAGTGAAATTAGATGAAAAGAAGTAAAAAAGTTATATTTATACCTTTTTGCTTATTGGCTCAAGGTTTAAGAGCCGAAGGAATAGTTAAGAAATTTCCAGCGATTGTTAAACCAGTAATTAATTTACTAGAAGAAAATCAAGTTAATTTAATTCAAATACCTTGCCCCGAATTAGAATATGAGGGAATAAAAAGAAAACCAGCAAGTAAAACAAAATATGATAATGAAACTTATAGAAATATTTGTAAAAGATATGCAAGTCAAATTGTTTCTTTTATTGAGGATTTGGTTAAAAATGAATATGAAGTTCTAGGAGTATTAGGAATAGAAAATTCTCCTTCTTGCGCGGTAAATTATCTGTTTGAAAAAGGAAAGAGAATTAGAGGTACAGGTATCTATATGGAAGAGTTAAAGAAAAAGATGAAAGAAAAAAATATCGATGTACCGTTCATAGGAATTGACATTTATGGAATGAATAAAACAATTAGTAAATTAAAGAAAATTTTAGATAATGAGAATAAAGAACTTCTAAAATATATGAAGAAAAATTCTAATTTTCAATAGCTCAAAGAACATCTTGAATAACGTAAAAACATTTATTTTACTTTTTCCTTCTTTTCTTCTTCCATAAATAATTGGATATTCACAAATTCTATAACCAGCCTTTTTGGCTTTGTATAAAAACTCAACATCCCATGTCCAACCATCTGTATAAAATTTAATATTTTTCAACTCTTTCTTAAAAGCTCTTAAAGTTGATTGAGTCTCTATTTTTAAGTCGAATAAAAGAAAAACAAAAAATCTGAAAATTAAGCCTAAAATTTTTCTATAAAAGCTATCTTTTCTTAATCTTCTGGTATTAACTAAATCATAATTTTTTAGTAAAGAAATCATTTTTGGAATATCTTTCGGATTATATTGCAGATCTGCATCGATCAAAGCTATGTAATCTCCTTTTGCAAATTTTAACCCATCTCTTATAGCAGAACCTTTCCCTTTCTTTTTAACTCTTTCAATAACCTTCCCTCTCATCTTATTTTTCTTCATAAATTTTTTAGCTATTTCTGCTGTAGAATCTTTAGAATCATCGACAATTATCACTTCATAATTTTTTAGCTTTAATTTTTTTATTGCTAGCAAAAAATCTTCAATAGTTTTTTCTTCATTATAAGTTGGAACTATTATTGAAATCATAATTAGTATTTGCTTTATTTAAGATTTTAAAAATAAGTTAAATTTATGTTAACTTTTGACT
>CAZWBF010000058.1:0-3467 GCA_964632185.1 uncultured archaeon
AAGTTTTCTTTAACTTCAATCGGAGCTAATACACCAGCTTCCGTAATTATTGCACCTATTTTATCTGGAGAAATTGCATCAAAAGCTAGATTTCTTACTTTCACATTTTTTGGAAACTTTTTATTTTCAATAATTTCTTTTGGATCTCTTTCTTCTATAGGTTCTAAAAATCCTTCTACAGTTAAAGGGTCGAATTTGTATAAGCCAGCAACAACTATCAGCTCTTTATTCAATTCTTTTGCAATAGTTGCTAAAATGCTTGATCCAATCTTATTTATTACAGCACCATTTGCCGCAATAACATCAGCCCCTATTAAGCATAAATTGCATTCTTTCATTAAAGAGCGCATAGCAGAATCAACTATCAAAGTAACTTTTATTCCATATTTAGCTAAGTTTCTAGCAGTAATATGGCCTTGAAACAAAGGTCTTGTTTCAGTTGCTACAACTTCAAACCTTTTACCCAAGTCAAAAGCTTTTTTTAAACTTTGCTCAACGGTTGCTGAATGACAATGAGTCAAAATTTTAGAATTATTTGGAATTCTTCTCGCAGCTATTTCAGCAACTCTTTCATGAATATCTTCAATATCCTTCAAATAATAATCAATAATTCTTCTCGCTTCCTTCTTTAAAATTTTAATATCCTCTTCTCTAACCCTTTCTAACTTTATTAGAAAATAAGCAATCGCATTTCTTAGAGCTGGTTCAGTTGGTCTTGCTTTCGAAATTTTTTTGCACAAACTAAAAACTTTTTTTAAGAAACTTTCCCTATTTCTTGCTTTTATTTTGCTAACTTCATATTTTATGGTTTTTAATGCAGCGATTGAAATTCTTCTTGCGCCCTGAATTTTCAGTTCTTTAATTTTTCTAATAGTATTAACAAGCATAATTAAAATTACCTTTCTCCCTCTAAAATTTATTAGATGGATTTCAAAAAGAGAAAAAAATTAGTTGAAAGTTTAGAGAGTTTAGGTTATATAAGAACAGAAAAAGTAAAGAAAGCAATGCTTAAAGTTCCAAGAGAATATTTTGTTCCAAAAGAATTGAAAAATTTGGCCTATTTAGATGAACCCTTAAGGATTCCTGGAAATGTAACCATTTCTGCTCCACATATGCATGCAATAAGTTTAGAATCTTTAAAGTTGAAGAAAGGTGATAAGTTTTTAGAAGTTGGTGCTGGTTCTGGAATTTTACTAGCTTATGCTTATGAAATAATAAAAGAAGAAAATAAAGTTTTCGGGATTGAAATAGTAAGAGAAACTTATGAATTTGCAAAGGAAAATTTGAGAAGAGCAGGATATTTAGATAAAGTTAAGTTAATTCATGCTGATGGAAGTTTGGGATTAAAAGAAGAAGCACCATTTGATAAAATTTTGATTTCTGCAGCAGCTCCAGATTTTCCAAAGCCATTAATAGAACAATTAAAAGTTAAGGGTATAATTGTTAGCATAATAGGTTCACCATATGGAGAACAATTCTTGATCAGGGGAAAAAAGTTAAAAAATGGAAAAATGATAAAAGAAAATTTATTGCCTGTAATTTTCGTTCCTTTGAGAGGAAAGTACGGATGGCGTTAAATTTATTTGTTTAAAATATATGCTAAAATTTCTAAGGAAAAATTCAATAATTTCTTTCTAAATTTTGTATTAAAATATTTGTCAGTTATTAAATGTAAAATTCCTGCTAAAGCTCCATTATAACCATAAATTGAAAATCCTATTAGAGAAGCAGTTAAAATATCATGGAATAATATTCTATGTTTTCTTCCAAGATATTTTACAGGATAATCAATAATTTTATGGACTTCTGAATATTTTTTGCCTAGTAAAATTCTTGAAATTTTTTCATGGACATATCTTTCAGGCATTTCATAAGCTAGATTAAAAAAATGATAAAAATTTAGAACTTTTAGAAGTGAAAAATTATCATTTTTTTAGGATTAAAACTAAAAATTTAATTAATGTTTGTACTAGCTTTTTTGTTAGCCGGAATAATACTTTGCTTAGGATTCTTAGGAGACTATTTGTTTAGAAGAACAAATATACCAGATGTTTTAATCTTAATATTTTTGGGTTTTTTGATAGGACCAATATTTAAAATAATTGACCCTACAGTTTTAGCCCCAATAACTCAACTTTTTGCTTCTTTAGCGCTTTTGATAATATTATTTGATAGTGGGTTGCATCTAAATCTTTTCAAAACTTTGCAAGATAGTCCAATAGCAGTTTTACTAGCTTTTTTGGGAGAATTTATATCCATGATTCTTATTGCACTATTTACAATGTTTATGTTTAATTGGGATTTAACTAATGGCTTATTACTAGGAGCAATAATTGGTGGTACAAGCTCAGCTATAGTTATTCCATTAGTGAGTAGAATGGAAATTAATGGTAAGATATCAAGAATCTTAAGTTTAGAATCCGTATTTACAGATGCTATAGTTGTAGTAGTAGGAATAACATTACTTCAATTAGTTACAGCTACGCAAACAGAAAATGAATTATCTATGATTGCAAGCGGAATAGCATCACAATTTTCCGTTGGAATTGTTGTTGGAATTATATTAGGTATAATATGGTTAAGAATATTGAGAGCTATTAAAGGTAGTTTATACGATGATGTTCTAACTCTAGGAATTTTACTTTTGTTTTATTCTATTGTAGAAAGTCTTAAAGGAAGTGGTGCAATTTTTGCTTTAACTTTTGGTTTGGTTTTAACAAATGGCCGCTTAATTTATAAAATGCTTAGGATGAAGAAGCCTGCTGAGGCAAGTAAAATTATGAAAAAATTTCATTCGCAAATTTCATTTTTGATTAGAACATTTTTCTTTGTCTATTTAGGTTTAATAATTTCTTTTCAAAATATTTACCTAATCTTTTATGGTGTAATACTAACTCTAATTCTTTTATTCGGGAGATTACTTACTGTATTAATCGCTTCTATAAAAAATCCTTTACTTAAGGAAAACAGAAAAATATTAACAATTATATTTCCGAGAGGGTTGGCTGCTGCTATTCTTGCGCAAATGATTGTATCGTCCAATGCTCCTAATGCAATTCTTTATCCAGACCTTGTTATAACAGTCATAATAGGTAGTGTTTTAATTTCTTCAATAGGTTCTTCTTTAATAAAATCAAATCTTAAAAGAGGATAAAAATGAATAAGGAAAGATTAAAATTTCGGGCAAAAAAGGTAAGAGAAAGAGTTAAATCACACTTATCTTCATTTCAAAAAGAGTTTAGAAAGCATCTATCTACATTTTTGACTGGTTCCTTTGCTTTTGTTGCAGCTTTGCTTTGGAGAGATACTATCAAATCATTTTTAACTTATTATGAAGAATTTATTCAAAAGCTTATGCCAATAAAAGAAGTTTGGTTTACTCAATTAATAACAGCTATAGCTGTTACAATTGTTGCGGTAATAGGCATAATTGTAATTAGTAGAGTACTGAAAGTTGAGGAATAATT
>CAZWBF010000059.1:0-3391 GCA_964632185.1 uncultured archaeon
TATTCTAAAAATTTTTCAACAATCCTTTTTATTTCTTCGTGAACCTCTTCTATTTGCTTTGTCGCATCAACAACAAAAGTGTTTGGAAATTCATCTTTAAGCATTAAGTAATTTTCTCTTATCTTTCTTAATTTTTCCTCTTCTTCGAACAATTCAGCTTTGCTTCTCGCTTTTTCCATTCTTTGCAAAGAAACTTTGGGCGGAACATCAAGTATTATCGTTATACTTGGTTTTAAAAATTTTGAATTTAGAGAGCGTAGCCATTCTAAGTCAATTCCATCTGCATGGCCATAAGAAAGTGTGCTTAATATATACCTATCACAAACTACATGAAATCCTTTATTTAGAGCAGGAACTATTTCATTAGCTAGATGATGTGCTCTATCAGCTGAAAACAATAATTGTAAAGCTTTTTGATCAGTCTTCCATTCATGTTTTAATGCGGCTTTTATTAAGCCTCCAATCAATCCTTGAGTTGGCTCTTTTGTAAGCAACACTTTCCCTTTATTTTTCAACCATTGGCAAAGGAGTGAAGCTTGAGTAGAAAGTCCGGCACCATCAATACCTTCAAAAACTATGAACAAACTTTTCATATCTTGAAATTTAGTTTTGAAAACTTATATTGTTATTTTCAAGTTCCTAAAAACGCTCTTATTTCCTCTAAACTAGTAATTTCACCAGATTCTATAAGTTTTGCTAATTTTCTAAACTTTTCTGCATATTCAGCTGAAAATTTCATGAGATTTTTTATTCCTTTAAAAGATTCTTCTTTATTCACCAATCTACAAACTTTTCTGAATTTTTCAGCATTACTCAAATAAAGAATTAAACATGCCCATGGATCATCAAGAATTTCTCTCCACGACTCTCTAGTACTTTTCCATACATAATTGTCTGCACCAATATATTCTAGAATTTTCATAACTTCAGTTCTTCTTCTCTTATCACAATATACAAGTAATGCATGTTGATTTTCAGGAGCATGAGGTGTTACTTTTACTGGAACTGTAGAAAATTTAATCGCATTAATTGTGTTACCTATCTTTGACTCTAATTTCTCTGCAAGTTCTTTAACATACTTTTTTGGCCCATAGATAACATATTTACCACCATGTTTAATGTCCTCTTCTAATGGAAGACTTACTCTTGACTCAAGATGAGTCCATGAATATCCTGGAAAAAGGAAATTTAATAATTCATAATCAGACTCTTCTAAAGCATATTTTGATTTCTCGAGATTTTTCATAGATTTATGTTAAAACGTTAAGAATTTAAAACAAACTTTCTTATTTTTTGACACTGTAAAAATATGCCTTTTTCAACTTAATTTTAAATATTTTAAGGAAAAATTCATTTTTGTTTACTTTTTTTAACAAAAATTTTTAGAAGAGAAACAATTTGGAAATGAAATCTTGCTGAAGTAGAATTAAAAAGGATAAATTTATCGATTTATGATAATAATCAAGCCAAAAAGTATAAAACTACAAAAAACTTAATTAATCAAATATGGAAAAGAAGATTGACATTCTCAAACATAGATTAGTGCCAAAACATAGGATAATGAATGAGAAGGAAGTAGAGGAACTTTTAAAGAAATATGGTATAACAAAGGATAAATTACCAAAAATTTTAGCTTCTGACCCTGTTATAAAGGCTATTGGAGCAAAAATCGGAGATGTAATAGAAATAACAAGAAAAAGCTCTGTTGCTGGTCAAACAAAGTACTACCGAGTAGTAGTTAGAAAATAGGCCAAATATTTATTATATCGAAAAACCATATAATTTCTTAGGCGATTCGATGGGAAACATTGCATTGTATACCCAAAAAGTTAATCTACCTTGTCCTAATTGCGGTAGATTAATAAGCGTTAAGTTAGACGAAAAAATAGAGTTTTGTCCCTTTTGTCATACTCCATTGTTTGAGAAAAAAGAGGAATGATCTGCGTACTTTACCCAACCTTTTCCATTTTTTCTTACTCTCTCGATATTACTCGTTCTTCTCAAAGTTAAAGTTAAAAGCCCTCTTAAGGCCGAAATCGAAATTCCTAGCTCTTTTGCCAAATCTTCATAGCTTATTTCTCCTTTTTCTTTAACAATCTCTAAAAGTTTTTCCATTTTTGGAGTCAAAGGCAAATTTTTTTCTATTTTTTGAATTTCTTCTTGGAATTTTTCTTTTAATGGTTCAGGAAGTGTTTTTGACATTTCATTCAAGCGCTGCAAAGCGCTTTCGAGCGCTTTAAAGCGTTCCAAAGAAGCTTTTTCATGAGAATTTAGCCCATTTTTGATCTCATGAAGTTCGCTTAAAACCTTATTTTCCATCCATTCCTTGCTAGGCATTAAGCTTTCTATTCTAGAGAGAGCATATTCTATTTCCTTGAGAGACTTGGCAGCATATCCTGCAGCCAACCCTAGTTCTAACGAATCTTTTGAAACTTCCAATTTTTCTCCTTTTTTCTCGACTACAGGAAAATTTTCTCCGCTTTTTGAAGCGCTTTCGAGCGATTGAAGCGCTTTAAAGCGCTGTTCGAGCGATTCAATCGATGGTTCGAGCGCTTGAAGCGATTGATCAAGCGATTGAAGCGATTGATTTTTTGATTCGAGCGCTTTAAAGCGCTCGAAATCGTTTGTTTCTTCAAGCTTTTTTCTCATTAATTTTCGTTTTAACCAGTCAAAAAATCCCATAATTTTATTTTAAAATTCTCACATAAATCCTTTTCGGCGAATTCTCACATTATTTTTTAAGCTCTATTTCTCACTTTTCTTTTACATGCAAAATTCTCACAAGATCTCCTTTTCTTCCTCTTAGCTCATTTTACCACTAACTATTGGTTATATGACACCACAAACTCTCACTAGCATTTTTATTCACTAACAAATATATTTAATTTTATATATGTAGTAAAGCATTCAATTTAATTTATATATATTACTATATAGTTTAACTCTCACTTTCTAAATTATTCACACTCGTATATATTTTAAATGAAATATGTCGTAAAATATATAATAAAATACACATAATATAAATACGTCAAAATCTCGATTTTTAGCCAGAATATAAAACAATTTTTTCGTCTTCAATTCACACCAATATATATTTGTCAATATATATTTTATTATTATAATATTGTAAAAATCTCTAAAATTTTTGATGAATAGCTCCAAATATAATAATTTTTATCCTTTAGGCCGGGTAAAATAGATATTTTTAATAAAAAATTCATTTTAGCCAAATTTTTTAATATTAATAAAAAATGAAAAATTTATTCACACCCGTATATATTTTTTAGTATATAATTTGCTATTTTTTATATAAGATCTAGCTGTAAAAAGGCCTATTTTTAATAAAAATAAGCAAAATTTTGCCTTTTTTAAGTTCGCTTAATAAACG
>CAZWBF010000060.1:0-3005 GCA_964632185.1 uncultured archaeon
CTATATACAATCTTTTATCTTTTTTCATTTTCTGGTCACCTTTTCTAAATATTTTACTAATTCAAAATTTGGTTCTGCTTTAAATACAATTCTATTTAAATTATCCTGTTTAAGAAACATTTTATTCCTCTTTAAACTTTTTTATGGTTTCAACAGCTTCTCTAACCCATTTTTCTATATTACTATTGTTGTTTATTACAAAAACTTTTTCTCCTCCTCTTTCAACTCTTCTCGCAAAACCTAATTTTTCCAATTCTGCTAAAATTTGCCATGCTCTTGGAGTTGTTATGGTCTTTATCTTTTTTGCTATCTCTCTTGGATAAACGAAGTCATCTCTCTTACACAAATAATAAAACCAAACCAAAGCTCTTGCAAAGGTTACATGCTTTATTTTTCTTCTTATACTTGCTTCTATTTCAGACTTTTCTGTTTCTAATATTTCTTCCAATTCTGAAAGTTTGATTTCATTGTTCTCTTCCATCATCCTTCACCATCACAAGTTTTATATTACCAAAATCCTTTACAATAACTTTGTTTTCCGCATTTAAAACTTCAACCCATTTTAAAATTGTTGGATAAGAGATGTTCAGCTTCTCTCCAAGTTCTCTGCAGTTAAAAAACTTTCCAGCATTTTTTCTTAAGAAAGAGTAAATTAACTCTTTCTTATCTTCTGCCATAATCTTTATTCTTTTATTTAACATTTATATTTTTTTCGATTATTAAACATATAGGTAATATTAAACACTACTTATTCTTATTATTATTGAGAACGAAATTTAACACTTATTATTATACTTCTTATTACGCTTATTATACTTCTTATTATTCTAGTTATTATTCTTGTTATTGTTAAATATTTCATAATAAATAATAAGGTTATAGAGAAGGAAAAATATGACTTCTTTCAAAGAGAAAAAAATTATTTTTCTTTATTTTTAAAAAATAAGGTATGTATAATAAGAATAATAATAAGAATAATAATAAGAATAATAATAAGCGTTTTAAATATTTTATAATGGGGTGCGTAATAATAAGTATAATAACAAGTATAATAAATATATTAGATTTATTTAATTTGATTATTTAATAGAAAAAAGTTGCCGAATAGATGCAATCTGTGAAGGTTTCAAGAAGATACTTATTATGAAATATTTAAGAATAACAATAATAAGAAGTATAATAATAATAAGAAGTATAAGTATTTAACACTACTTATAACGGGAATATACTTTAACACTCCCTACTTTCCTATACTTAACCTTTCCAGCCAACTCCATAGCCAACAAATATTTGCTAACGGTTGAATAAGCTAAACCAGATTTCCTTGCAATATCCGATATGCTAAATTCCCCTTTTTCCAATATTTTCAAAATTTTCTTTTTGATTTTTAAAGTCCTAATACTCTCTTTAGTTGATACCATTTTTTCAATTCCTTCTTTAATGAGTAACATTCTACTCTTTTAGAAATTCTTCTTATTATTCTTACCTTTTTCAACCAATCCCAACCCAATATTTTCAAAAATTTCCTTTTAGTTTTTTCTCTTGTTAATTCTTTTATTTTTCTATCAATTAATTCCAATTTACCAAGATAAGAGATTAATTCCATTGCCTTTGGTGTAATTTTTAGGACATATCCTTTTTTAGTTTCCTCAAGGACTAATGGTTCTTTGAAGTTTTCTCTTATCTTTTCCAATTCTCTTAAGATTCTTCTCCTTCTTCTCAAAACCCTACTCCTCTCTCTATCCTCTCTATCGGATAGCATTTAATTCCCTCTTCGGTAATATCAACAATAACATATTCGTTCCCATATTTGTCAATCAAAACCTTCCCTATATACTTTTCCTTATTCTTCAACAATTCTTTCTTCAACTCCTTCCAATCTTTTAAAATTTTCATTCAAACCATCTCCTCGCCCAATGAGGAGCTTTAGCTAAAGCTTCGGCTGGTATTTTATTGGTTGCCAGAGCTACTCTTCCATAATGAGTAATCCTATAATACCACCTTGCAGGAAAGCCTTTAGCATAAACCCATGCCAAGTCCAATCCCCAAAGCAACCTATCCAACAACCTAACTTTAGATTCTGAAATTCCAGTTGAAGCCATGAACTCCTCTCTAATTATTTTAGCTTCCAAATCAATGTTATCGCTAATAAATCTTAAAAACATCAAAACCAAAGCTTCCCTACTCGATTTGCTTATTTCTCTAAATATTTTTCTGCAAAGCAAATAATCTCTAACTTCGTTTACCTCTTTTCCCATCTCAAATTCAACATTTGCTTTAAGCTTTTCCTTAACCTTTTCCCAACCTCTTAAAGGTTCTTCTGGATTCCACTTCCAGCCCATAGCTTTAAAATAGCTTTCCAAATTAGCTGGTAAGGTTTCTTCAACGAATTCTTCAACTATTTCTTCCCTCTTTTCCTTCCATCTTAACAAATCCTCTAAAGTTAGCTGAATTTCCCTGCCTTGCAAAGCTTCTTTTGGAACTCCCTGCTTAATAAACTTTAAATTTTTCAAATAATCATCAACTATGTAAGGTTTTACAACCAACCTTATTTTTGCCATATTTTCCTTTCCTCTTCAAACAACTTTTGCAAAACCTTAAAAGCTTCTTTAATTTCTTCTCTTTTTGAATTTGGGTTTGGAATTTTTTTGTAAAATTCTGGAATTCCAAACCTTCCATAACGCTTTTTTGGACTAAACCTTAAAGTTGCAAATCCAAATTTTAGCAAACAGCTCTTAAAACCAAAATCAGCTTTTGAATCAAAAACTATTTGAAGCAATTCTTGAAAGGTTAAAGGAGTAAAGCAGTAAGCATGGTATTTTATCCTTCTCCTTCTTGAAGAAATGAAGATGTAAAAAGTTGGCAAATCGTATTTCCTCTGCAACCTTTTAACATCTTTAACAATTTCCTTAAAATCCAAATCATCGTAATCCAGCATTAAAATATGCTTATTCCTTTCTTCTTTTGAAAAGAAAGAATTTGAGTTTATTCCTATAACTAAATTG
>CAZWBF010000061.1:0-3001 GCA_964632185.1 uncultured archaeon
TGTGAAAGGAGCTATAAGTGTGGAAATAATTGGTATATTAATAGCATTACTTATGCTAGCTTCAGGTGCAATGCTCCTTCCAAATTTTGTTAAGCAGATAGCAAATGAGTATGCAAGAAGTAGTGGAGAATATGCTGCTAGAGAACTTTCTGGTTTAATAACTTTGATGAGAGCTGCAGAAAATGGAATAATTTATTATCAATTTCCAAAAATTGCAACTTATGATATTAGTATAAAAGATAGGATAATTAGAGTTTCTCCCAAATTTAAAACTAGTTTACCTTTAATACCAAAAAATGTTTATGGAATGAGTTATATTGGAGTTAATGTTTCAAATAAAGAAATTAAAAATGTTTCGGAATTGAAAATTGTAAAAGATATTAAGGTGAGAATTAGAAAATGAAAGGAATAAGTAGAACTTTATCGGTTTGTATATTAGTTGCTGTAACTATTGCAGCGCTTGCATTTTTATTCTGGAATTTAATTGCGCAGTTTTACCAGTTACATATTTTTGTTCAAGAAACTAGTGCAGAGAGGCAAAATATAAATTTGGCTAACGTTATTATATCGCATGAAAAATTTGCTATTGATAAAAATAAAACAGTCTTTTACTCTTATGTTCCAGTTAAGCTTAATGGCAAAATCGAATATTTACCATCTCAATCGGTTTTTTATGCAGAAAGAGGGATTTTAGATTCAGAAAAACTTGATAAAATTTCTTATAGAGTTTTTCCCGAAGCTTTACCGGGTCAAGGAAGAGGATTGGGAATCAAACCCGCCTATTACAGAAGTCTGATCGACCTAGTTACAAATCCTAAAAATTTGGATATAGGATATCCGAATACTTACACTTTATTTGGAATAACAAATTATGATGAATGTGAAGGATATTTTACTGATGATTTTTGCCCCGGATGGATGGGTTCTTTTATGGGTAAAAGGACATTAGAAGCTACACCAGATAAAAAATTTATAGAATGTTTAGGAAATAATTTGGATTTAACATTAGGAAGTATTTTCAGATTTTTAGATTATGGTATATTAGGAGCTTTATGGGAACCAATAGATTTTGACATATGTACAAAATACTTAGCTGAAGAAGTTGAGAAAAAAGTTAGTGGTATGTTAGCAATTTCTTTTGGTGGATTAAACACAAAAGGGATTCCTATTCTTATAAAAAACGGGAATGATTATGAAATCGGAAGATTGTATGTAGGTGTGATAAAATGGTTTTAAAAGGTGTAATAGCAACAACTGTCGGATTAGCAGTTATAATTGGTATTGTAATTGGTTCAATGTTTTTACTTCCTTTATTACAACTCTTAACTTATAAAAATCAGGTCTTGGTAACGGTAACTTTAAACTATGAAGTTAGTGATGCAGATTTATCTTTACTTTTATCTATTATAAACCCACAAAATTATAGATATATTGCTGAAAGAGATGTTAGTGGAGCTAAAATTTACTACGGTTCAAAATTTGAAGATTATAAAAATAAGCTTAATGAAACAATTCTTAAACTTCGTCTTTTCTCAAATTATTCCTTGAAAGGAAATGAAGTTATAGTTTCCTATGGCAAATTAAAAATTCCTTTAAAAGCTCTTACTTTTGTAGCAAAACCTTATAATCCAAAAAAGTTGACTGAAGGGATTTTGTTAGAGGTGGAAAAATGAAAGGAATAGCTACTACATTCGCAGTTTTGATAGTTATGATAGCAATCGGAATTATAGTTACCGGATTGCTTACAAACACATTTTTCCAAACCAATATGAATTATGTAGAAGTTTTAAAAGAAAGATTATTAATTTCAGCTTTAAACCAACTAAGCTTAGCGAAAATTTCGGTAACGCATGCATTAAGATATTCCTTATTTCAAGCTTGTTATGAAAAAGCGAAGAATGGATTTTGTGATGGTTTGTGCTATGAGAATGGATTAAAATATTGGAGGAATTATTCTTTAACAAAAATACCAAATCCAAACAACATTACACATTTAATAGGAAATCGTTCGACAGAAATATTTAACGAATATGCTAATGAACTTTCAGCAAGATTTAGTTCCATAGATGGAAGAAAAATGATTATACCAACCTTAAATAAATTTTCCAACGAGCTAAAAATTGATATAGATGATCAATTTATTCAATTGAATGTTTCTACATCCAAAAAAATTAGAAAATATGTTGGCTTATCTGCTAATGAAAAAGAAAGTTACGTTGGGCAAAACTTTAACTTTTCAATAAAAGATTTTATACCGATTATAAAAATGTTTTCTTTTGGAAGAAAAATAGCTGAAGATGATTTTGTTGGTGAAAGCGTAGTTCAAGCGATTGAGGAATTGCCATCTGATTGTAAAACCCAAGAAAAAAAGTTTTGCGAAGATGAAGATAATCCTTGTCCAAATTGTAAATTTTTAGATATAGATATAGAGAAGTGTAAAGAGGATTTTGAAGAAAAGTTTTTGGAGAATATGGATAACAGGCTGAAAAGTATAAGAGAAGATGCAAAGGATTACGATATAAAGATTAATTATAAAATAAATAATTTTTATTTCTTGATAAATGGAAATTGTGAAAATCTAGGTTGTGAAGAAGATGAAAGTTGTGGCTGTAAAAGAGAAGAGTGCAGTTGTACTTGCTTACAATATAATGAAGTTGATGGAGATTGTGAATGTTTAGAATGGAATTTAGAAGATTGTACTTGCTTAGAATATAATATAGAAGATTGCGAATGTTTATCAAGTGAAAAAATCTGTGAATGTAAAGAATATTATGAAAGTAATACGATGAGCTGTAGTTATAATTGGAAAGTTGCAGCTGATATTCTAATAAACATTTCAACCGATTATGTAAAATATCCTGTTTATGATAGTAACGAAAAAACTACGAAATTCAGAAATTTAGTGCTTTTGTTTAATGTAAAAAGTGGCTATTATGATGCTGAGAAAAATTATTTAGAAGGTAGAGAAGAATTAAGAAAAAATGTAATTTGTGAAGTAGAA
>CAZWBF010000062.1:0-2969 GCA_964632185.1 uncultured archaeon
TACGATTCTAATTTCAACCATACTAATAGCTAATGCAATCTTTGGTTTTTTCCAGGATTATAAAGCTGAAAAAACTTTGAAAGTTTTAAAGAAAATGGCTGCACCAAAAGCTAAAGTTTTAAGAAATGGGAAAGTTAGGGAAGTGAAAGCAAATGAAGTTGTCCCTGGAGATGTTTTAATTTTAGAAGAAGGTGATATAGTTCCAGCAGATGCAAGAATTATTGAGTCAAATGATTTAGAAATAGACGAATCCATATTAACTGGAGAAAGCTTTCCTGTAAGAAAAAAAGCAGGAATTTTAAAAGAAGATGTTCCATTAGCAGAAAGAAGCAATATGGTATACATGCATACTAATGTTGTTAGAGGAGAATGTAAGGCTTTAGTTGTTGCAACTTCATTAAATACGGAAATAGGGAAAATCTCAATGCAAATGCAAAGAATGGAAAAAAGACCGGCTCCATTCAAAAGTGAAATTGATACACTTGGTAAAAATATTGGTATAGGAATTCTTTTAATAATAGCTTTTATTGCTACTATTCAATTTTTACTTAAAATAACAAGTCCACTCAACATATTGCTCACTTCTATAGCTTTAGCTGTAGCTGCAATTCCAGAAGGTTTGCCTGCAATCGTTACATTTACTTTAGCTTTAGGAACAAGAAGAATGGCAAAAGAAAATGCGTTGATAAGAAGGCTTTCAGTTATTGAAGATTTGGGATTTGTTGATGTTATATGCACAGATAAAACAGGTACTTTAACTGAAAATAAGATGACAGTAAGAAAGATTTATTTTAATGGAAAAATTTTTGAAGTTAGTGGAGTTGGCTATTCTTTAGAAGGAAAGTTTCTTTACAATGGAAAAGAAGTAGATCCAAAAGAGCTTCTACCTTTGTTAAAAGCAGGTCTTAATTGTAATAATGTGATAGAAGAAGATGGAAAATATATAGGAAACCCGACTGAAATTGCATTGGTAATAGCTGCAAAGAAAGGTGGGATTAAAGAAAAAGAGAAAAGAATTGATGAGATTTCATTCTCTTCTGAAAGAAAACTAATGACAACTATTCATAAAAATAAAAAATATTTTTCATACACAAAAGGTGCTCCAGAAATTATTTTAGAGAAATGTGATAAAATTTTAGAAGATGGAGAAGTAAAAGAACTAGATAAAGAAAGGAAGAAAGAAATATTAAAAATTACTGAAAAATTTGCTTCTCAAGGATTACGTGTTTTAGGTTTTGCTTACAAAGAATTTGATTCTTACGAAAATAAAAAAGAAGTTGAGAAGGAAATGATATTTCTTGGTTTACAAGCAATGATGGACCCTCCAAGAAAAGAAGTTAAAGATGCCATAAAAATGTGTAAGGAAGCGGGTATTAAAGTTATTATGATTACCGGAGATAATAAAGTTACTGCCGAAGCAATAGCAAAAGAAATTGGTATTGGAACAAAAAGTATAGAAGGGAATGAATTAGATAAGATGAGTCAAAAAGAACTTGAAAATATAATAGAAAAAATTGATATTTTTGCAAGAGCAGTTCCTTCGCACAAAGTTAGAATTTTAAAAGCGTTGCAAGCTAAAGGATATAGAGTTGCCATGACTGGAGATGGTGTAAACGATGCCCCAGCATTAAAATCTGCTGATGTTGGAATTGCAATGGGAATTAGAGGTACAGAAGTTGCTAAAGAAGCTAGCGATATGGTTTTGCTTGATGATGATTTTAAAACGATAGTAGATGCTATAAAGCAAGGAAGAAGAATTTTTGATAATATAAGAAAGTTTGTTAACTATTTACTTACTTGTAATTTTGCTGAAATTTTTGTTATCTTCTTTACTTCTTTATTCGGCTACTTACCAATAACTGCTGCACAACTTTTATGGATTAATTTGTTAACTGATGGTGGACCTGCTTTAGCGTTGGGAATAGATCCGCCAAATCCAGGAATAATGAAGAGAAGACCTAGAAAAAAAGGAGAAAAAATTATTGATAAGAGATTAGCCTCTCTTATATTAGCTATTGGTATAAAGAAAACATGTATTTTACTTTCAACTTTCTTTGTAAGCTTGTATTTATTTGGACTTAATATTGCTACAACCATGACTTTTACAGGTTTTATTCTTTATGAATTTGTAAGAATAGCAACTATAAGATATGGCGAAAAGCTTAGTATTTTCAGTAATTCATGGTTAATTTTAGCCTTAATCATTTCAGTATTATTGCAATTATTTGTGATTTACTCTCCATTAAACACATTCTTTGGAGTTATTCCTTTAGAATTAATACATTGGTCACTTCTTCTTACTTTCGTAATGGTTGGGTTAGTTTTTGGAATTTTAATAACAAAAATAATAATAACAATAATTTGAATTAGCATGAAAATCTATGTAGGATGTTGTGGATTTCCAATAAGTATGAAAAAGTATTCTCAAAAATTTTCGGTTGTTGAACTCCAATCCACATTCTATAAATTACCAAGATTGGAAACTGTTGAAAAATGGAAAAAAGAATTTCCTTCTAATTTTATTTTTTGTGTAAAAGCTTTCCAAGGAATTACTCATCCTATCTCAAGCCCAACATGGAGAAGAAGTGGATTAAATTTAGAAGAATTGAAAGATAAAGTTGGTTTTTTAAAGCCGACAAAAGAAGTTTTTGTTTTCTGGAAAAAAACTTTAGAAATTTGTAAGATATTGAAAGCAAAAGTTTGTTTGATTCAATTACCAAAAAGTTTTAAAGAAAGTGAAGAAAATATAAGAAATGCAGAAAAATTCTTTTCGAAAATTGAAAGAAATGGAATTTCTATAGCTTTGGAATTAAGAGGGTGGAACAAAAAAGGATTTAAAAAAATTTGTAAAAAGTTTGATTTAATAGCTTGTGTTGATTTAGTTAAAGATGAACCGTTATATTTCTCAAAAAAGAAAATTGCATATTTCAGATTGCATGGAAGTTATGAAAGAGAAAAAATTAATTATA
>CAZWBF010000063.1:0-2931 GCA_964632185.1 uncultured archaeon
CAACTTATTAAAAATTCTTTAACTATTCCGAAAACTTTTTCTCAACTCAAAAATGAAACAAAGATAGCAGAAAGAACTTTAAGATATAATCTTTCAATTTTGAAGAGGAAAAATATAGTTAAAGAAATTCCTGTTCTATGGGATTTGAGAAGGAAGTTGTTTTATATTGAGAGATGATGTTATGAAAGTTGTTAATGATATATTGGAATTAATAGGGAATACACCTTTAATAAGAATAAACAAATTAACTAGAAAAGAAGATGCAACTATTCTAGCAAAGCTTGAATGGTATAATATTAGTGGCTCAATAAAAGATAGAATGGCTAAGTATCTTATAGAATATGCAGAAGCATCTGGGAAATTGACAAAAGATAAAGTTATACTAGAAGCAACATCTGGCAATACTGGCATAGCTTTAGCAATGATAGCGGCTGCTAAAGGCTACAAAATTACTATTGTAATGCCAGAATCAGTGAGTGTAGAAAGAAGAAAGATAATAAAAGCCTATGGAGCAAATTTAATACTTTCTCCAGGGGAAAAAAGAACGAGCGGTGCTATAGAACTTAAACAAAAATTACTTAGAGAAAACCCAGAAAAGTATATAGATATAAATCAGTTTAAAGATCCAGCAAACATACTAGCTCATTATCAAACAACTGGTAAAGAAATAATTGAACAAACAGAAGGAAAAGTTGATATGATTGTAGTTGGTATTGGAACAGCAGGAACTGGTATAGGAGTTTCAATGCGCGTCAAAAAGTACAATCCAAAAATAAGGGTTGTAGGAGTAACACCAAAAATAGGAGTAAGTATTCAAGGACTAAGAAATCCAAAAGAAAAATATCCAACTCAACTCTTTAGGAAAAAATGGTTTGATGAAGTTGTAGAGATAAGTGAAGAGAAATTGCCTAAGATATTCGAAGTTGCGCGAAAAATAGCAAGAAAAGAAGGATTACTTATTGGTATAAGTGCTGCAGCGATAATGTATGTTGCATTAAAAAAAGCAAAGGAACTTGGTAAAAATCAAACTATAGTTGCTGTATTACCTGATAGTGGAATGAAGTATTTGAGTACTAATTTGTTTGAAGTAAAGTGAAAACTGAAAATTATTTTTATTTAAAGAGCAACTTATTATTTTATATGGCAAAAGATTTAGCTTTATTTACTTTGGAAAGACTAGCAAAAAAAGCTGGAGCTGAAAGAGTTTCAAAAGAAGCTTTAGTTGAATTAAAAAATGTTACAATGGAAATTGCAAATAGAATAGCAAAAGATGCGATTGAATTTTGCAATCATGCAAAGAGGGTTACTGTTAAAAAAGAAGATATAGTGCTTGCTGCAAGGAGGATTAAAGGATGAGTGTAACTAGACAAATTATAAAAAGTTTGAAAAAAGGTCAGTTTGTTTTAATAGATAATGTGCCTTGTAGAGTAGATAAGGTTTCTATTTCTGTTGCTGGAAAACATGGAGCAGCGAAAGCAAGGTTGGAAGGAATAGGAATATTTGACGGAAAAAGAAGAAGTGTAGTGAAGCCTGCAGATGAAGAAGTAGAAGTACCAATTATTGAGAAGAAAACTGCACAAGTTTTGGCAGTAGTTGGAGATAGAGTTCAGCTTATGGATTTATCTACTTACGAAACTTTTGAAGTAGATATACCAGAAGAAAAAAAAGGTCAGCTTAGCTCTGGACAAGAGATTTATTATTTTGAAGTTCTTGGGCAAAGGACTATAAAAGAATTAAAGTGAATATGGCTTAGTTGGGATTTTAGCAAATTTTTACATTTTGGGCAATAATTTCCATGTAATTTTACGAATAGAATTTCTTCTGCTTTTATTTCTTTTTTATATCCGTAATTTTTGCAAAAAAGGGTAACATCAGTAAAAATATATTTTGAGATTGTTTTAAGTAAGTCTTTTATAAATAGAAATTTTTGGGTTAAAAATAAAAAGAGAATGGCTGTCATAGGCTAGCTTTTAGCAAGGTCCTGACCCTCGGGCGATTGGGAGTGGCAGGCTCGTAGCTCGCAAAAAGCTTGCTACTTACACCTCCACTCCATCAACCTTCTCGTCTAGAAGAGCCCTCGTCGCTTGACCGAGCGAACTCAGCCAAGCGAATGGCCGCCTATTTTTCCGGAGAGTTTCGAGCTTAGATGCCTTCAGCTCTTATCTCCGTAGGGCGTGGCTGCCCGGCGATGCAAATACAACCGGTAGACCAGAGGCCCCGGAGGGATGTTCCTTTCGTACTTATCCCTCCTTCCGGTCAGGCGGCCGGCACCTCCGGTAGATAGCGACCGAACTGTCTCACGACGTTCTGATTCTGGGATGTTCCAAAAAATTTGGAACATCTACCCAGCTAACGACCCCCTTTAACCAGTGGACACCTGTACCCTTGGCCGCTGCTGCACGGCCAGGAGGGGGGGAGCCGACAGCGACGTATCAACGCGCCCCGTCAATGTGGGCTTTCAGGGGCCACGAACCCATTATCCCCGAGGTAGCTTTTCTGATACAGCCAACCCCCACTAATGGGAGTTGACTGATCGCTAGCCCACGCTTTCGCGGCTGGATCCCTCGCTTTGCGGGATCCAGTCAGGCCCCCTTTTGCGCTTGCACTCTACTCCGGATTTCTCTCGGGTGGTAGAAACTCATCATGAGCTACCTCTCTATTCATAAAAATCATACTGGGATGGTATAATCATTGAGCTTCTACCATGACCCGGATGAGGGGACCTTTGGGCGCCTCCGATGCATTACCGGAGGCGTACCGCCCCAGCCAAACTGCCCATCTGGTGGTGTCCCCTTTCGGGTAAGTAGTTCGGTTGAGATTGGTTGGTGTTACACTTTCCCCTCGGCCTCGGCCGAAGCCTACGCCTGATAACGGGTCCCAACTACTCTATGCAACCTCAACCGGACTACAGCACCAGACTGCAGTAAAGCT
>CAZWBF010000064.1:0-2744 GCA_964632185.1 uncultured archaeon
CCCCGCTTACTTTTCGCTCACCTTCTCGCTCGGTTTCGGTCTCAATTTCGGTCTATTTTCGGTCCCCTTTTCGCTCCCCTTTCAGCCCCCGCTCAGTCAATTTTTCGCTCATCTAGAAATATTAATAGAAGAATATAAACTTGGAAAAGCATCATCATAAACAAAAAAGAGTAAACATTAGAAGATAAACCATAAAGAAAATAATAAAAAAGATGAAGCCCCCCAAACCAGGTGGCGCATATAATCAAGCGGTGGAATTTAATGGTCTCATCTTTGTCTCAGGACAACTGGCCAGAGATAAAGATGGAGGAGAGATAATTGAAGGCGACATAACAGCTCAAACAAAGAAGGTAATTCAAAACATAGAGAAGATACTTAAAGTAGCCGACAGCAGTTTAGATAACATACTGATGTCATTTGTATTCCTAAGAGAGAAAAGACTATTCGATAAATTCAACGAAGAGTATAAGAAAAACTTCAAAAGGAATTACCAGCAAGAGTAACAGTCGGAGTAGAACTGGCTCCCAATGCATTGGTAGAAATCGCGGTCATAGCACACAAATAGATTAACAAAATAATGAAAAACAACAACCATTTCGCGGCTAGAATCGTAGAAAATAGAAGCATGAGTATAGCACTGAAAAAGCAGACGAAGAACTTGAAGTAGCAATATGCATTAAAAACTCCGTTCCAGTATTGATAGCCGTAGCCACATCATTACCACATGGGATAGATGAACAGATATGAAGCTCAAGATCTCTTCAGGATCCCCTCAAATGTAAACCTCTTGTCTAAAAATGTTCATGCCCTGAGAGAATGTAAAAAGTACAAATTATTTAACAATAGTAGTTTAAAATATAAAACACGTATTGTTAAGAGATTCTGTGGAGGGTGTGTTGGTGGTTAATTATTTTTTGGTTGCTGTTTCTAATAGGGAGAATTTGGGTTTGTGTTTGGATTTTGGTATGGCTGGTTTTCCTGGCAGTGTGAATGGTGTTTGGGCTTTTTGTGATGTTGAGGTTGGTGATTTTGTTTCTTTTCTTTACGCTGCTCATATTTATAATCTTTATAGGGTTAGTGATAAGATGGCTATTTTGAGGGCTGAGGAGGCTCCTCCCTGGAAGCCTCTTGAGTTTAGGTCTGGTAGGGTTTATTATTTTCCTTTTCGTTTGTTGCTTGAGCCTGTTCGTTGGTTTAGGGAGTCTTTGGTTCGTGCTGAGTTTGCCTATGTTGCTGAGAATTTATTGTTGCGTGGTGGTTATGCTAAGACTCATTTTCAGGCTGATCAGACGACTCTTCAGTGCGCATCTCAGTTAGGTGAGCTTGTTGAAAATTATTTGTTTAAGAGTGTTGACCTGAAGAAATATGGTGTTTTTACTCCGAAGTTTTCTCTGGATAAGAGTAGGGTGAATATGGTGGATGTCTATCCACTTAGGGAAATGATTTTACAGGCTTTGATAAGGAAGTATTTAAGTCAAGAAAATAATCTTGCCAGATTCCTAGAACTTATGGAAATTTCAGAAACTCAACCAAGATACTTGGAAGTATTGGGCGAGAAAGCTTTACCCGAAGGGCATGTAGATATTTTAATTAAGGAACGAACACCAATAGGCAAAGCAAAACTCATAATAATAGAAGTTAAAAGTGGCAGAGCTTACCTAAGAGATCTAAAACAGCTTGAAAAATATAGAGCAGAGATCGGATCAGAATGTATTGGGGCATGCTTAATAGCAAAAGATTTTCCACGAAAAATAATCAAATCTGAAAACAATATTAAACTACTCAAATATAATTTAGATATCATGAAAAATGAAGCCTACACCTTAAATCAACTACTCAAATCACTAACACTAATAAAAACAACAAAGCTAAAGCTATAAACAACATTACATACTATATTATCCATAAGAAGTTTGTTTAATGCTTCCCTCAAGTAAGCCATGGTTATGATATTGTAGATTAATTTAATCACCGCTAAAAAATTAAGGATCAGCAATATTAAATAGAGTAGTTTCCTTCATCTTCAAAATTGTCAGCTAGGAGGAATAACATATAAAAGATATTGGTGTATAGTTACGTCACCTGAAAACTGGGAAATATGTAAAAGAAATAATGTTTGGGGGATGAATGCAAGATATTATGTAACTCTTCAAAAATTTCTGAAAACAGGAGGCCAAGCGGTAGTATATACTCATGGTGGAAAATTTGTCGCGGTTATGGAATTCATAGGTAACTGGTTCTATGAAGAAAAGGATATAGGATGGACTAAAGGTAAAAGAATTTTTATTTCCGTACAGAATAAAGTTTAAAATCCTTCATGAAGCTAAAACCTGTTAAAATATCTTATTCTATTGTAGAGGAAGGAAGTAAAGCAAAATGGATCAATCCTAATTTCATTGATGATATTACTTTTATTGCAGATAAAAGGAAAAACATGGAATCAGTATTTACAAGTTTCAATTATTAGAATAATGAAAGAGGATTTTGACACAATATGTGAAGCGATTAAAAGGAATTGACAAAAATATGCTTGCCAATGATATACTGAATAATCCATATTGTGCATTAGTTTATTATTTTGATTACTTTGTTTAGTGTTTCTGCTTTGATGATGGATGCGCTGAGGCTGAAGATCTCTTCCCTTGTTATTATCATGTTGGGTGTGACTTCTTTAAATATTGAGGCTTTGATGTAGTAGCTCTTTTGATGCTTCTGTTCCTTCTAATTCTCTAATAGCTTTAAAA
>CAZWBF010000065.1:0-2711 GCA_964632185.1 uncultured archaeon
AAAGTTCCATTATCAGAGAACCATCTAAATCTCCAAGTATCTGAAATAACGTTAATCGTTGTACCATTTTGAGAAGTTGCTGAAAATCCATAACCATCTGCAAAGTTCACTTTCTTCTCACTAGTTTCATTTATAGTTGAACCGTTTAAGATAAGGTCAACATAAGATGTATAAGTTTGGCAATCATCACTTACAGTAAAAACATCAGTAAGATATTCTTCGCCAAGAGAATAGTTTGTTTGAATTGCTTGCATGTAGTCATAGATATTGCTTAATGTTTTATCTTCAGAGATTGTTATATTCCCACCATAAAAGTAAACTGGTCTAACAGTTGTTGATTCATATCCATCAACAAACGATACTACTCCAGTTTCATAATTTACAGTATAGTCATCTTTAGAAATTGCTGAAAGTGGGACAAGTCTAGTTGCATCCATTCCGGTAATATCTAATATTTGAAAATGCTCAGATTGAGTTAGTGGTGTATTTGCAAGAGTTATTTGATCATCTGTACCAACAGCTTGGTCTTCGCTATTGTCAGAAAAATCTTTATGAGAAGGAGGATTATATGTTATGCCAGTCTGAGAAGCTGCTTGGGATTCTGTTAGTGCTATACATGAATTCGGATAAAGAACTGTATCCATGCTAATAGGACTTGTCATTTCCATTATCATTTCAGAGTACTTATAGCCATATTTTCTCAAATAGAATTCATGTGGAGTATATTGAGCTTTTGGTTGGTTGTCATAGCCATCTGCATTTACTTGGATTTTCCTAAAATCTAAAACTTGTTCTGGTATAGTTCCATTACTACTATATGTTGTTGTATTAAATGCCAATCTCCCTTCCAAATCTCTTGCAGCAACTACAACATTTCCAAGCGGATTATTAGCTGTATCTTTTATTCTTAAGTTAAAACTACTCTTTCTAAGAATATAACTATCATCTGCACTACCAGAACCACAGGCACTATAATCTATCTTACTTTCATTTATTATGGAATCGATAAGAATTAATCTTCTATACCCACCCATTCTTACGTCATACAAATTATCTATTCCTTCATATCCTTTAACTGTTCCGTGGGCATAACAAATTCTTATTCCAGAAGTTGCTTTTTGTAATCTTAATTTTTCTAGTGGCTTGGGAGGTTCTCCACTCATTTCCATAGCATATCTCAAATTATAGGCAGCATAGTCATACATTGTTGTGTTAGATGGGACATATAAAATTGGTGCAGCACTTTCCCAATCAGATTTTGGCCCACTTGTTTCAAATGTAAATCTGTTTATATGTAGAGAGGCATGACTTTGTCCAGGGCAAGAACTTCCTATACCTGAACTAGGTGAACCAGCATCGATATTGTTTCGATAAGAATTTACCTCAAAACTTGTATATGTACTTGAATAAAATCTTAAATCACCACCAGGAACTCCATCATCTGTACAGCCGGAACCAAGTCTATCATAAGCACATAAGGCTGCTTGGTCGCATACTTGAGAAGTTGAATAAGTTTGTATAGTTGAACCAGCTTCAGGTCCACTATTAGTTAAATTTCCAAATTGCAAATGTCCCATTTCACAAACCATAACATTAACATTAGTACTTCCAGGTTGACCAATCATTATGACATCATTTTTTGAAACAACCCATGCATGATAACTTGGATTTGTTCCTTGACAGTCTGTTGACCATTGACCAACTCTCAAAGGAACTTTTAATATAAACAAATTCGTTCCACTAGGATGGTCTATTCTTGAAGGATTTGCAGCAGTATCATAAATATCTTGGAAAGTACATGGACTACTTGCTGTACAGCAAGAACCATCACTTTGAACTTGGAGTGTTCCAGTATTATACCTTATACAATTAGGCAAATCTGCATTATGTGCAGTGTAAGTTTCAGACCCATAAATGAAAACAAGCTTGTGAGAACCTCTTACTTTGACATAATTTATAATTTTTCCCTTTCCTTCACATTCCCAATTTTTGAATATTATGCGATCATAATATACTTCAGGTATTCTTTTTTCATCATCACAGAAAAGACCTATAAATTCTAAATCTTCTTTAGACGAATTGGAATAAACTATTGTTAAATCATTTTTACCTTTTGTTATAAATTCAACTGTCCAATTTTCTCCGGCGTCTGGCGCTTCTCTTGGATTAAGGATTAAAAGATTCTTTAACTTAAGTGTATGATTTTCTTCTTCCTCAATAACTACATAATCGTTTTTTTCAAAATTATCTAAGTTAGAAGTTTTTGGAATTTTTATTTTTGTGAAATTGAAGTTTTCATTCCTTTCTATAGTACATCTCTTACAATCAAAATTTGCTCCATCTTCTATAATT
The DNA here is from genome assembly GCA_964632185.1 of uncultured archaeon. Classification (GTDB taxonomy): domain Archaea; phylum Aenigmatarchaeota; class Aenigmatarchaeia; order CG10238-14; family CAZWBF01; genus CAZWBF01. The sequence goes on from CAZWBF010000065.1 coordinate 2,353, forward strand.
AAATTGTTTTGGGCCTTCACTTCAAATACTTTGTAATAGGCAGCGTACATTTCTAAGGTACCACCACTCTCAACATAGAACGCAGAGCTATTAATTAATTCATATTTACTTGGAACTTTTGAGAGAATCCAACCACCATTCATCGGTTTATCATTAACTAATCTACCCATTCTTAAACCAGAATTTTTCTTTATTATCCAAGGTCTCCAAATATCTATGAATTCATTGGTTGCTACAACCCAAGTTGTCTTTTTTCCATCTCCGATTATAACGCTTGCATTGAAGATATAATATGGACCGTATTTCTTGATTTGATTCCAACCATTTGATTGGTCAACTTCATAAATATCTTGAAGAGT
>CAZWBF010000066.1:0-2632 GCA_964632185.1 uncultured archaeon
AGCATGGTTTATACCTTCATACATAATTCATAAGTATATCAAGAAGTTTCTGTAAATTGGGTTATTTAACCTTCAATATATTTATGAAATACGCTAAAATTATCTTTATGAAAAAAATTTTAACAAGTGAGATAGCACTTCTTATTATAGCTACTTTAGTAACAGCTTCGGCCATATTATTTCTTTATCCTTATGAACCAAAGCAACCACCAAAAGCAAACGAAACAGGTTGGACGCAAGAAGGAGTTCAAGCTGTAGTAAATGCTAACAATAAATTTGCATTAGAACTTTATTCTGAATTAAGTAAAAGAGAGCAGGGAAATATTTTCTATTCTCCTTATAGTATTTTTTCTGCTTTTGCAATGACTTATGAAGGTGCAAGAGGGCAGACTGCAGAAGAAATAAAATCTGTTTTCCATTTTCCAGATTATAGTGTGTTAAGACCAAATTTTGCTGCAGTCTACAATGATATTAATGAAGCGAGCAAATTCTATGAGTTAAGAACTGGAAATGCATTATGGGTCCAAAAAGATTATCCTTTACTTGAAGATTACGTAAACAGAGTTGAGGAATATTATGGTGGGAAGGCAGCAAACCTTGACTTTATAAATGAACCGGAAAAATCAAGGCAAATAATCAATAGCTTTATAGAAGAACAGACCAATGGAAAAATTAAAAACTTAATTCCTCCAGGTTCTTTTAATCCTTTAACCAGATTAGTTCTTACAAATGCAATTTATTTTAAAGGATTGTGGAAATGGCAATTTGACCCAAAAGATACAAAAGAAAGGGATTTTTATGTAACTCCTACGAATAAGGTAAAAGTTCCTATGATGTGTATGGAGCCGGAGAAAGCAGAATTCAATTATGCTGACACAACATATTTACAAATTTTGGAGCTGCCTTATAGAGGTGAAAAAATTTCTATGTTAATCCTATTACCTAAAGAAAATCTTAAGAGTATAGAGCCTTTAACAATAGAAAAACTTTCTGAATATAAAAGTAAAATGAAAAAAACAAAATTAAGGCTAATCTGTATTCCAAAATTCGAATTTGATACTAAATACAATTTAAATGAAAATCTAAAGGATTTAGGAATGCCAACTGCATTTAAATGGCCAGGTGCCGATTTTTCAGGAATGGATGGAACAAAAATGCTTTACATAGATAAAGCAATTCATCAAGCTTATATTAAAGTTGATGAAAGAGGAACAGAAGCAGCAGCTGCAACTACTATAGTGATAGGTTTTGGCTCTGCTCTTCCTCTTGACATGTTCATAGCTAATCGCCCATTCATCTTTATAATCCAACAAAAAGATACTGGAAATATTTTATTTTTAGGAAGAATTGTTGACCCTACTCAATAAACATTTTTAGATAGATTCTTTAAAGAATGGAAAAGGAAATGTTGATAACGATTTTAAAATTTTATTCTTAATCAATTAAATAACTTTCTTCAACTCTTGAAACTAATGAGAAGATTATAGCTGCAAGACCTAAGATTATCAAAGTATTGTTTAATGACCAATCTACTGATAAACCAACTATAGGATTTATTAAAACCAAAACGAATCTTCTTAACATTGCTATAGTAGATAAAACTGTTGCCCGCTTTGATGATGGAATGTATTTGTTCATGTAACTAATAAAGAGTGGTCTCCTTGTTAAGCCAAAACCACCACCAACTATTATTGCAAATAAAACAATTGGGGCAAAAGTTGTTAAACCTCCTATCACAAACATAATCCCTGTAATTAAGGCACTGAAAAATATTAGTCTTTTCTTTGATCCAAAAATTCTTTCCAGTCTTTCATAATTGTTCATGACCAATATTTGACTTCCAACAAAAGCTGCATGAACTACACCAAAATAAGCTATACTTATACCAGCTTGTTTTAGCATAGGTTGGTACAACCAGAACATAAAGTAGGCTATGGAACCTATGAAAATCATGTCTAAAGCCAGAATTTTCAAAATCTTATTTTTATAGAAAAATTTTACTCCACCTTTCAAGATGGCAAAATAATCTCTAGATTCTTTGAAAGTTATTCTTGGTTCTTTCATTGTTAAAGATATGAAGAAAGCGATTATAAAAGGAATTGTTAGTAAAAGCATCGGAGCTCTTAACCCAAGATAAGCTGCAATAACGCTTCCAATTGGAGCACCAACTAGAATACCACCTAACCTAAAACTTTCGATTCTGCCAAAAACCTTTTTTGATCTTTTTGTTTCTTTGATTTTCTTTAATGTATCGTAGACAAAAGCTTCGATAGTACCAGAAAATAAAGCTTCTGACATTGCCCACAATGTTTCACCAATCATAAAAATGTAAAAATTCGGAATGCTAGCATATACAAGAGCTGCTATAGCATTAATTATGCAAGCTAGAACAATAGTTAATTTTCTACCTAAATAATCTGCAAGAGTTCCTGCAGGAATTTCAAAAAGAAATCCCCAAAGCATAAACCAAGATTGCAAAATCATTATTTGAGTAAAGTTTAAACCACCCCAATCTGTAAGAAATGGAATTAATACGCCAGAAACAAAGAATAGATTAATAAAAAATTGGGAAAGATATATTTTCCAAAGGTTTGATTTGAACGAGTTGGCCATAATCATAAGTTGATTTAAA
>CAZWBF010000067.1:0-2595 GCA_964632185.1 uncultured archaeon
AAACATTTAAATAGGCAAATTTGACCACAGCATGCTTTGGTATTTTAATGTAAAAAGTTTTGTTTTCATTTCCATCAAATGTTTCATTCCAATCAGATAATTGATTCGAACTTTCCGTTTCATTGAACTCAACAATCATTACCTTTGAAGTGTTTATGTAAAGTGGTTTTGTTACTTGAACTGGAGAAGCTATAGCAAAATAATTAATCAAAATTAGAAAAATAAAAAGAAAAAAGAGTTTTTTCATATTTAACAGTTGGTTTTTGTCCAATTTATAAATTGCTCTTCTGGCATTGCTCCAGTATGATGGCTTCCTGTTTTGAAGCAGTAGAAGAATGGAACATAACCACTGTAGTTGAACTTTGACAAGTCTATGCTTCTGCACTTTGGATCTCTAACATCAACCCAGTACCACTTCAGGTTAGACTTTTCAACTAAAGGCTTCATCCTATTAGAGAATGGGCATGTTGTCATGTAGACGAACAATCCGTCGTAGCCCTCTAGGGGCTTACCGCAATCGTTTTTCCAATTTGAAATTTGAATATTTTCAGAGTTGTGATTTGGTTGCTGGATTGCTATTGTTAACAACTGCACACTTAACTGGTGGAGCAACACTATCTGCGTTATTGAGAGAATTATCAACAGAAGGAGCAACATTGTTGTTAGCTGTATCCGAACTTTCATAATTCTTTTATGGTGTAACCTATTAAAATACTTATCGGTATTATAAAAATAAGTATTTTCTTTACACCATCCATACTTTCTATATAAAGATCTTTTAAACTTACGCATTCATCTGTGGAAACCCAATCACACCTATTATCTCTCCAAAGATTAAAAGAAAGATCTATGTTGTGCAGGTACAAATAATAGCGAGAAATCAATACAACTAAAAGCAAACACGAAAGAATTAATGCCACTTTTTTCCAATTAATTTCCATTAATTTCCATTTATCTTTCCCACTATTTAAATTTAAAAAAAGAAAAAAGGAAGTGAAGTTGCTGGCTTTTATGTTAAATTAGGTTGAGGAATCTGGCAACGAATGTTATACCAGAAACCACTGCTATGGAAATTAAGAATGCTGTAATTATTTGAACGACTGTCATCATTGCAGTTTCAGCAAATCCAAACATAGCCATTACTGAAGACGGAACTAAAGCAAGGGCTACTAGCATGAACAATGGTATTAAAACTTTCTGTGTGGTTACCAGCTCTATGTACTTGCTGTCTTTTTTGAAGAATATCATGTATAGCAAGTAAGCCGTTACTAATAGTGATATCCAGGGGATGAAGTTTGTTAGTGGTGTTTGGGCAACAAGAGTTTGACCTAGTAAGGATGCCATGTTATCCCAAAAAAGAGTTTGATAAGTCTATTTATAAAGATTTTAATAGCCTAATAGCCTAATAGTATTTGTGGCAAAAAGGATAATAAGCTTAACTATAGATCCAAAACTTATAGAAGAAATTGAAAAATTGAGAAATGAAGACAATTACAACAATTTTAAGAAAAAGAAAAAAACTTATAGCAGATCAGAATACATAGAAAACTTGATAAAGCTTGGGATTAGGGCTAAGAAAGAAGGATTTTTATTCATTTGAAAATTCTCACTCTGTCCACAATTTCCAAAGCCACTAGGTAATAAATTATTGCTGAAATTGATAGCCACAGTATAGTTCCTAGAGCTGGGCTAAATCCAAATCTTATTGCCGCATACATATCGCTTCCAGGCAAGAATGGGTATAAGGAAGGCATAACCGAGTAGAAGAAGGAAATTAAGCCAGCCAGCCTTAAAATTGAATCCTTTCCTCCATAGTACCAGCAAAACAAGCCGTATAAAAACGCTCCTATCGGTCCAGCCAAAGCTATTATAACCATCTTATCGTTTGTGCATTCACCAACCGAGCTGTATCCGGTGTAAATGTTAAGCTCGTTTATGCTCGCTGGACAGCCGAGATACCTAGCAACTATGACGTGGCTAAGCTCGTGAATTACTAAAGATAAGTTTGTAAACAATAAGCCAACTATAAATGCTATGGCTAAATCAGATAAATCATACCTTCTCAAAAACTCTATTATCCTTTCTTCCAAGTTCATTTCTTAAGCCTCCTATAAGCAAAGTATCCTATAGCACCAAATATTATTATCCAAATTATTATTGATAATGCTTCTGTTGGCTTTTCTTCTGGCGGTACTGGTTTTGTTATATTTTCCTCTGGCGGTACAGTTATATTTTCTTCTGGAGGTGGAGTTTCGGGAGGAGCTGGAGCTTCTACTTGAACGCATTTATAATTTGAGCATACATATCCAGTTGGGCAATCTTCATTAACACAGCACTCAACATCTTCGTAATCTTTTCCCAAAAATTCTTCTTTTTTCTCGCAATACGGTTTGGAAATGCAACTTCTAGGCACGTAGGTTATCTTGTAGACATCATAAACTTTTTGTCTGTTTTCGCATCCAACGAAAACCTTTCTTAAATCTCCAGTTGGGCAAGATGGAGTTCCAGTTACAGAATACTGCTTAAATGCATAACTATATATATACCAATCGTTTTCAGAATTGCAGTGTAATTTTGATGTTAGAGTTACGGTGT
>CAZWBF010000068.1:0-2579 GCA_964632185.1 uncultured archaeon
ATTTATATGTGGAGTTTGATAGCACCGCACTAAAAGATACGTAAATAAAACGAAAAACGTGGAAATAAAACTCGATACAAATTCTCTTAAAAATTCTAAATCCAACTCAAATTTCATTTTTCATCAATAATTAAGTTAAAAACTCTTAGATTTATTGTTTCACAAAAACTTGTGCCTGAGAATAGTTTAAATTATTTTAATTTTAAGCGTAACTCATAATTATGATAACTTTAATGCAAAAATTCATTAAAATAAGTATATTAATAATTTATCTATTTTTGGCTAGTTCGTTATTGGTAAAAGCACAAAGCGAAATTACTCCTCTACCTGGAAGTATTGTTACATCTTCAGATCTTCTCTTTACTAATACTACTACTGTTACTTCTATCTCAATTCCTGAGAAAACAATACAAGACATTTCAGCTGGTTTGTATATGGAAGTATATCCATCTGAGTTAAATTTAACTTTAAATTCAACAGGAAATTTTTCAGTATATGTGGAGAATAAAAACAATGTAAACCTTTACTGTACATTAACTGTATATTCTCAATATTTTAAAGTTTCTCCTGATGGAAGTAGAATATATAAAACAATATCAGAAGAAATATATGCAAAAGACTTTAACCTAGACGCAGTTCGTGTTGTTTTAAAGGGGCTCTCTACAAATTCTCGTAGTTTTAATGTGAATATCTCAACACCTGAAGATTGTGAGATTAAAGAGGAATGTGAAAATCATATTTGTTGGTATGAAACATCATGTGAAAACAATTCAACAACTTACATCTTGAAATTAGAGTGTGGAGATTCATCTTATCATGGATTAGTGATAGAAAAAGTTAAAGTAAACTTGCTTCCTCCTAAAACCCAAAAAGACTGTATAGAAAACTGGAGTTGTACTGAATGGTCTGAATGTTATCCTAATGGTACTCAGTATAGGAGTTGTGTAGATTTAAACAACTGTAACACCACAAAATATAAGCCTGAGGAAGAAAGGAAATGTGAATATGTTATTTTTAACAAAACAAATGAAACAGAAAATGAAAGTGAAAAATCAACTGTTTGTGGAGATGGAATATGTGAAATTGATGTTGGAGAAAATCAAACAAATTGTTGTATAGATTGTGGTTGTCAAGAAGGATATTATTGTGAGAATAACACATGTAAGAAAACAGAAAAGTTGCCAGAGAAAACCACTCCTATAATCACAGGATTGTTTTCTTATTTTATCTCAAACTTTCAAAATATTTTGAAAATATTTTTGAGAATTACCAGTATTTCAATAACTGAAACTTGATACTAAATTTTAAAGAAAAGAATAAAGAAAATTTAAACACTCAAATGTAATTATATATCCTTACAATACATCTATTGTTATTAGTGGTTTGTATGAAAACTTATCAACTAACTGAAAATGTTAAAATTGATAGAGAACTGATAAAAAATATAGCTGATAGTTTAGCTGAAGAAATGGGAAAAAAGATGTATTATAAATTATTAATGCTAAGATTTTTACCAGAAATTAAGGCTATAGAAAAGGGTAGACTAAAAACTTTGAAAGGAAGAGAAATTGATAAATTTTTTTCTCAATTATTGAAATCTAAGTAAAGATTTTGTCTAAACCTACATTTATTGCTACTGATAACTTACCTTTTAATTTGTTTATCACTTTTTCTTGCTTCTCCTTATGTTCCCAATCAACAATATAATACTTATTTGTTGTTTGGCCTCTAGGCAATAAGTTCATTTACCAAATCGTTTTTCTCTTTCTTTCCATATAAGTTCCTGGGTATAAGCTAAATAAGCTTCTCTTTCTTTTTCCTCTTCTTCCCACACTTTTAGCCACTCTTCCTTCACATTAGGATCGGTTCCTTCTAACTTTCCTTCGAACTTATCAATTTTCACCAAGGCCGGAACTTTTATGCAGGGCCCAATTATAACAGCCTCTCCAACATTCAAAGAAGGTAATTGTTCTAAAAGTTCTTCACTTAAAGCTTCAGAAGATTGTTGTACATGTCTTTGGTCTGATGGTTCAACAAGCTTTAAAATTATCATATTATTGCATTGGGATAAAGCATCCGAACTTAACCTCTTCGGCCTTTGACTCACTAAACATAAACCAATTCCAAACTTTCTTCCTTCTCTGGCTATTCTTCCAATCCAATATTTTGATAAGGTATTAATTTCGGAGGGTGCTAGTATATGGGCCTCTTCTAAAACAAGAAAAATTGGAAATTTTAAACCCTCTCCTTTGATTTTATAATCTTTTCTAGCTTGTAATATTTCTCTTAAAGTGTGGGAAACGACAACATCTGCAGCCTCTTCGTCCAAATCACCCAAGTCTATCACATTAACATGATTAAGTTTTATTGAATCTAAAATTCTTGGTGCCGAAAAATCTAACAAACCTTTATAATTTTCTGGCAAAGCTTCTATTTTGTTCTTTACAGCAAGTATAGATTTTTTCCAATCTTTGTATTTCTCTTTATATTCTTCGTTTGAAATGAACTCTCCTAAATAATCACAAATTCTATCTAAAAAATCTTTAGCTATTTCTAAACAATGATTTGCTATATCTTTA
>CAZWBF010000069.1:0-2543 GCA_964632185.1 uncultured archaeon
CATTTTTGAGTTGAGAAAAAGTTTTCGGAATAGTTAAAGAATTTTTAATAAGTTGCAGTGCAAAGGCGTTCACCCATTCTTCCCACCTTCTTTATTAATATAAATTGTTAGATTATATATTACTTTCTATAGCGGCAATTTTCGACTCTTTATAAAATAGCTTTGACTTATAAAACCGGGTTCTGTTAACTTATTGTTGGTATAACATATTGCGATTATACGCAGTTTTCCGAAGGAAAAATTGAGATGGAGTGAATGCAGCGAACGAAACCGTATAAGCACTGTTAGCAGACCCAACTGAAAGGAGGACAAGAAGGCTTCATAGAGTTTGGGGGCGAGCCAAAAATTATTTACTTTAGATTTAGCTCTCTGACTCTAAACTTATACTTTCCCCCCAAATCATAGGAATAACTTTTGATGTTGGAATTTGCTGATACACTTCGTCCTTGAAAGAAAGAATTTTTCTAAAATCCCCTTCATCTATGGTCCTTGGTCTTCCATGAAAAATTTCCCAATGATGAAGAGGAATAATTATTTTAGGTTTTAAAAAAGAAATCTCACGCAATCTGTTTGGGGCTCTGATATCCATTAAAAAGATATCAATGCTTTGGGGGATTTTTTTAAATGCTTCTCCTGTTTCGGAGCCAATTAGTTCGGCATCGTCGGTGTGGAGAATAGTAAAACCATTAACCTCAACTAAAAACCAACGGGTTGGAACCGAAAGCTCTCCTTTGCCATGTTCAGCAGCCAATGCGGTAATTTTGGCTTGTTTGATCACTTTTGTCTCATCTTCGTCCATAGGGATAAGATGCTCTGAATTGCCAAATATTTCTTTTAACTCTTTTCCTTTTGGATCGCTGCGTATTGGCTTGCGCCATTCTTCTCTAATTTTTCCTGACGGAAGCACTACTGCAACTCCTCTATTCAAAGCTCTTTTAACTAAAGAACTATCATAATGATCTTGATGAGGATGACTGATAATTAAAATATCAAGTTGATCCGCAAGTTGTGGAATATCAAAGTTAATCCATCTATGAGCTAAATCAAAACCAATAGTTAAATTTTTTGTTTTCGCCACTATCCCCATATTATAGACATACCAAAGCTTTATTTGTCCGTCAGGAACTTGAGTATTTTTAATCTCAGCATATAATTTATCAAAACGTAATTTGTAAAACTTATGTAAATCAGAAAAAAGATAAGAATAGGCAAAAAGAGGATGATCATCATCAAGGATGGGAAAGTGATTAAAAGCAAAATCATCAAACTCTAAAAGTAAACCCTCTCTCTCCTTAGTCAAGATTTCTGGCTGATACTGATTAATCTTATTATTGAATTTTCTTACTTCCTCAGAAGGAGGAGCAAAATACCAAACAACCAAAAATAAAGAAAGTGATAAAAAAATACATAAGATGATAATGTTCTTTTTGTTTAACATTTTATTTCTCCCTTTATGTCTTAATATATAATTATTATTACTATCAAAATAATGACTTGGGAATGAAGACTTTACTTTCCGTGCAAATCTAAAATAAGCGGGTTATATAGAGGAATAGATATTAGCGGGTTTAATGCTTACAAGCGAAGACAGAAACTCAATAATTTTTATTTTTCATTTCATCAACAATAAGTTAACAGAATAAAAATTAAAGGGTGAAAGAGACATTCACCTCATTCTAAATTTAATCGTACGAAGTTTAACCTACAATGAAAGCTTTGACGATTTGAGAGGACTCCAATCTATTCGATGGAATGTACAAACCTATTAAGCCTCCTTATACTTGCACTTGTTTTCCTTCGTTTTTGAATATTCTTCTGGGAAAAAAATTCAGGTTTTTCTTTCAATAACTTTAGGAAGTACTCTTTACTCCTGTAGTTCTTTCTCTTAACCTCCAAGTTCATCTTGTCTCTTATTTCACAAATGCGGATAAATCCTTCATATGTTAAATGTCGATAACTTTTTACTATATCCACAGCCTCCTTCCAAAGCAAGTAGTCATTTTTCTTTGAGGTTCTGAATAGTTCTTCGTCCAGAATTTCGGTAAGTTTTTGAGCATCTTCTATGTTACTTACTATGTAAATATATTGGTTTTGAACATTCCTCATACCCTGTTTCTTCCATGTTTTATTAGATTTGAACTGTACTCTACCAAATCCAATCATATCTCTTATGGAGAATATTACATCTCTATCTCTTTCGGCTAAGGTGAGTTTGAAAATCGGTGTAACACCAAATCCTCCTGTACGTATAGTAATATTAATAAAAAACGTGCCTTCACCTTCTATTAACCCAATCAACCAGTTTAAATTTTCTTCTTTCATTTTCGAAAGCTTATTAACCTTTCGGATTTTCTATTTAAATATTTAATGGTATAATATTTAAGTAACTTACTAATGGTATATAATTACTTGTAAGTGATAAAAAATGCCAAGAAAAAAGACAAGAACAAAAAAGAAAGCTAGAATGGTTTGTCCAGAGTGTGGTGGGACTAGTTTTAGAGAAGATCCTATCCATGGAGAGGTTTATTGTACAAAATGCGGAA